>JBFFUJ010000083.1:0-9395 GCA_041571375.1 Lysobacterales bacterium | reverse complement strand
GGGGGGTGGACAAACGGAAAAAATCTGCTATAATGGGGCCGCTATTCAAAGAAGGGGAGTCCCTGACATGACCAATGAACCACCCCTGATCTTGGTAACCTGTGACGACGGCATCGAGTCACCCGGCCTGCGCGCAGCCGTCCGGGCCGCCTGGCTGGAGCCCAGCAGCGGCTGCAATTCACGGGCCAGGCGGACGGCCTCCGGAAAAACACCCGCCACGTCCTTCGGACAGCCGGCCACCACTAAAACGAATTCGCCGCGGCGTTGGTCGGGATCGGCCTCGATACGCGCAGCGAGGTCGCCAAGCGAACCTCGCAGAACCGTTTCGAAACGCTTGGTCATTTCGCGACAGACCGCCGCCTGCCGTTCCGGGCCGAAAACGCGCTCCATTTCGGCCAGGCTGTCGACGATCCGGTGGCTCGATTCGAAAAACACCAGGGTTCGCGGTTCGGAGCGGAGCTGTGCGAGCCGTTCGCGGCGCGCGGCCCGGCGCGATGCCAGGAAACCCTCGAAAATGAAACGATCGGTGGGCAGGCCGCTGATGGACAGGGCCGCGGTGATGGCGCTCGGGCCGGGCACGGCCACCACCTCGATACCGGCCACGGCCGCCAGCCCGACCAGGCGAAAACCGGGGTCGGACAGAAGGGGCGTGCCCGCATCCGCGATCAGGGCAATGGATTCACCCTGCTGCAAACGCTGGATCAGCCGCGGCGCCTGCTGCGCCTCGTTATGTTCGTGCAGCGCAACGAGGGGCCGGTCCAGCCCGTGCCGCGCCAGCAGGCGACGGCTGTGCCGCGTGTCCTCGGCCGCGACGTAATCGGACTCGGCCAGGACGCGCAAAGCCCGCAGCGTCACGTCGTCGAGATTGCCGATCGGCGTGGCAACCACGTAAAGACGGCCCGCGCCAGTGCAGCCGATACCCTCGCGCTCGTTCATAGGGTTGATATTATGAATCATGCGCGGGTCCGTTGCGGTATGATCTCCCGCAGGTCCCGGAGTCCCGGTCCAGATGCTGAATGCTTGCTCGCACACAAGCGCTGATGCAATCCGCGGTCACAGCTACGCGCTGTTGCTGGCTGCCTGTGCGGCGGCCCTGCTGAGCGCCTGCGCCACCGTCAGCCTGCCGGGCGGACCCGAGGCCTCCGCCGCAACCACCCCCGAAGCCGCCATCGCCGCAGGCGACTATCGGCGCGCCGCGTCGCTCTACGAGGAGCAAGCGGCGGATGCGCCACCACGAAGCGCTTCTGCTTTCTGGGTCGGCGCTGCGGACGCCTGGCTGCTGGCCGGGGATGGGCCTGGTGCCCGGCGTGCCCTGCGCGAAGTTTCGCAGGCAGACCTCGGGCATGCTGACCGATCCCGTTTCGAGCTGGTTCTGGCGGATCTCGCGTTGCGCGCGGGCCGCCCGCAGGAAGCCGAAGCCCTTCTGCAAAGAGCGCTGCAGAACCTGCCGGAATCGGCGGAGCAAAGATATCGTGGCCTGCAGGAGCAAACCTGGGCCGCGCTGACCGGGCCGGTTTCGAACGAACTGGCCCTGGCCATCGAGCTCGGCCGGCAGCCGGGCGGGTACGACCCGGACATTGCCGTCGAGATCCTGCGGCTGCTGGAATCCGTATCAACGGGCGAACTGGCGCTGCGTTCCGAAAACCCCCGCGGAGACCGGACGGTCGTTGGCTGGCTGGACCTGGCCTTGGTGGTCCGGGACAACCTGGTCGTAACGGACAGCGCAGGCCAGGCAATCGCCGGCTGGAAGAGGCGTCACCCCTTCCATCTGCTCAGCGAGAGCGAAGCCCTCGATACCTGGCTCCGCTATCGGCAGCGGTTCCTGCCGCCACTCCGGACCGCTGTGCTGCTGCCGGACAGCCCGGGCCTCAAAGCCGCCAGCGAGGCGCTCCGGGATGGATTGCTCAGCGCTTTTCTGAACCGCCCGGGTGGCGGCGAGTTGATGTTCTTCGCCACGGGCGACGACCCTCAGTCGACCATCGCCGCCTATTTCAGCGCGCTCGACGCGGGTGCCGACCAGATTCTCGGACCGTTGCGCAAGGAGTCGGTGGAGGCCCTGCTGAACGTGCCCGGTTTGTCGACCCCGGTCCTGGCCCTCAACGATCTTCCCGCGGAATTCGTGTCGCCAGCGGGACTTAACGGACGGATTTCCGGCCTGTCGCTGTCGCAGGAGGCGGAAATCGCCGCGGCTGCGAACCAGGCCGCGTCGCTCGGCTACCGGCGGGCCGTGGTCCTCGCGCCGGAGAGCGACTGGGGGGAAAGGATGGCCGCGGCATTCCAGGCCGATTTCCTACGGGACGACCGGCAGGTCATAGCGGCAGCCCGTTATCCGGAGTCCGAAAATGACCACAGCGCGCTGCTCGAACGCCTGCTGCGCATCGACGAGAGCAAGGCGCGCAAACGAGCGCTGGAGAACACCCTGACGCTACCGCTTGAATTCGAGCCCGTGCGCCGTGAGGACGTGGATGTCATTTTTCTGGCTGCCAATTCGACACAAGCCAGGCTCATCCGTCCGCAGCTCCGTTTTCTGGATGCGGGTGAGGTGCCGGTTTATGCCGCGGGGCGGGTCTATTCGGGGCGGCCGGATCCGGCCCGTAACCAGGATCTCGACGGCGTCCGCTTCCCGGCCACACCCTGGGAGCTCGCGCACGCCACAGAGGACGAAGTGCCCCGTTTGGCGAGCCTTCGCGACGGGACGTTCGGCGCCTTGTTCGCGCTCGGACAGGACGCCTGGAACATGCTGAGCTGGTTGTCGTTGATGCACAAGGACCCCGGTTTCGTTTTTACCGGCCAGTCGGGACGCTACCGCATGTCAGCGGACGGGCGGCTGCAACGCGATCCCGCGTGGGGCGAATTCAGCCTTGGAATCGCCCGTGCATTCGATCCTCCGGCGCCCGTGCGCGGCTCACCGGCGGATACTCTGGAGACAGCAGCTCTGAGCCGTTCGCCCTCCGAACCCCGATGAATGACCGGTCCGCATGAGCGGGGCCGCAGTGGAGAGCGCCGGGCCGAGCGGTTTCTGCGCGGTCGGGGGCTGCGCCCGCTGGCCCGGAACTACCGCTGCCGGGGCGGTGAGATCGACCTGGTCATGCTGGACGGTCCGACCCTGGTCTTCATCGAGGTGCGCTACCGGCGCAGCGATCGATATGGCAGTGCCGAAGCCACGGTAACCGTGCCCAAACAGCGCCGCATCATCCATGCGGCCCGGCATTTTCTCAGCCGGCATCGGCGGTTCGCCGACCGACCCGGGCGCTTCGATGTCGTCGCGATCTCGGGCCACGCCGCGGAGGGGCCACTGACGTGGCTACGGGGAGCTTTCGGGCTCGACTAGGTGATCGCCCAGGGCCACGACAATGCCCGGCTCAGCAGGGCCAGCGCCGCCAGCGCGTAGAGCGCCGCCAGCAGATCGTCCAGCATGATGCCCCAGCCCCCCTCGAGGCGCCGTTCCAGGCCGCGTATGGGCCAGGGCTTGGCAATGTCGAACAGCCGGAAGGCCAGGAAGCCGGCCAGCCACCATGCCGGATCGAAAGGCAGGATCCCGGCCAGCAACCAGAACCCGACCATCTCGTCCCAGACGATGCCACCGGGGTCCTTGCGGCCGAGGCGGCGGCTGGCCGTTTCGCAGAACCAGACGCCGGCCGCGGTCAGCGCGACCCAGAGAATCCAGAAAAGTGACGGCGGCAGCTGTTTGAGCAGCACGGCGATCGGCACGGCCACGACCGTGCCGACGGTGCCGGGCGCATAGCGGGACAGCCCGGCACCGAACCCGAAGGCCAGGAAGCCGCCAGCGCTGCCGAGCGCCACGCGGCGCACGGCCGGGTCCTGCTCGATCAGGCGCGGCATCCCCATCAGCCCCCAGCCCCACGAAAGTGCTCGTAGCCGCTGCGTGCCGGTTCGAAATCGCTGCCGTCCGGTGCCCGCACACTCAATCCCGGATCGTCGGTGATCTGGCCAATGACCGTGAGCTCGACACCGCTCCGGCGCCGGATCTCGTCGAGTCGATTACTGCTGCCGGGCGGCAGCGTGAAGCAGAGTTCGTAGTCGTCACCGCCCGACAACTGCAGAGACCAGCGCTCACACTCGGGCAGCGGGGCCAGGCTTGCCGGGCAGGGCAGGCTCGACAGTTCGAGGACCGCGCCGACCGCGGACGCCGCCATGATGTGGCCCAGGTCCGCGAGCAGTCCGTCGGACAGATCGATGCAGGCACTGGCCACGCCCGGCAGGCATCGTCCGAGCGCGATGCGCGGCGTGGGAAACTCCAGCGCCAAGCGATCCGCTGCAGAGGCTTTCCGGCCCTCCTTCAGGCAGTCCAGCGCATGGGCGGCGGCGCCCGGCCGGCCGGAGACCGCAATCAGGTCCCCCGCGGCCGCGCCCGAGCGGGTCAGATAGCAGCCGGTGTCGACCAGGCCGATTGCTGCGACGCAGACGTTCAGAGGCCCTGAACTCAGATCACCGCCGGCGAGGTAGATGCCGCATTCGCGGGCCAGAGCCGCCATGCCCTGCATGAAGCCTTCCAGCCATACGGTATCGGGCTCGGGCAGGGTCAGCGAGAGAAAAAACCAGGCCGGCTCGGCACCCATGGCGGCGAGGTCGCTCAGGTTTACCGCGAGCGCCTTGTGGCCTACGGCGGCGGCGGGCGTGTCGACCGGGAAATGCACCGCCTGGACCAGACTGTCGGTGCATACCACGAACTGACGGCCTGCGGGCGATTCCAGCACCGCGGCGTCATCACCGATGCCCACCCGGCAACTGGATCGCCACGGGGCATCCGCGGCACAGATCCGCTGCTGCAGCTGTCTGATGAGGTCGAATTCGGCCACGGCTTCACGGCTCGGCGGAGCGGTCGGATTCGGCCTTGCGCCAGTCCTGCGCCGCCTTGTCCAGCACCGCGTTCACGTAGGTGTGGCCTTGCTCGGAACCGAAGCGGTGCGCCAGGTCGACGCATTCGTCGAGTACGACCCGGTAGGGCAGTTCCGGGCAGTGCAGCAGTTCATAGGCGCCGATGCGCAGCACGACCCGTTCCATCAGGTCGACGTGCTCCAGCGAACGGTCCAGGAAGGGCTGCAAGGCGCCGTCCAGCCCCTCGCGCTCGGAAATCACGCCGCGCAGCAACTGCTCGAAATAGGCGGTGTCTACCCCCTTCATGTTCTGCACCGACAGGAACTGATGCAGAATCTCGTCGGCGGCCTGCCCCGTGATCTGCCACTGATAAAGCGCCTGCACTGCGCGGCGCCGGGCGCGGCGGCGCGATTCGTACGGCCCGGGCCGGCCCATCAGCCGTCCCGGCGGTCCAGTTGCCGCTGCAACGCGTTCAGGGTTTCGACCATATCCAGCGCCGTGATGGCGGCATCAAAACCCTTGTTGCCCTCGCCGCTGCCGGCGCGTTCCAGTGCCTGCTCGATGTCATCGGTCGTCAGCACGCCGAATATCACCGGCAGATCGTAATCCAGCGCGACCCGGCTCAGACCGTCCGCGCAGCACCCGGCCACGTATTCGAAATGCGGCGTGCCGCCGCGGATGACCGCACCCAGCGCGATCACCGCATCGAAGCGTCCCGACGCGGCCAGCCGCGCGGCCGCCTGCGGCAGTTCGAAGGCTCCCGGCACCCAGACCAGCAGTTGGTCGGAGGCATCGAGTCCGCGTCGAGTCAGCGCGTCCTCGACCCCGGCGACCAGTTGCTCGACGATGAACTGGTTGAACCGGCTCGCGACCACGGCGATACGGGGCCCGCTCACCGGCGCAGTCGGGGTCAGCTCCTTCACGCCTGTTCCTCCCGTTCGCCGTGCGCCTCCAGGTACTCGACCACTTCAAGCCCGAACCCGGCCAGCCCGGTCAGTTTCCAGGGCGCGCTGAGCACGCGCATCTTGCGCACGCCGAGGTCCGCGATGATCTGGGCGCCAATGCCGTATGTCCGCAGTTCGCGCGACCGCCGGTTGTCGCCGTTGGCGGCAATCGCGGGCTCAGGCTGCTGCTGGATCTGGCGCAGAAGCTCCGTGTCGTCCTTGTGGCCGCCGAGCACCAGGGCCAGGCCCGAACCGGCGGCTTCGATCTCGCCCAGGGCCGTGCGCAACGGCATGCCGAAATCGGCGCGGTGTATGGACAGCACGTCGCTCAAGGGATTCTGCACATGCACTCGCACCAGGAAGGGCTGCTCCGGGTCGACCTCGCCCCGGAGCAGGGCCAGATGCAGCCGACCCTCGATGGTGTCGCGGTAGGCGTGCAGGTGGAAGGGGCCATAGTCGGTGTCCACTTCGTGCCTGGAGACCCGCTCGATGGTCTTTTCGGTCTCCATCCGATAATGGATCAGTTCGGCGATGGTGCCGATCTTGAGCCCGTGCTCCTGCGCGAAACGCTCGAGCTCCGCGCGCCGGGCCATGCTGCCGTCTTCGTTGAGAATCTCCACGAGCACGGCGGCCGGCTCCAGGCCCGCCAGCATGGCCAGATCGACGCTGGCTTCCGTGTGGCCGGCGCGGGCGAGCACGCCGCCGGGCTGGGCCATCAACGGGAAGACATGCCCCGGCTGCGAGAGGTCTTCCGCTCCGGCGTCGGGCCGCACCGCGGTGCGAATGGTGTGGGCCCGGTCGTAGGCCGAAATCCCGGTACTGATCCCCTCCGCGGCCTCGATGGAGACGGTGAAGTTGGTGGCGTAGCGGGCCTGGTTTTCGTTGACCATCAACGGCAGGCGCAATTGCCGGCAGCGCTCGCGTGTCAGAGGAAGGCAAATCAGGCCGCGGCCGAAGCGCGCCATGAAGTTGATGTCCTCGGGCCGGATCTTGGACGCAGCCATGACCAGGTCGCCCTCGTTTTCCCGATCCTCGTCATCCATCAGCACGATCATGCGCCCGTCCCGGATGTCGTCCAGCAATTCGGGGATGGTGTTCAGCGTCGGTCTCGTCGGCATGGATTCAATCCTGCAAGGTCCGGGCCGGGGCCTCGGCGTGGAGGTCCTCGCCAAAGGGTTCCGCCAGCCGCTCGAGGTACCTTGCGACCAGATCGACCTCGAGATTGACCTGGTCGCCGGGCTGCAGCGCTCCGAGGGTGGTGACTTCGAGCGTGTGCGGTATCAGGCAGACGTCGAAGCGGCAACCGTCGACACCGTTCACGGTCAGGCTCACGCCGTCCAGGCAGACCGAACCCTTGCGCGCCACATAGCGCGCCAGATGACCGGGAACCTCGAACTCCAGCCGCTCCGCGCGGCCATCCGGGCGCCGCGAAGTCAGGGTTGCCTTGCCGTCTACATGACCCGTCACCAGATGACCGCCAAGACGATCCTCGGCGCGGAGGGCCAGTTCCAGATTCACCACCTGCCCTTCTTCGAGGCTGCCCAGAGTGGTCAGTTCGAGCGTCTCTGCCGAAACGTCCGCCTGGAAGGACCCGCCGGCCGGCTCCAGCATGGTCAGGCACGCGCCCGAGACGCAGATACTCTCCCCCGGATGCACGCTGTCCAGGTCCAGAGCCTCACAGCGAAAGGCCAGGCGACAGTCGCCGCCGAGGTCGGTCTTACGCACCAGGGTTCCCATATTGCTTACGATGCCGGTGAACATGATCAACGCCCCGGTAGGGGTTTCAGACGAATCCTCAAATCGTCGCCGCAGCGAACGGAGTCCTGTATCTGCAGATGCGTGCGCTCCGCCATCGATTCAAGCGGGCCGAGGGCAAACGGCCCGGGGCCTCCGTCGCCGAGCAGAACGGGCGCCTGATATATCAGTACTTCGTCGACCAGTCCCTGTGACAGCAGGGATCCGGCAAGCCGCGCCCCGGCCTCTGCCTGCACCTCGTTGATCTGTCGCTCGCCGAGTGCCCCCAGCAGGCTACCGAGGTCGAGGCCGCCTTGAGCCCCGGGCAAGGGCAACAGGCCCACACCGGACTCCTGCAGCGGCGGCGGCACGGCGACCGCCGCGTCGCCCGCCAGCAGGGTGTTCCCGGCCTGCTCGAGCAGTCGGCTGCCCAGGGGCGTGCGCCAGCGCGTGTCGGCCACCACCCGCAGCGGCTGCTGCACCGGCTCGTCGACGCGCGCATCGAGGCCCGGATTGTCGGCCAGAACGGTGCCGATTCCGGTCAGGATGGCCGATGAGCGGGCCCGCCAGCGCTGGACGTCGCGGCGGGAATGCTCGCCGGTGATCCACTGGCTTTCCCCGCCGCGCAGCGCCGTTCGCCCGTCCAGGCTGATGGCGCTCTTGACCCGCAGCCAGGGCAACCCGCAACGCATCCGCTTCATGAAGCCGCAGTTCAGCGCCTCGGACTCCGCACTCATCAGGCCCGACTGCACCTCGACACCTGCCGCACGCAGCCGGTCCAGACCGCCGCCGTTCACCCGGGGGTTGGGATCCTCCGCCGCCACCACGACGCGGGCTATGCCCGCCTCCACCAGGGCTTCCGTGCACGGCGGGGTCCGGCCATGATGGCTGCAGGGTTCGAGACTGACGTACGCCGTCTGGCCGCGGACAGAGGCTCCGGCATCCCGCAGCGCCGCGATTTCGGCATGCGGCCCGCCCGCAAACTGGTGCCAGCCCCGTCCGGTGATCCGCTCGCCGTCCGCGATCACGCAGCCGACCCGGGGATTGGGATCGGTGGTGTAAAGCCCGCGACGCGCGAGGCGCAGCGCCTCGGCCATGCATTCATGATCGAAGCGTGAAAAGTTCACTGCCCGCCGTCGCGCCGGGGCCTGGACCGGGGATCGAGCAGGGAAATCTGGCGCTGATCGTCTGCACCGGCCTCGTTTTGCTCGAGGCGCTCGATCACGTCCCGGAACGCCTGCACGTCCTCGAAGCGTTTGTAGACGGAGGCGAATCGCACATAGGCCACCTGGTCCAGCTTGATGAGTTCGCGCATCACCCACTCTCCGAGCAGGGAACTCGGAATCTCCGAGTCCTCGACCGTGCTGATCTGCCGTAACAGGGCCCGGATCGAACGCTCGACCTCGCGCGTCTCGACCGGCCGCTTCTCGAGGGCCCGCAGCATCCCGGTGCGCAGCTTGTCCTCGGAGAAAGCCTCGCGAGTGCCGTCGGCCTTGATGATTCGCGGCGCCTTGATCTCCGGTGCCTCGTAGGTGTTGAACCGGGAACCGCAGCGCTCGCACTGCCGCCGGCGCCGGATCTGCATGCCGTCGCGGGTCAGGCGCGAGTCCACCACCCGGGTGCTTTCGTGGTTACAGAGGGGGCACCACACAAGCCGGCCTAGCGCAGGTCAGCAGGACGGAAAGCGTTGCCAGCGGAACCCAAAGCGCGACTCCTCACCGGCCCGAATACACCGGGTGCTTCCGGCACAGGGCCAGCGCCGCCCCGGCGACCCGGCGTTCGGTGTCGGCATCGCCGACCCGGTCGAGCACGTCACAGATGAGTTCGGCCAGTTCCTCGCAGTCCGCCACGCTGAAGCCGCGCGTGGTGACCGCCGGC
>JBFFUJ010000082.1:0-9414 GCA_041571375.1 Lysobacterales bacterium | reverse complement strand
GCCGCTGTCGCTGCACTGCAGAGCAGATTCAGCGCTACCGGGGAAAAATCTCGGGGCCCTTGCTCGATCGCATCGACCTGCAGGTCGCGCTGAGCCGGCCCGAGGTGCTGCCGATGGGCGGCGGCGCGGAGGAACCCGAAAACAGCGCTGCGGTCCGCAGGCGTGTCGCCGCCGCGCGCAAAATACAGCTCGCCCGCGGCGGTGTACCCAATGCCCAGCTGGACGACCAGCAGGTCCGGAGACACTGCAGGATCAATGCGGACCAGCGGGCGCTGCTGGAGCACGCCGCCTCTGAGCGAACCCTGTCGCTCCGCGCCTGCCAGCGTATCCTCAGGGTGGCGCGCACCGTGGCCGATCTGGATGGCTCACTCGCTGTTGGCGATGAACATCTGGCCGAGGCCATTGCCTACAGATTGCCAGATTGCAGGAACGGGATGGGATGATATGCTGTGAGGTGAGCATGAAGACTCCCCTGAACACCCTCATCGTCGACGACGAAGCTCGAACGCGGCGCCTGCTGAGTCAGCGACTGCAGCGTTCGCGCGAATGCCGAATCGTCGCTGAAGCAAGCAACGGCAAGGAGGCTCTTGCGATGCTTCGCAGGCTTCGGCCGGACCTGCTCTTTCTCGATGTTCAGATGCCCGTCATGGACGGTTTCGACGTGCTGCGGGCCATGTCGCCCAAGGAGCTGCCGCTTGTCGTCTTTCTCACGGCCCAGGACCACTACGCCATCAGCGTATTCGAACAACATGGCCTCGACTATCTCCTGAAGCCCATCGCGGAGGACCGCCTGGTCGCCGCACTCGAGCACGTAAGGGAAAACTGCGGGAAAACCCGGTTACTCAGACAGCGCAGATTGCTCAACGAGCTGATCCGGCAGATTACGTCGGGAGGCGGACAGGTCACCCGCGGGAGCGGTGCGAACGGCCAGTTGCGGCCAAGACGCGGCCAGGCGCCACGCCTGGCCATCCGCGACGCGGGTCGGACCAACTGGATTCGACAGGAAGACATCGACTGGATCGACGCGGCCGGCGACTACATGTGCGTCCACGCCGGCGGCGAAACCTACATCATGCGCCAGACCATGAAAAAGCTCGAGCAGGAGCTCGACCCGTCACTTCTGCAGCGGGTTCACCGCTCGACCATCGTCAACGTCCACCGGGTGCAGGGACTGGCACCGCACATCAATGGCGAGTATTTTCTGAAACTCAGCGGCGGCCATACCATCAAACTCTCCCGCACTTACAAGGACAAGCTGCGTTTTTTTGCCTGATACCGGTCGCGGGCTGCCGCTCAGTCCTGCTGCCGGTGGTCGAGCCAGAATTCGATACCCTGAGTGTTCAGCTCCACATCCCCCTGCAGGAGGTCGCGCAGGAACTCATCGGATCGCTCCACGCCGTGCCGACGCGCGCGCTCGACAAGCCAACCCATCATGGCCTCTGCAATCCGTTTGCCACGATGTTCATCCGCCGCGAACCGGTCACCCCACTCGGCGAACTGTTCGACCCCTGACTGCAGGTCCGTGGCCAGTCGCTTCAGGTCGCCGACGCGGCCGAAATGCGTGAGGTACATGCAGGTGGGGCCACGCTCCATCATGCGCTGGATGGAATCGACAAGGGCCGGAGGATCGAACTGGATCGGCGTCGTGGTCGGTAATATGAGGGGCCCGTCGGCGGTGTCCAGGTCCCGGTAGGAAATACCGAATGTGTCACCGCTGAACCAGCCCCGGGTCGTCTCGTCCCAGACGACGAAGTGGTGGCGTGCGTGGCCCGGCGTGTCCATGAACTCCAGGCGGCGGTTGCCGACAGCGACATGGCCCCCATCATCCATGATCCGCATGCGCTCCTCCGGCACAGGTTGCAGGGGGCCGTGCTGGGCCTCGTACTCTTCGTCTCCATAGACCGCCCGCGCGCTGGCCTCGAGCCGCGACGGGTCAGCCATGTGGCGGGCGCCGCGTGGGTGGACCACCAGCGTGGCATTGGGCAATCGCCGCATCAGGCTACCGGCCCCACCCGCGTGGTCGAGATGCACGTGCGTCACGATGACATGGCTGACCTCCTCAACCCGGCGTCCGCGGTGGGCTATAACGGACAGGATGCGCTCCGCGCTGGCATTGTTTCCCGTTTCGATGACCGCCAGGGCGGAATCCGTTTCCAGCAGATAGCAGGCGGTCATTTGCGGCCGCACCATGCCGCTGTCAATTGCTATGACACCGTTCTCGTACTCCAGCGCAGTGATGCATTCCGTCATTGCAGGCCTCTCGATCCTCGCCAAAAGTCGGAATGGGCTATTGTCGGCCATCCGGGCGAGTCAAGGCAAAGCCGCCGTTGACTTTTACCCGGGCGGGCCGCGGGCGTATGCTTGAATTCTGACCGGTCTTCTACACCAGACTTCGGGGTTCGGGCGTGCTGCGTTCAATTGCTCTACTGCTCTCGCTGTTGTTTTCGATGCTGCCGCTGTCCGCTTCGCCGGCATCCGGCCCGAACTGGTCGCGACAGGAGGCCCTGGAAGCCGCGGCCCGGGTCGATCAGCGCGAAACACTGAGAGACCTGTTCGAACTCGCCAGAACCGGCCGGGACACCCAACTGCTGGAGGGGCTGAGAGAACTGGCGGGCCGCGAGGATTGGCCAGTTCCCGCGCGGGAGGCAGCGCTGTTCCATTTTGCCGCCGGACTCGGGGATCTGCTCAGCCATGCCGTGGGCCCGGAAGTGCTCGCCTTTCTTGCAGACTACGAACCACGGACTCTCGTGGCGCATGAGGAGCATCCCGGCTTCGGCGTGCCGTTGTTCAATATCCGTGCCGCGACGGCCGGCGTCGAGCACGCCTGGGAGCGAGACGCGGCCGGGGAGAACGCCAGCCGCTGGCGCCGGCACGACCCCGCTGGCTGGTTGGCTGCCTACCTTGCCGCATCACCGGCTCAGCGCGAGGGCTATGTGGACGCGCTGAACCTGTTGCCCGAGAACACCGTGCGGCTGATCGCCGAGCGGTCGCTGTCGGAGCCGAGGCGCGACGAGGTCCTGACTCCGGTCACCCTTCGCGCTGCGCTGCGACTGGCCGACCCGGAACTTTTTACCCTGGCACTGGAGCAGGCCGCTGGACCTGGCCTGGCCGACGCCCTGGGCATGGCGGACACTTTGTTCATGGAGAGCGAGCGTCTGACCCTGCTGGAACAGGCAGTGCGCCGGGCGCCCGCCCCAAATGCCGCGCTGTCGATCGCACAACTGGCGCCGGGCTTGCTGCATCAGCCCGCGGCCCTCGAACTGATTATCGCGCTGCTGGGCGATCGCGAGCTCGGTGCATCGGCGGCGCTCGCGCTGTCGCACAGCACCGACCCAAACCTCCATGAACGCCTGTATGAGGTCGCCGGCAAGGACCAAGGCCTGGCCTCGGAGCGCGCCGCCCTGGCCCTGTCGCTGGCGCAGCTGAAATCTGAGCGGAAGGCTCGCTGATGCGGCAGCGCCCGTGCAAGCTGGTGTTCACGGCCATGCTGCTGCTCGGCGCCGCCAGCACGGTGCAGGGACAGGCGGGGCGGATGGTGGAGTGGGTGCGCGACGCACCCGCCAGCGACGATTCGAAGATCGCGCTGGGCTACGAAGTGCCGTTGCCGGTCGACACGCCCCTGCCATTCCACGGCTTCCGCAGTTACGCCGGCCTGCACGCGCGGCACCAGGACCTGGCAGTCACGACACCGTGGGTTCACCCCGAGGCGATCGGCTCGACCCGGCACGGCAGGACGATCTGGCTCTATCGTCTTGGCGACCCGGATCGCCAGACGACCCGCGGCTTCGATGAACAGGCCATGCTGACCAACGGGGGTATCCATGCCCGCGAGTGGCAATCACCGGAGGTCGCGACCGGCATCATCGAATTGCTCGCCCTCGGGGCGGACGACGATCCGCTGATCGCCTACCTTCGCGACAACGCCAATATTCTCGTTATTCCGGTCCTGAACGTCGACGGCTTCCTGCAGACGCAGCGCCATCCAGGGCGCAACTGGCTCGGCACCGATCCCGGCTATCCCGAAACCTCGCCTCGCGATGGCCGCATGCGTCGCAAGAACATGCTGTCCACTGACGAAGACCTGCTCAGCTTCGGGGACCACCTCCTGGGCGTGGACCTCAACCGTAACGCGGGACCCTTCTGGAACACCAACCCGAACCGTTCTTCGGACAACCCCGAGAGCCTGGTGCACCACGGGTCGGCCGCGCATTCGGAACCGGAAATCCGCGCTCTGGACCGGGCTGCGGAACTGGGTCCGGCAACCCGGCTCAGCATGTTCACGGACATGCACTCCTATTCGCAGGTCCACTTCTGGGTGCGCACGGGCAATGTCCGGCTCGCCAATGCGACCCAGAGGCTGCTCAGTCTCTTCAGCCAGTATCACCGCAACCTTCCGGCGGGCAAGGATTACGTCTACCAGATGCCGGACAACGGCGCGCTGAATTCGGGCATCGGGACCACCGAAGAGTACTTCGCCTATCAATACCAGGTGCCGTCGTGGACGCTCGAAATCGAGCCATCCAGCGGCGCCAGTATCCATGCGCCCCTGCCCGGCGCCGGCGCCGATTACGGCGGACTGGGACGCAATTCGCACGACGGCTTTATCCTGCCGAATTCGCAAATCGAACGCGTCAGAACCGACCTGGCCCGCACTTTTGCCATCGCCTATTACCGTCAGTCAGGCCCGCCCTCGATCACGGCCCTGCACCTGGTCGATTCGATCACGGGTGCGGTCGTGTTCCAGGCGGAATGGGATGGCCTCGACGCGACCCATCGCCGCCTGCACATCTTCCAGGCGCAACCGGTCCAGCTGGGGCGCGAGTACCGGGCCTGGATCGCCTGGGACAAGCCCATGCGCTGGCGCGAGGACGGCGAAGTCACGGCGCTGCCCGGGCAGCCGGCGTCGATGCTCGAAATAGAGCATTCCGCCACGGCAAACGAACAGGCACTGGAAACGGCACTGGGACCCTACACCTGGCTCGCACAGGCGGGCGGATCGCCGTCCGGATACCAGCAATACCGCGACGATGCGCTGACTTTTTCCGTATCTTTCCCCGCTAACGAGAGCAACCGGGCGCTGCTGGCGCAGAGCGGCAGGGCACGGCTGCATACCCGGGCTTCCGACTTAACCGGCTTCGGGCAGGATGCCGATCCCGGTACCGTGGCGCACTGGCAGGGTGGAGCATGGGCCGGTTATGAGGACTCCGATGGCGGGGACCAGAGCGACATCGGCGGCGCTGATTCGACCCTGGAGTTCGAGATCACCATCGCGTCGCTCGACGAGCCTTTCGTGGTCGAAGCGGGCAGCTCTTCCGCCTGGTATGACCCTGAGCGAGACGGTCAGGGTTTCGTGCTCGAGATTCTGGCGGACGCGCGCGCGGTCATGTACTGGTTCACCTACGACGAGGCAGGCGAGCAGGACTGGTACATGGCAGAGGGTGAGATCCGGGGCAACCGCGTGCTGTTTCCCGAAATGCTGCAGGTGTCGGGCGGAGCGTTCGGCCCGGGCTTCGACCCCGACCAGGTGGTGCGCACACCCGTCGGCTCCGCCGAGTTTGTCTGGTCGTCCTGTGACGCGGGCGAGATGCGGTGGCAGATCGACGGCGACGATGGCAACCGGCGCCATGGACGCATGCCGCTGGCCAGGCTGACCCGGGTCGCCGCATTGGACTGCGGCCGCCCATCGGCAGCATCAGACTCTGCAGAGGCAGGGTTCAGCGGGTCCTGGTACGACCCTGCGCACTCCGGCGAAGGGTACGTTCTGGAGATCCTGGCGGACCAGCGAGCCCTGGTGTACTGGTTCACCTTCGACCCTGAGGGTCAGCGCCGTTGGTTTTTCGGCGTCGGCAGCGGCAGTGAGGGCCGTCTGGCTTTCAGTGAGATGTACACGACCCGTGGCGGTGTCTTCGGCCCCGGTTTCGAGCCTGAGCAGGTCCAGCTCGAGCCCTGGGGCTCGCTGGAACTCGAACTCGACTGCGATCAGGGCACCGCACGCTTCGAATCCACCGAGTCCGGTTTTCCTGCCGGTACGCTGTCCCTTGTGCGGCTGACGCGGCTTGCCGGCCTGGATTGCGCCGGTCCCTCGGCGAAGTGAACGAGCAGTCCCGGGCGAATCCGAATACAATATGGCGCTTCGAGAAGACTCAGGAGCGCGCCCGTGGACGACCAGGAAAAACACCGCTATTGCACCAACAAGTTCATCGAACTGGCCAATCAGCTCAAGGACGAACAGGTCGAGCCGCCTCTGGTATCGGGCGCCCTGATGACGGCGAGCGCCGTCTACGCGACCTACCTGGCCGCCGGCAACCAGGGCGCGCTGGAACCCAGCGGAGTCGACAAGGTCGTCGCCCTGTACCGTCGGACACTGGAACACCATCAGGAAGTGAAGAAGGCGCAGCTGCGAAAAGCCGAGCAATGAGGGCACGACGACTTTGATGGATATGCGCGTACCCCTCAAGTTCGGCGAGCCGGTGGCGGTGGCTGACCGCCTGCAGAGGTCCCTGCGCGAGCTCCGGCTCTCGGTGATCGACCGCTGTAATTTCCGCTGCAGCTACTGCATGCCCGAGGATTCCCTGAACGGTCAGGGCGTCTTTTTGCCGCTCGAAAGGCTGCTCACGGATCATGAACTCGAGAGTCTCGTACGCGCCTTCGCGCAGCTGGGCGTTCGAAAGCTCCGGATTACCGGCGGCGAACCGCTGCTGCGACCCGGTCTGCCTGCTCTGATCGAACGGCTGAGGACGATCCCTGGCCTGCAGGACATTGCCCTGACCACCAACGGGGTACTGCTGCCGCGGCTGGCAGACGACCTCGCAGCGGCCGGGCTCAGCCGCATCACGGTCAGCCTGGACACGATCGACGAGGGCGTGCTGGAGCGAATGAGCGGAGGGCGCGCGCGGCTCGGGGACATCCTGGCCGGCATCTCGGCGGCCGAGGGCGCCGGCTTCAGGCAACTCAAAATCAATACGGTGGTGCAGCGCGGCGTGAACGACCACACCGTGATGGACCTGCTGCGGCACTTCCGCGGCACGCCGCACCGTGTCAGGCTGATCGAGTACATGGACGTCGGCAATTCAAACCACTGGAGCATCGAGGACGTGGTGCCCAATGCCGAGTGGGTCGAGAAAATTCATCTGCAGTGGCCCATTCGGCCCCTGGCTTCGCACAATCCGGCGGCCACGGCCCGCCGCTACGAATACCTCGATGGGCAGGGAGAGATCGGATTCATCAGTTCGATCACCCAGCCGTTCTGCGGCGGCTGCACCCGGGCCCGCGTCACCGCCGACGGCATTTTTTACACCTGCCTGTTCACGAATCGTGGTGCCAACCTGATGCCACTGCTTCGGCACGGCTCGGACCCGGGCGACCTGACCGCGCGCATATCCGAGGTTTGGTCCGGACGCGCGGATCGCTACAGCGAGCAGCGCGGACAGGGTCATGCGGCGCAACAGAAGGTCGAGATGTACCGCCTGGGAGGCTGATGAGTGAAGGTGGAAATCCGCTATTTCGCCGCGTTCCGGGAGGCTACCGGCATCTCCGCGGAGCCGGTCGACACCGAGGCGGGCACACCGGCCGAGCTGTTCGCCGAGTGCAGCAGACGACACCCTGGGCTCGCGGCCTACTCCGCTTCGATGGTGGCCGTGAACGACGAAATGTCGGATTTGCATTGCGCCCTGACCGATGGCGATACCGTGCTGTTCTTCCCTCCCGTCGCCGGCGGATGAGCGCGTTCGCGGTATCAGCGGCGCCGATCGAGCCCGCCGCCTTGCGCAGTGAACTCACGGATCCCGGATGTGGGGGTTACGTGCAGTTCGAGGGCTGGGTCCGGAACCGCAACGAGGGAAAAGGGGTGCTGAGCCTGGAATACGAGGTGTACGAGCCGCTGGCGGTCAAGGAGGGCGAACGCATCATTGCCGAGGCGATCGAGCGCTTCGGGGTGCGCCGCGCGGCGGCCATCCATCGCAGCGGCCCTCTCGAGCTGACCGACCTCGCCGTCCTCGTCGGCGTCGCCTCCCCCCATCGGTCGGAAGCGTTCCGCGCGTGCCGCTACATCATTGACGAGATCAAGCTGCGGTTGCCGATCTGGAAAAAGGAATATTACGCCGACGGCAGCGCCGAATGGGTCAACTGCCGTCGCTGTTCAGCGGCAGGCCATCACGCAGACTAGCGCAGGCAATCTATCCCAGGTCCTCGACCAGGGACTCCACCTCGGAAGGCAGTCCGGCAGGATGGATCCAGACCCCCTGCTTGCCGCCGGCCTTGTACAGCAGGCGGACGCCCCCGATCTCGAGCGCGGGATTGATCGGCTTGACGAGGTCCCAGACGGTCAACAGGGCGACCGAGGCAGCCGTCAGGGCCTCCATTTCCACGCCGGTCCTGGCCACGGTGTCCGCGACGCAGAACATATCCACAGCATGGGCCTCCGGCCGCAGCCACGAATACAGGCGCACGCGATTCAGGCCGATCGGATGACACAGGGGCAGTAACGCCGGCGTCTGCTTGGCAGCCTGGATGCCGGCGATTTCGGCCATGGCCAGGGGGTCGCCTTTCGGCAGCCGGCCTGCCTGCAGCAATTCGAAGGCGTCCCGTCCGAGGTCGATGCGGCCGCCGGCGATTGCCACACGTCGGGAGGGCGTCTTGCCGGCGACATCGGCCATGGACCAGTGCATCTCGGTGTGTTCCTTCATATGCTTGGATATCCTGTAGGGCAAGGCCTTACCAGACTAGCAAATCGGCCGTCCTGCCGCCGCCGCGGCAGCGGCTGCCGCATCGGTCTCCCGGCCATCGCAAGCCAGACCTACGGGAAGCCGTAGGAGATTCGCAATCCGCCGTGCAGGTTACGCTGCGGAGCAGGCTCGTAGTAGCGGCCAAAGGCCGCATTCAGGCGGATGTTCGACATGTACCGCTCGTCGAACAGGTTGTTCACGCCGACAAAAGGTTCCACACTCCAGTGACGATGCGTCCAACTCAAGCCGGCCCGGAGATTGGACACCAGGTAATCGCCCGTCTCGACCGCGTTCGCGTTGTCGGCAAAGAAATGTCCGGCATAAAGCAGGTCCCAACCGGCGTAGAAACCCGAGGAATGCTCCCAGTCGACCGTGACGTTCACCAGGTGTTCGGGAACGCCCGGGATCCGGTTGCCATCATGGATCGCGCCTCCCGGTTCGCTGAATTCCCGAAACACGAAATCCGACCAGCTGTAAGCGATGCTGCCGGTCAGGCCGGGGAGAAACTCCACGGCCACCAGAGCTTCGAGGCCCTCGTGGGTGGAGCGCCCGGCATTCCGGTAGAAGGACTGCCCCGATCCTTCCAGTTCGCTCTCCCCACGCCGCCGCCGCTTAGGCGGGCGTCAGGCCCCTCGTGAACTCCCAGGACCCGTCTTTGGGTGGCCGGCCCTACCTACTCAGATTCACCTGC
>JBFFUJ010000081.1:0-9478 GCA_041571375.1 Lysobacterales bacterium | reverse complement strand
GGTGGCACCTCGATATCAACAAGTGGTTCATCTCGACCTGTGCGTTACTGGGTCTGGCCAGGAACCGGCGGCGCGCACCGGCCTTCAAGGTGCTCCGTGCGCGCCTCAACATGGACTTCAAGCGGGCGCGCCAGAAGCTCGAGCAGGCCGGTGACAACGCCGGCTGGCGGGAACTGCTCGAGGTGGAATACGCGCAGTTCGCGGCCACGATCAAGGAATGGCAGCAACTGCAGATGCAGCGGGTTCAGACGGGACGGCAGAAGCTGGCCGAGCGGATCGGATCCGAGACGGCCTCACTGACGGCCCGCTACCGCGAGCTGGAGCGGAGCCTGAAGCAGCAGCACAAACGCCTGGCGCTCCTCACGGCCCAGGTGGTCTAGGGGCCATCCAGGCGGAAGAAACGGCGCGCGTTCTCGGTCGTGCGCTCGGCCACCCAGGCCAGGCTCTCACCCCGGCTGGCCGCCAGGCTGCCGGCAATCCAGGGCAACCACTGCGGCTCGTTGCGGCGGGTCCTGACCGGAGGTTCCAGGTTCCGGGGGATCAGATACGGGGAATCGGTTTCGATCAGCAGGCGGTCAGCAGGGATGTCGCCGAGATATTCCTGCATGTGCGTGCCCCGCCTTTCGTCGCAGATCCAGCCTGTGATGCCGATATAGCAGTCGAGATCCAGGTAAGCGTGCAATTCCTCACGGCTGCCCGTAAAGCAGTGCACCAAGGCATCGGCCAACCGGTCGCGGTACTCGCGAAGGATGGCGTGGAAGTCGTCGTGCGCGTCGCGCATGTGCAGGAAGAGCGGCAGCCCACTTTCCGCACCGATTTCCAGCTGGCGCCGGAAAACGTTCCGCTGCACGTCGCGAGGCGAAAAATCGCGAAAGTAGTCCAACCCGGTCTCTCCGACTGCAACCACGCCCCGTTGCTGGCTCAGGTCGCGGATGACCGCCGCCGTTCCGTCGGAGAAGTCAGCAGCATGATGAGGGTGCACGCCGGCCGTCGCGAACAGCACATCGGGGTGGCTCCGAGCCAGACGATGAGCTGCCTGGCTGCCCTCTTCGCTGGCCCCGGTGACGATCAGCTGGACGACGCCTGCCTCGCGGGCCCGTTCCAGTACGGCCTCCCGATCCTGATCGAAGGAGTCATGGGTGAGGTTGCAGCCGACGTCGATCAATTCCATCAAGAAGCGTCCCGGTGAAACAGCGCGCATTGTAGCGAAATAAAACCAGGCTGCCAGCGATCGGACTTGCACTCATGCGGGGAGCGGGCAGAATACCCGGTGCGAAGGAGCATTCGGGCCCATGATGATCGACTCTCCGCAAAGCATGACCCCTGGGGCTGGCGGACCGCGTAAGGCGAGCTGGAATGCCTATTGGCGATTGATGCGGTTCGATCGCCCGATCGGCATCCTGCTGCTGCTGTGGCCGACCTGGTGGGCTTTGCTGCTGGCGGGGGGCGGGCACCCGTCCGCGAGAAACGCGCTGATCTTCACCGCCGGGGTGATCATCATGCGCGCCGCCGGTTGCGTCATGAATGACCTCGCGGATCGTGAGTTCGACCCGCATGTGGAACGCACGCGCCAGCGGCCTCTGGCCTCCGGCGAGCTCAGGCCGCAGCAGGCCGTTCGCCTGTTCGTCTTCCTGATGCTGCTGGCTTTTCTGCTGGTTCTGATGACCAACGCATTGACGGTCAGGCTGGCGCTGGTGGGCGCTGTCCTGGCCTCGGCCTACCCGTTTTTCAAACGGTTCACCCACGTGCCCCAGGTCGTGCTCGGGATCGCGTTTGGCTGGGGAATTCCGATGGCGTTCGCCGCGGAGACCGCAACCGTGCCGGCGGTGGCCTGGTGGCTGCTGGCCGTGAACACGGTCTGGTCCGTCATATACGACACCGAATACGCCATGGTGGACCGTGAAGATGACCTGGCCATCGGCGTCAAGTCGACCGCCATCCTGTTCGGGCGCCATGACGTGCGGGTGATAGCCGTTCTGATGGTGGCCATGCTGGGCCTGCTGACGGCCCTCGGGCTGTCGCTGGGCCTGGGTTGGCCCTGGTACGCGGGGCTGTCCGTGTCGGCCGTCCTGTTCGGCTGGCAGCTGCGCGCGATTCGCCACCGCGAGCCGCAGGCCTGTTTCCGTGCCTTCATGAACAACAACTGGGTGGGCTTAGCCATTTTCGCCGGCCTGTGCCTGCATTTCGTGTTGGCCGGCACCTCGCTGGGCTGAACCCGACCGCGTCAACGGCCGGGCGCCCGGGCCGCGACCCACACGGCCACTTCGGATGCGCCGGCTCGCATCAGGGTCCGGGTACACTCGGTCAGGGTGGCTCCCGTGGTGAACACGTCGTCGACCAGCGCCACGCGCCGACCGGATAATACGACCCCTGCACCGCTGCGGCATCGAAATGCGCCGCGGAGGTTGCTTCGCCTGGCCTTTGCGTCGAGCCCGGATTGCGCGGGCGTGTGGCGGGTCCTGGCGAGCAGGCGGACATCGAGCGGGACGGACAGCGCATCGGACAGCGTTCGCGCCATAAGCTCGGCCTGATTGAAGGTTCGCCGCCAATGGCGTCTGCGGTGCAGCGGAACCGGCAACAGGAGGTCCGGCCGGCGCGGCGCTCGGTGCCGCACGGCTTCCAGCAACTCCAACCCGAGCAGATGGCCGCAGGCGAGGTCACGGTGAAACTTGAAGCGTTGGACCAGGCGGTCGACCGGATAGCGGTATTCCAGGGCGGCGATGCCCGAGTACCAGGACGGTGGTTTCACGAGGCAGGCACCGCAGCGATCATCTTCGGGGGATTGCAGGGACAGAGCGCAGGTCGAGCAGCAGTGGCCGATTCTCGGCAGTTCCGACAGGCATGGGTCGCAGGCGTTGCGCGGCCCGCTGCGCTGCCCGCAAAGGACACAATGACGGGGCAGCAGGGCATTGGTGAACATCCTGCCCCACCGGGCAAGCGCAATACGGTCCGGGCAATCTGGCATGACATCTCAATCTCCTGCCTGCGGAACGCCCACGCTAGCGCCCCGCGCCGGGGGAGACGATGGGCATTCCACTCAGACATCGGTCGGAGGCCTGCTGCGCGGGATGTCGGTTGGCCCGACTCCACGCAGCAGGCACAATAAAACCACTCAGCCAAACACAGAACTGGAGAGACGAATTGCATGATCCACGGGTCGTGAGTGAGGCCTTCGACCGAGTGGCCGCGGCTTATGATCGGTACGCCGCTCTGGAGCAGGAGGTCTGTCAGCGCCTGCTCGAGCGCTGCGAGTATCAGCGCCGGGAACCGAGACACATCCTGGACCTGGGGTGCGGAACCGGTCAGGCGAGCCAGGCCCTCAAGCGCAAGTTCAGAAAATCACAGGTTATTGCGCTGGACCTGTCGCTGGCGATGCTGAATCAGAGTCGGCGCCGCTCCGGTCTGCTCCACCCCTTGCGGTTGGTCTGCGGAAACATGGACCGTATGCCCCTCGCAGAGCAATCGCTCGACCTGGTGTTCTCGAACCTCGCGCTCCATTGGTCATCGAGCTATCCGGGGCTGATGGAGGAGATCAGGCGGGTTCTGCGCCCGGACGGCATGCTGTTGTTCACCGCGCTTGGCCCCCTGTCATTTGCCGAACTCGGCCAGGCGTGGGGCGCTGTGGATGCTACGGTCAGTCCGCAATCGCTGCCGGATCTGCTGGCGTGGGGCGATTTGCTGATGGGGGCGGGATTCGCCCAGCCAGTGATGGATGTGCAGCGCATCACGCTGCAATATTCGAGCCTGGAGGCGATGCTGGAGGAGCTTCAATCAACGGGCAATGCACTGCTGGCTCCCTATCGTCCGGACTGGGCGTCGATGGCCGCTGAATTGGCCAAATCCCTGCCGCGGCAGTCTGAAGGCGGCAGGTATCCACTGGGCTTCGAGGTCGTTTTCGGTACGGCATTCGGTCCTCCGGAAGGTCAGCCGCGCAAGACCGCCGACGGGGACGTCGCGACCTTTTCCGTCGACGGCTTGCTCAAGACGCGGCGGTTGCGTTAATATGGCACCACGCGGTCAGGGGCAGTGGCCTTTGATTGCGGCAGATCAATCCAGCCGGGCCGTCCCCCCTTACGGTCCAGCAGGATCGAGACCGGTGTTCCCCTTGCACTAGGTCTCACGAAAGGGCCGGTTGACCCCTTACCGGCCCTTTCTCTTTTTATGGGGACCCTCCTTGGCCTGTCGGGCCTGTCCTGGGCTCGGCCTGATTGACCTGACCCGGTGTTGCACTCCCTTGACACGGCGCTGCCAGAGAAATTCCGGTATCAGGGCAGGTGCGGGCGCGCCAGGTAGTCGTGCGACTGCATTTCGGTCAGCCGGCTGCCGGTCCGCTCGAATTCAAACGTCAGGCTGGTACCGGCGTAGAGGTCATTGATCGGTACCTCGGCTGTCATCAGAAGCTTCACGTTGCGATCGTAGAATTCATCGACCAGGGTAATCAGCCGCCGCGCCGCGTTACGGTCTTCCTCCCGCAGTTGGGGTACGTTGCTGATCACGACCGTGTTGAAAGCCCGCGCGATCTCGATGTAATCGATTGCTCCACGGGGTTTCTCGCAGAGCTCGTCGAATTCGAACCAGATCACGCCATCGCCGCGTCGGCGGGCGTGGAAATTGCGGCCATTGATCTCAAGGTCGTGGTTCAGCTCGCACTCGGCTGCAATGCGCTCGAACGCGGCCCTCATCGCCCGGTCTGCATCGGTGTCGAGGGGGCAGTGGAAAATCTCGGATCGCTCCAGGATCCGCAGCCTGAAATCGGTGGCGCCGGGCAGGTGTACCACCCTCAGATGCTGCTGGATCAGGTCGATCGCCGGCAGGAATCGGCTGCGCTGAAGCCCGTCACGGTAGAGCCCCTCGGGCTCGATGTTGGAGGTGGTGACCAGGGTGACCCCACGCCGGAAGAGGTTTTCCAGCAGGCCCGCCAGTAGCATCGCGTCCGCAATGTCAGTTACGAAAAACTCATCCAGGCACAGCACATCGGTCTGGTCAGCCCAGTCCTCTGCCACCCGTGCCAGCGGATCACGGATATGGCCCAGCGCCCGCAGCCTGTCATGGACTTTCTGCATGAAGCGGTGAAAGTGGACCCGCTGTCGGCGAGTGCCCTGCAGACTGTCGTAGAACAGGTCCATCAGCCAGGTTTTGCCGCGACCCACGCCGCCCCACAGGTACAGTCCCCTGACCGGCTGACGCGGCCGCCGGCGGATCATTTCCAGCATCGAGGGTCTTTGCTGCCGCTGCAGATCCCGCCACAACGACTCGAAAGCCTCCGCCGCCCGCATCTGGTGGGGGTCGGGTTCGAAACCGCCGGCCTGGACCAGTTGCCGGTAACGGGTCAGCGGGCTGGGGGGAGTCAACGACCCGGGTCAGGGAGTATCGGCCGCCGGCGAGGCTTCAGGCAATTGCTCACGTACACCGTTCTTGAGCAAACCCCGGAGGTCCATGATGCGTCGGTGGAAAAAATGGTCCGCGCCTTTCATTACGACCATGTCGGGCGACGGTTGCAGCCCATCGGCCCAGGCCAACACGGCATCGATGGGAACCACCTCGTCTTCGTCGCCCTGCACGACCAGCCACGGGCACTCGGGATGATGCAGGCTGTCGAAAGCGTAGCGGTCAACCGGCGGTGCAATTGTAATGAGTTGACCAACATCCAGGTTCAGGGCGGCCCGGGTTGCGATGTAGGAGCCGAAGGAAAAACCTCCCAGCCACAGCGCATCGTTCGGCCGTGTCCGGCGAACCCATTCGGCCACCGCAAAGAGATCGTCCGTTTCGCCATAGCCGTCGTCGAACTCACCCTCGCTCTGACCCACGCCGCGGAAATTGAAGCGAACCGTGCGCAGCCCGAGTTCGCGCATCGCGCGCTCGAGGATGGTCACGACCTTGTTGTGCATGTTGCCGCCGTGCTGCGGGTGGGGATGGCAAATGATGATCGTCGCCGGCAGGGCCTGGCCATCCTCCGGGACGTCGACGGCGCACTCGATCGGGCCGGCGGGGCCGCGCAAATACAGTTCGCTTCGGGTCGTGGGGAAATCGCCGGGTTGCTCGACAGTCCGGGCTTCGGTCATCGGAAAGTCCCGTTTGGCTCACCACACCGGCCATGCCGATGGGATCTGTGAGGTTGCCCGCATGATAACGCAGGATGCTGACGGCTGGCCAGAAACCCGGGCCTGCTTCTGTTAGGCTGGCGCGATGAACTTCCTGGCGCATCTGGTGCTTGCGGGCGACGATGAGGACCTTCGCCTCGGCGCGATGCTGGGGGATTTCGTCAAGGGTCGCGCCGCGCTGAGCCGGTATCACGCGGGCCTCCGGACCGGCATCCTGCTGCATCGGCACATTGACTCTTTCGTGGATGGTCTGCCTGCGATCGCCGAACTGCGCTCGGCCCTGACACCGGAGTTCAGGCGCTACGGGGGGATCATCATCGACCTGATACTGGACCACGAACTGGCTCGCGACCGCGAGCGCTGGCAGCGGCAGTCCCTCGAGGCGTTCGATGGGGATGTTCGCGATATGCTCGCGAGCCATGACGAATTGCTGCCCGAGCGCTTACGCCACTTCATGCGCTACGCCGATCGACGCGGCCTGTTCTGCGCCTATCGGCAGAAATCTGAAATTCTGCACAGCCTGTGGGGAATCGGGCGCCGGCTGTCGCGTCCCAATCCACTGCATCGGGTGGAGGTCGTCTGGGATTCCTTCGAGCCCCGTGTCGCGGCCCGGTATGGCGGGGTCTTCGACTCGGTTCAGTTCGAGGTTGCCGCCTGGCTGAAGACGAAGTCGACGATGACGGGGTCGTGATCCGACATACCCAGCCAGGGCCGGGGAAGCGTCTGCTCGTGCGACCAGTCCGCGTTGATGTGCCAGATCACGGCTCGCCGCGCAAAAGCCCGAAGCTGCGGAGATGCCAGGGCGTAATCCAGAGTCCCGCGCCGGCCGTAGAACAGGAAACTGTGCTGTGGAAGCCCCGACAGCTCTTCGACCAGTTCGACCAGACCAGCCTGACGATAGGCCGTGATCGGGTCTTCCCGGCGCCATGCATTCATGTCGCCCAGAATCAGCAGGTTTTCGGTATCCGATTGTGCGGCAAGCCCATCCAGCCAGGGCAGCAGCGCCTGGACGGCAAGCACGCGGGCGTGATTCCAACAGCCCTGGCCGTCACCGCGGTCCGCATCCGGTCCCTGGTCCGGACAGCGGCCCTTGGACTTCAGGTGGTTGACTGCAACCAGCAGCGATTGCCCGGAGTTCCTCTCCCGGAACAGCTGGGCCAGCGGCACCCGGCTGCGGCCCTGGAAGGGCTCCGCTCGCAGCAGCGCCGCAGGACCGACCGGTTCGAGTGAGGCCCGGCGATAGAACAGGCCCACCGTGATGACGTCCCGGCCGATCGGACCCTGGCCGGGGTCGATGAAGGCCCAGTCCCCGGCTCCCTGCGCGTTCAACAGTTCGAGCAGTGATTGGGCGGCGCTGTCGGGCCCGAAGCCATCGTTCTCGAGCTCCTGAACGGCCAGCAGGTCGGGCTGAATTTTGGCGAGCGCCGCCCCGGTCCGGGCCTGCTGCCTTTCAAATTCCGCCGGGTTGCCTGCCCCGCGCGCTGTGGGAAACCCTCCGCCGCGGCCGTCTCCGTTGAAATAATTCAGCAGATTCATGCTGACGATGCGCAGCGTCCCCGCCTCGCGCGCGGCGAGAACCGGTGGATCAGGCGCATGGAACCGCGGATCGGCATCCAGCAGCAGTGCCTTCGAATCGCCGGCATGTCCGAGCACGGCTTCGGGCATTTCCAGGGTTGCACCCACCGGGATTGGCGGATAAGCGGGTCCCGGAAGCACGGCCCTGACTGATCGCTCCCCATCGCGTCTCTCCCGCTCCGGAGCGGACGGACCTGGCTTCATCTCTTCGGTCGCTATCCGCAAAGCCGCGTCCGAACTGAGCACGATCTCGCCGCGTGCCAGGCGGTAGTTGTCGGACAGAACCAGCGACCCCTCGATTGCGAGTCTCATGCCCTCGAAGCCTTCGCGCAGCCGGGCGTTCGCTGGCAGGGACAGGCTGCTGCGCGGGAGCTCAGCACCCTCGGCACACACCGCGTACGCGACGACATCGGTCAGCGAGGTGATCGTGTCCCGAGCGTTGCCCAATTCAGTCACGCGAGCCGACACGGCAACGTCCTGGGCCTTGCGCACGGAGCGCGCCAACTCGGCATCTGCGACGAACAATGCCCTGGACGCTGCAGGATCGACGCGACGCGCCGGCTCCTCCAGATAGAAGCCCCGATTGGCCTGGACCCGGGTGACCACACCCCGGACGTTGACGTTTGCGTCTGCCAGCGGGCTGGTCCAGCCTTTACCCTGGACGTCGGTGATCGGCGAGAAGTCCGCCGAGCAGAGCGGTGCGGGTGATTGGGCGCCGGATGTCGACTCGCGACAGGCGGTCAGAGTCAGGCCCAGCAGGGCCGAGAACGCGATCGTGCGAATGAGGTCTGCCGGCATGCCAGGAGCTTGCGCGGCGCGCCTGGTCTCAGGGCAGCATGAATTCGACGGCCGCCTGAATCTGCTCGTCGGTCAGCGTGGGGTTTCCGCCGCGCGGGGGCATCGTATTGAGACCGTTTATGGCGTTGGACACCAGCATTTCGAGCCCCTTCTCGTCGAGGCGCGCGGCCATCTGGTCGGACTGGGTCAGCGGCGCACCCGCGACTCCGGCCTCGTGGCAGGCCTTGCACAGTCCATCGTAGACGGCAGCGCCGTCCACAACCGCCTCGGCAGCGGGCACCGAAGCGACGGTTGCAGCCTGGGCTCGAGCCAGTGCGGCGGCCCCTTCGTCTCCCGCCCGTACCGCGCCGACGGGCGCGATACGCTGCTCGACCAGCAGGGCCTGGCTGGGATTGGCGTCCGCGTCGGGCTCGGGTTGCATGAACCGGGCCAGGAAGATCAGCGCCACCGTCAACACCATGAAGCCGGCAATGACCCAACTGAACTGGCGCAGAAACGCGCGGTCGTCTTGTAAATCCATGGAAACCTCTGGAATGCTCGTTGCTCGTTGATGGCCGCCCGGACTGCAGGCAGCGCAAGCGGAATAGTATAGCCCCTGCTTGCATCCATCGGAAGCGCGGCGCGTTTACTTCAATGCGGTAAAGCCGCTACACTACGCGACGCGAATTCTGAAGCGCCCGTAGCTCAGTTGGATAGAGTGCTGCCCTCCGAAGGCAGAGGTCACAGGTTCGACAAATTTGTCGGGAACAAATTTGAACGTAGGCGCGGAGCGCAGGCAATGAAGGCGAAACGGTTTTCGCCGGAGGCGAAAGAAGAGTCGCCTGAATGCCGTAGCGCGTGACTACGGCCCCGCAGGGGCGGAGGGCAGGATGCCCGGAGTAATCCTGTCGCTCGACAGGATAGAATTGAATCAGAGCGCCCGTAGCTCAGTTGGATAGAGTGCTGCCCTCCGAAGGCAGAGGTCACAGGTTCGAATCCTGTCGGGCGCGCCAAAATTCAAAAGG
>JBFFUJ010000080.1:0-9489 GCA_041571375.1 Lysobacterales bacterium | reverse complement strand
GGCGGCGGCAAAGCGATATCAGTTTGAAGAAGTCTTAAACACGAATTATCATTCACTAATAAGGCAGCCGGGCCTGCAATCGTGGCAAGGAGAGAAGGGCATATGATGGGTGATTGGACTTTCTTCAGCAACTACGGACATGTTCTGGTCTGCCTGGCCCTTGACCGGGATGCTCGCCTGCGTGACGTGGCCGAGCAGGTGGGCATTACCGAGCGCGCCGTCCAGAAAATCGTGCGCGACCTGCAGCAGGAAGGCTTCCTTGAAGTCTCCAAGCGGGGACGCTGCAACCGCTATCGCATCAATCGACGCAAGTCGCTGCGTCATGACCTCGAGTCACACTGCACCGTGGGTAAGCTGCTGACGCTGATCACACGCCGGGCGCCGGAAGCATCCCAAGAATTGCGGAGTGAGGAAGGGGTAGCCCGGGCCGGCAGTGATACCGCCGTGACGGCCCAGCCAACCGTTGAAGAAAGCCCCGGTCAGACTGCCGCGCCCGAAAGCGTCCCGCCTGAGAAAGAAACGGCCAAGCGGGCCAAAAAGCCGCGCAAGCCTGGTTCGCCGCCTGACACCCGTCAGCAGGGCAGCCTGTTCTAGTGTCGCGAGAGCGCCCCGCAATGGTCGACGAAATCCGGAATGGTCCCGGAGTCCCGTGGATGGCCCAACAATGAGTTGGATGGTCTACGGCGCCACCGGATATACCGGTCGGCTGATCGCATGCGAAGCCGCCCAGCGGGGCCTGCGGCCGGTTCTGGCCGGGCGGGACCCGCAGGCCCTGCGCGATCTGGCCGAATCCCTGGAACTGCCCTGGAGAGCATTCGATCTGACGGATCCGGAGCGCATACGCGACGCGCTGCGCGGCCTCAGGGCTGTTCTGCACTGCGCCGGACCGTTCTCGGTCACCTCGGGACCGATGCTGGACGCCTGTCTGGCGGAGAGAGTCCACTACCTCGACATCACAGGCGAGATATCGGTGTTCGAACATGCGCACTCGCTGCAGGAGGCGGCGCAACGAGCCGACGTGGTCCTGTTGCCCGGGGCGGGCTTCGACGTCGTACCTTCCGACTGCCTTGCTGCGAGCCTGGTCGAGGCGTTGCCGGCTGCGACCCGGCTTGAACTTGCCATTTACATGTCGGGGGGTGTGAGTCCAGGCACCGCCAAGACCGTGTTGGAGGGCATCGGGCAGGGCGGCCTTGTGCGGCGCGATGGCAGATTGGAAAGGGTGCCGTTGGCCTCGAAGTCGCGCTCGATTCCCTTTCCTTCCGGAGAGCGCCGGGCGGTGCGTATGCCCTGGGGCGATGTGTTCACAGCCTACGTGAGTACCGGCGTGCCGGATATCGAAGTCTACATGGTGGTTCCGCGGGCCACGGTCAGCTGGCTGAGGCGGTTGCGGTGGTTGCTGCCGGCGCTGGATTTTCAGCCGTTTCGCGCCATCATGAAGACCCGCATCGAACGGACGGTCAGCGGACCTTCAGAGCAGGCGCGCAAGGACAGCGGCGGTGAGTTGTGGGGCCGAGCGACCAGCGCCGATGGCCGGTCGGTCGCGGCGACCATGACGACCCCCAATGGCTATGACCTGACGGTAACGGCCAGTCTCGCCATCGTGAGCCACCTCCTGGAGAATCCCGTGGAGGGTGGATTCTATACCCCCTCGCTGCTGATGGGTTCAGGGTTTGCGGGCACGCTGCCCGGGGTGAGCTTCAGTCGAGTTTCCTGATCCTGACCTCGCCGCGCGTCGCATCACGAAGGGCCCGGAGCAGATCCGCATAGCGCTGCTCGTCGACGCGCGCCGTAATGACGATGCCGTTTCCGTCGAAGCCCTCCCCGAGCTTGCTGGCGCCAACGGCATCCATCACAGCATAGAGCTGCCCCGTCCAGCCATAGCCGGCCGCGATGGAGCATTCGACCGCCGCCGGAACCTCCACCACGTCCGCAGCGTCCAGACAGCGCGCAGCGGAACCTGAATAGGCCCGCACCAGACCGCCCGCTCCCAGCTTCGTGCCACCGAAATACCGGGTCACCACGACCATGACGTGGTCCAGCAGCTTGCCTTCGATGGCCGACAGAATGGGCTTACCGGCCGTGCCCGCCGGTTCGCCGTCGTCCTGAAACCGGTAAAGGGGCGATATTTTCCATGCCCAGCAATTGTGGGTCGCATCGGGATCAGCCGCGGATTCCAGAAACTCCGCCGCCTGCTCGGGCCCGTCGACGCGCGTGGCCTGCGTGACAAAGCGGCTGCGTTTGATCTCGGTGTCGAAACGCGCCTTGCCGCAAAGGGTCAACATGAATCAGAGCCCCGCGAGTTCCCGCGGCAGCGGATAGTCCGGGTATGCGGCTCTGAACTCGGCCAGTTCCCGCAGCAAGGCTTCCTCCTCACCGGCTTCCCTGAGCGCGAGCAGACGATCGATCCAGTCGTCAGGGCGCAGCAGCCCATCGGAGGCCTCCTGCAGCGGCAGGGCCGTCGCCGGCGATTGCGGCACTTCGCTGCCCCCGGGCCGCTCGTGCTCCGATGGACCGCCGGGCTCGTCGGCCACGGACTGCTCCTCGGCCGGTGTAGCTGAAAGCTTGCGAGCGGGCTGCGCCGTCTCCGGTGCGACCTGGCGCAACGGCTGCGGCCTGCCGGCCGCTTCCCCGGACTCGGAGCCCCGGGATCTATCCGCGGCGCCCTCGCTGCGTAGTTCGGGCAAGGCGGGGCGGGTCTCCGCCCGGTCCATCCGAAAGCCATCCGTCGGGGCCGGGGGCGGGGCGGGTGCCTGGGGCTCCTGGCGCACCACCAGATTCACGGCCAGCACGACGACAGCGGCCGTCGTCAGCGCACCCATCCATTGGTATTTCCGCCGCCTGGAACTGGCCGCAATTTGCCTGCCAGCCGAATTCAGCACTGCCTGGTCTATGAGATCCGGAGGCTCCTCCCGTGGCAGGTCAGACCAGGCCGAGCGGACCGCCTCGAAGTCCTCGTCGAACGCGCCTGAATTCTTGGGTTGTCTTGGTTCCACCACGGTGTCTTCCAGTCTTCGCTTTGCGGCCTCAGTTTCTGCCGAGTTCGCGTTTCAGCTTGTCTACCGCGTAACGCAGACGGCTCTTGGCCGTCTCGCGGTTCACGCCGGTCAGCTTGGCGATGGTATCGAGGTCCAGTCCGGCTTCCAGCCGCAGCAACAGGGCATCGCGTTGCTCCCGGGGAAGGCCGGCGACCGCGCGCTGCAGGGCCTGGCGACGGCCATCCGCCATGACCTGTCCTTCGGGATCAGGGCCGTCCGCGGCCCAGGATTCGCCCTCGAGGGGATCTGTCGGCCTGCCGCTGCGAAAATGATCGATCACGTGGTTGTGCGCGATTCGGTAAAGCCAGGCTTTGAATGGCGCCGTGGGCCGGTACCTGCCGCGAAACCGGATGACCCGTTCCCAGGTTCCCTGGTAGAGGTCGTTCGCCGTCGCGGCATCGCCGACATGCCTCAGAATGTAGCGGTACAGTGGACCGCGATGACGCTCGTAAAGGCACTCGAAAGCACCCATGTCACCACGCGCATAGGCTTGCATCAGCTTCTCGTCTGCGGGCTCATGCATGCTTGCACACTCGCATTCCGGGCCCGGCACCGCACTCCCGTTTGCAGGGGCGTCTCCCCATGGCAGTAACGTACGCGACGGCCTGTCGGGGTTAACGACTGGCTTCGGGGGTCGGACCCGGTCATTCGCTTTGGTGTACCTCGTCGACGGTGCAATCCAGCCGGCCGTCCCGGAGAAGGGCTTCCAGGCGATCGCCCGCGGCGACCTGGCGCACGCTCCCGATGACGGTCCCCGTGGCGGCCGCCGTCAGAACGGAGTAACCGCGGGCAATGACCTCGAGCGGGCTCACCGCGTGAAGCGTGCGGGCCAGATCGGCCAGCCGCATCCGCCGCGCGCTGACCGCTTGTCGCGCCACCCTGTCCAGGGAGCGGCGCGCCGCAGCCACGCGGTCGGCAAGTTTGGTCAGCCGGCGGGCTGGCTGCTGCGCAGCCAGCCGACGCGCGGCTGACTGCACCTTTGCGGACTCCCGGTCCAGCAGCCCGTATATGCCTCGCCGCAGCGCCGCATGGTGCCTTCTGATCTGACGGGACTGTTCCAGCAGGTGCGCCGCAGGGTGCCTCTGGCGCAGCCGGTGCGTCAGATGATCCACGCGCTGCGTGTCCAGGTACAGTCGATCCTGCATGCGGCGGGCGAGCTGGCGGGCAGAGCGGGCGAACACCTCGCGCAGCACGGCCTGGTCGGGCGTTGCGAGTTCGGCCGCGGCCGAGGGGGTGGGTGCCCGCAGGTCTGCGACGAAATCGCAGATGCTGAAATCCGATTCGTGGCCGACAGCCGAGACGACCGGGATGGCGGACTCGAAGACCGCCCGGGCGACCGCCTCGTCGTTGAAAGCCAACAGGTCCTCCAGCGAGCCGCCGCCGCGGCCCATGATCAGCAGATCGGCCCAGCGATGCCGATTCGCCCGCCGCAGCGCCGCCCGTAATTCGGCGGCCGCTTCATTGCCCTGCACGCGCACGGGGTAGAGCCGTACCCGGGCCACCGGCCAGCGGCGCCCGAGAATGTGCAGCAGGTCCCGCACGGCAGCCCCCTGAGGTGAGGTGATCAGGCCGATCCGCCCCGGATAGGGAGGCAACGGCTGTTTGTGTCCGGGGTCGAACAGACCCTCCGCTTCGAGCTTTGCCTTGAGCTCTTCGAAACGCCGCTGCAGTGCCCCCTCGCCAGCTTCCTGCACGCTGTCGACGATCAATTGGAAATCCCCGCGAGGTTCGTACAGGCTGAGCCGGCCCCGGGCGAGCACCAGCCGGCCGTTTTCCAGCCGTACGGACGAACGCCCCGCTGCCGAGCGAAACAGCGCACAGCGTATCTGTGCCCGATCGTCTTTCAGCGTGAAGTAAAGGTGGCCGGATGTGGGCCTGGACAGGTTCGAAACCTCGCCTTCGAGCAGCAACCTCGGAAAGCCCATTTCGATATGCAGGCGTACTTCGCGATTGAGCTCGGACGGGCTGTAAACATGTTCGGCGGGAGATTCCATGCACTGATCATAAACGCAGGCGAACGAAAACGCATGACGGCCCGCAGCGCAGCCGCCGATTCATCGGGTAATGATTACATTGGGCGCGAGCCGCGATATAATCTCTCGATTATCTCCGCGACGCCCGGTTCCGGCCGGGCGTCGGCACATTCCGAACACCCGCAGGGGAGGAGGTAGTCCAGCATGCAACTGACCGGCGAAGCCCTGACCTTCGATGACGTATCGCTGGTGCCCGCATACTCTTCGGTTCTGCCCGGCGATGTCGCGCTCCACACGCGATTGACCCGGGAGATCAGGCTGAAGGCACCCCTGATTTCGGCCGCCATGGATACCGTGACCGAGGCCCGGCTCGCGATCGCGATGGCCCAGGAAGGCGGCATCGGCGTGATCCACAAGAACATGAGCCTCGAACAGCAGGCCCAGCAGGTACTGATCGTCAAAAAGTACGAGTCGGGCGTGATCAAGGACCCGATCACGGTGAATCCTGACACGACCATCCGCCAGGTGCTCGAACTGACCCATCGACACAATATCTCGGGTGTGCCGGTAGTCGACGGGGGCGAACTGGTAGGCATCGTCACGAGTCGGGACATGCGTTTCGAAAAACGGCTCGAAGACCCGGTTCGCAACATCATGACCGGCAAGAAAGACCTCGTAACAGTGCGCGAGGATGCGAGCCAGGACGAGGTCATGGACCTGCTGCACCGCCACCGGATCGAGAAAGTCCTGGTGGTCAATGACGATTTCGAACTGCGTGGTCTCATTACGGTCAAGGACATTCAGAAATCCACCGATTTTCCGAATGCGGCCAAGGATTCGCAGGAGCGCCTGCTGGTCGCCGCCGCGGTGGGCGTCGGCGGCGACACCGAGGAGCGGATCGCCGCCCTGGTGAATGCGCAGGTCGACGTGATCGTGGTCGATACGGCGCACGGTCACAGTGAGGGAGTGCTGGATCGGATACGCTGGGTTCGCCGCCACTACCCCGATGTGCAGATCATCGGCGGCAACGTGACCACGGCGGAGGGCGCGCTGGCACTGGTCGAGGCCGGGGCGGACGGCGTCAAGGTCGGCCAGGGACCGGGGTCGATCTGTACGACTCGCGTCGTCGCCGGCGTGGGCGTACCGCAGATTACCGCCGTGGCCACTGTCGCGGCTGCCCTCGAGGACACGGATGTGCCGTTGATCGCCGACGGCGGAATACGTTTTTCCGGCGATTTCGCCAAGGCCATTGCGGCCGGGGCCTGGACCGTGATGATCGGCGGACTCTTCGCGGGTACTGAGGAAGCCCCGGGCGCGGTCGAGCTTTATCAGGGCCGCTCCTACAAGTCCTATCGCGGCATGGGTTCCATCGGTGCGATGCAGAGGGGGTCGAAGGACCGTTACTTCCAGCACGAGGTGTCGGCGGAAAAACTCGTACCCGAGGGCATCGAGGGCAGGGTGCCCTACAAGGGATCGTTGGCCGGCGTCGTGCATCAATTGCTCGGCGGCCTGCGCTCCTCGATGGGTTACATGGGCTGCGGAACCATCGAGAAGTTTCGCTCGGAAGCGCGATTCGTGCGGGTCACCGGCGCCGGCGTCCGGGAGAGTCACGCTCACGATGTCCAGATCACCAAGGAAGCGCCCAATTACAAGCTCACCTGAGGCAGGCCCGTCATCTGACCCGGGTCATTGAGGGGCGAGCCTTTTCGGGAAACAATGTGAATGAGCATGTCACAGGATATTCACCAGCATCGCATCCTGATTCTCGACTTCGGCTCTCAGTACACCCAACTGATCGCGCGCCGGATCCGGGAAATCGGGGTTTACTGCGAAATCTGGCCCTGGGACGCCCGGCCGCCTGACATCCGGGAGTTTGCGCCGCGTGGCATCGTGCTCTCCGGCGGCCCGGAGTCCGTGCACGCCGACGACGGGCCCGAGGCACCGTCGATCGTGTACGAGATGGATGTTCCGATTCTCGGCATCTGCTATGGCTTGCACACCATGGCCGCCCAGCTCGGCGGTCGGGTGGAGGCTTCGTCGCTGAAGGAATTCGGATACGCCCGGGTCACGATCGAACAGCCGTCGCGGTTGCTGCAGGCCATCGAGGATCACATCGACGATCAGGGCCGGCCGCAACTCGACGTGTGGATGAGTCACGGTGACAAGGTCGTGGAGCTGCCGCCCGGTTTCGAGACCGTCGGCAGCACCGATTCGGCGCCGGTTGCCGCGATGGCCGATGACGGCCGCGGCTTTTACGGCATCCAGTTTCATCCCGAAGTGACGCATACCGCGCAGGGGCGTCGAATCCTGGAGCGCTTCGTTCACGACATCTGTGGCTGCGAAGAGGTGTGGACTGCCGAAAACATCATCAGTGACAGCATCGCACGGGTGCGGCGGAAGGTCGGCAGGGACAAGGTGGTCCTCGGCCTGTCGGGAGGCGTCGACTCGAGCGTGGTGGCCGCGCTGCTGCACCGGGCCATCGGGGAACAGCTGACCTGTATCTTCGTCGACACGGGCATGCTGCGGTACCAGGAACCCGAACAGGTGATGGCTACTTTCGCCCAGCACATGGGTGTCCAGGTGATCAAGGTCGATGCCCGCCGGCGCTTTCTGGATGCGCTCAAGGGCGTTACCGACCCCGAGGAGAAGCGCAAGATCATCGGCCGGCAGTTCATCCAGGTCTTCGAGGAACAAGCGGGAGCGCTGGGCGACGTGCGCTGGCTGGCTCAGGGTACCATCTACCCCGACGTCATCGAGTCGGCTGGCGGCGAGACCGGCAAGGCGCATGTCATCAAGTCCCATCACAACGTCGGCGGCCTGCCGGATTACATGCAGCTCGAACTGATCGAACCATTGCGCGAATTGTTCAAGGACGAGGTTCGCAGGATCGGCGTCGAATTGGGGCTGCCGCGGGAAATGGTGTTCCGGCATCCGTTTCCGGGACCGGGCCTGGGCGTGCGCGTGCTGGGCGAGGTGCGCGAGGAATACCTCGACCTTCTCGCCCGTGCCGATCACATCTTCATCGAAGAACTGTTGCGGTCCGGACTGTATGACGAGGTGAGCCAGGCGTTCGCGGTGTTCCTGCCGGTGAAGTCTGTCGGCGTGACCGGGGATCAGCGTCGTTACGAGTATGTCGTGGCACTGCGAGCAGTCCAGACGGTGGACTTCATGACCGCCCGCTGGGCCCAGCTTCCCTATGATTTTCTGGAAAGAGTCTCGCTGAGAATAGCAAACGAAATCAAAGGAATATCAAGAATAGTTTATGATATTTCTGGAAAACCTCCGGCCACGATCGAGTGGGAGTGAGGGCCGATGCCGGAGCTGACAACCGGCCCGCGGCGGCGGGTTCCCGTGCAGGGGGTGCCGCGCGCTTGCCTCCGGACAGATTCTTCGGCGAACCATGACTGACGGCGATCGTTTCAGCGCATCCGACCTTCGCTGGATGGCGCGCTGCCTCGAGCTGGCACGCTGCGCCGAGGCCGAGGGCGAAGTTCCGGTCGGGGCACTGGTGGTCGGTCCGGATGGTTTGCTCGGGGAGGGCTGGAATCGCAATATCTCGCTGCACGATCCGACGGCACACGCCGAAATACTGGCCTTGCGCGCGGCCGGCGATGCATTGCAGAACCACCGCATGCCGGGTTGCGTGCTGTACGTGACGCTGGAGCCTTGCGGCATGTGCGTCAGTGCGGTGATTCATGCGCGGCTCGACCGACTGGTTTTCGGGGCGACCGACCCGAAGACCGGAGCGCTCGGCGGGGCGTACAGCTTGCCCGAGGCACATAGCCACAACCACCAATTGTCCGTGCAGGGCGGTCTGATGGAGGGGCAGTGCGGCGAGCTGCTGAGGAGCTTCTTCCAGGCGCGGCGCGGGACGCGCTGAGGTCCGCCTGGGCGCCGACACGCTGCACACAATCTGTAATATAATTGATCATTTGAGCTGCTATTACGACCGTTCCGGGCGCCTCGCGTGGCCGGGCGGAGGAGAGATGTTTGATGAAATTTCGCTGTGGCCTGTTCATGCTGTTCCTTGTGCTGGCCTCTGGTCCGGCCTTCGCCTACCTCGACCCGGGTACCGGCAGCATGCTGCTGCAGGTCATCCTGGGCGGTATCGCTGCGGTCGGCGTGGCCCTGAAGCTGTTTTGGCACAAAATCCGCATCGCGCTCGGCCTGAGCAAGAAGCCGGTCACCGAGGACGAAGCAGCCTGACGTGAGCCCGGCGGCATCCCGAGTCCTGGACAGGGGTTCTTTCAGAGACCGCGACGGCCGGGTCTACCGCCTCGGTGGACGCATCATCCGCGGCCTCTCCGCGGGGGCCCTGGAACAGTTCGAAAAACTGCAGTCGACCACGTTCTACGCCCGCTGCCTGGAGCAGGGCAAGCTGGTCGGCAGCGAGCGCCTGGCGACGGGAGAGGTGCCCCTGGCGCAGGCGGAGCGGGAGCGTTGGGCAGGCTTCATCGAGCACCAGCGGATCCCGGTCATTT
>JBFFUJ010000079.1:0-9691 GCA_041571375.1 Lysobacterales bacterium | reverse complement strand
ATGGACGATTGCAGGCCGTCCAGCCCGGCCGCCGCATCGTTGACCTTGATCCAGGCCAGCCCGCGGGCGCCGTAACGGCTGACATAATGGCTGTATTCGTCGATCTGCTTGCGGGACAGGTCCGCACCGCCGGGCACGCGCAGCACCGCCACGCGCGAGCCGTCGTCGTTGGCCGGGCCGGAAAACACCTTGAATTCGAGGTGGGCGACGTGCTCGTCCACCGAGGCCAGTTCCATGGGAATCCGCAGGTCCGGCTTGTCCGATCCGTAGCGTTCGAGCGCAGCGCGCCAGCTCAGACGCGGGAACGGGTCGGGCAGCTCGACCCCCAGCGTTTCGTCAAAAACCTCCCGGATCATCGTCTCGGAGAGCGCCTGGACATCCTGCTCCTCGACGAAGGCCATCTCGATGTCCAGCTGGGTAAATTCCGGCTGACGGTCGGCGCGCAGGTCCTCGTCGCGGAAGCAGCGGGCGATCTGGTAGTAGCGATCCATCCCGGACATCATGAACAGCTGCTTGAACAGTTGCGGCGACTGCGGCAGCGCATAAAACGCTCCGGGCTGGACTCGGCTGGGCACCAGGTAGTCCCGTGCGCCCTCCGGCGTGGCCTTGGTCAGTATCGGGGTTTCGAGCTCGGTGAAGCCCTTCCCGTCAAGGCTGTTGCGGATGGCCCGGTACAGGCGCGCGCGCACGCGAAGGTTGCGCTGCATCCGGGGGCGGCGCAGATCCAGGTAGCGATATTTGAGACGAATCTCCTCGCCGTCCTCGTCGGTCATCAGCAGCGGCATCGGGGCAGACGGGTTCAGCAGCTCGACCTGTTCGGCCAGGACCTCGACCTTGCCGGTGGCCATGGACTCGTTCCACTGGCTTTCGGGCCTCATCCGAACCGTGCCGCTGATACGCACGCAGTACTCGTTGCGCAGCGTTTCGGCGTCGGAGAACGCTTCGCTGTCGGGCTCCACAACCACCTGGATCACGCCTGCGTGATCGCGCAAGCCGATGAAAATCAGACCGCCGAGGTCACGCCGCCGGTCCACCCAGCCGCAGAGCCGTACCGGCTGGTCCGCCAGCCTTTCAGTTACTTCGCCGCACAAATGAGAGCGCATGATTTGAGAGTCCTGGTTTGCCGCCGGGGCGGGCGCGGTCAGGCCGCACCCGAGTCAGTGGATGATGTGGCGCCGGCGGACTTGCCGGCTTCCGGAGCCTTCTTGGCTTCCTTCTTGGTCTCCTTGCCGCCGTCCGCCGCGGATTTGTCGGCAGAGCCGTTCACCGATTGCTGCGATTCGTGCAGGTTTCGCTTGCCGTCCTTCTTGAAGTCGGTCTCGTACCAGCCAGCGCCCTTGAGCCGAAAGCCGGGTGCCGAGACCAGGCGACGCAATTCGGCCGCGCCGCAGTCGGGACAGTCCGTCAGCGGCGCATCGTTCATCCGCTGGATCTTCTCCAGCTCATGGCCACAGACGTGGCATCGATATTCGTAAATTGGCATGGCGTCCCACCTGTCAACAACGAGCGCATTATAGTGACTGCCCGCTAACATGGGGACACCCGGGGCGTTTTTCCAAGGTTCGCCGGGCGCCGGCTGGGCCCGCGCGGCCGGCCCGCGGCGGAGCGCCCCGCGACCCGCCCTCTGCTATCATAAGTCGTTTGCATCAGCGAAACATTCCAGGAGACCTTCCATGCGCCTGAAGACCCTGTTTTCGGCATCAGCCCTGTTGCTGCTCAGCGCCTGCCAGCCGGCCGAACCACCCGCGCCGGAACCCAAGTTGCAAGCACCCGCCGATGAGGCCGCGGAGACCACCGGCGAGCCGCCGGCCCAGGCACCGTCCCGCTTCGACATCTATGCCAGCGTACGGCTGACGGCCGATCTGTCGCACCTCAACGATCAGCAGCGGCAGATGATCCCGCTGCTGATCGAGGCCTCGAAGATCATGGACGAGCTCTTCTGGCTGCAGGCCTTCGGCGAAAAAGAACCGTTTCTCGCTTCGATCGAAGACCCCCGGCAACGGCGTTTCGCCGACGTCAACTACGGGCCCTGGGACCGCCTGGCGGCGGACCAGCCCTTTATCGAAAGCTATGGCCCCAAAAATCCCGGGGCGCAGTTCTATCCCGCGGACATGAGCAAGGAGGAGTTCGAGGCCTGGGACCAGGAGGGCAAGGACGGCCTGTACACGCTGGTGCGGCGCGACAGCGAGGGTGGGCTGTTCCTGCAGCCGTACCACGAGGCTTACGCGCCGCAGCTCGACCGCGCTGCCGGCCTGCTGCGCCAGGCCGCCGACCTGGCCGTCGACCCCGAGTTCGCCAGCTATGTGCGGATGCGCGCCGACGCCATGCTGTCGGACGATTTCCAGGCCTCGGACATGGCCTGGATGGACATGAAGAACAATCCGATCGAACTGGTCATCGGGCCCATCGAGACCTATGAGGACCAGCTGTTCGGCTACCGCACGGCCTATGAATCCTACGTGCTGATCAAGGACCTCGCCTGGAGCGAGCGGCTGGCGCGCTTTGCGCAATACCTGCCCGAGCTGCAGCTTGGTCTGCCGGTGCCCGAGGCCTACAAACAGGAGACACCCGGCTCGGACGCGGACCTCAACGCCTACGACGTGGTGTACTACGCCGGGCACAGCAACGCCGGTTCCAAGACCATCGCCATCAATCTGCCGAATGACGAGGCGGTCCAGCTGGCCAAGGGCACGCGCCGGCTGCAGCTGAAGAACGCGATGCTGGCCAAGTACAACCAGATCCTGGTGCCGATCGCCGGCCTGCTGATCGCCGAAGACCAGCGCGTGCACATCAGCTTCGAATCTTTTTTCGGCAACACCATGTTCCACGAGGTGGCGCACGGCCTGGGCATCAAGAACACCCTGGACGGCAGAACCACCGTGCGGCAGGCCCTGAAGGAACACGCCTCGGCCCTCGAGGAGGGCAAAGCCGACGTGCTGGGTCTGTACATGGTGCAGAAGCTGCGCGAGAAGGGCGAGATCAGCGAGGGCGAAGCGATGGACGATTACGTCACGTTTCTTGCCGGCATTTTCCGCTCGATCCGATTCGGCGCGACCAGCGCCCACGGCCGGGCCAACATGATCCGCTTCAATTTCTTCGAGCAGGCCGGGGCCTTCAGCCGTGACCAAGCCACCGGCACCTACCGCGTCAACCGGCCAGAATTCGAGCAGGCTGTAACGGACCTCAGTGCCCGGCTGCTGACCCTGCAGGGAGACGGCGACTATGCGGCGGTCGACGCCTTCGTGTCAGAGATGGGAGACGTCGGCCCGGGACTCCAGGCGGATCTGGATCGGCTGGCCGCCGCGTCCATTCCGGTGGACATCGTGTTCGAGCAGGGCGTCGAGGTGCTGGGGCTCTGAGACCCTCGGAATGAGCCAGCGAATCGTCGTCAAGATCGGCAGCCAGGTGCTGTGCGATGCCGGGGGTGCCCTGAACCGCGAGGTGATGGCCAACCTGGCCCGCCAGATCGGCGCGCTGGCCGAGGCCGGCCACCAGCTGCTGCTGGTCTCCTCCGGAGCCGTGGCGGCCGGGGGCGCGGTGGCGGGCCGGCACCTCGAACGAATCGGGGACCCGGTGGTGCGTAAACAGGTGCTGGCCGCTACCGGCCAGGTGCGGCTGATGGAATCCTACCGCGCCCTGTTCGACCAGCGCGGCCTGGCCGTCGCGCAGGTCCTGGCCAGCAAGAGCGACTTCCAGACGCGGCGCCATTACCTGAACATGCGCGGCTGCATCGAGGCCCTGCTGTCGGCCGGCATCGTGCCGGTCGTGAACGAGAACGACGTCGTGTCCATCACCGAGCTGATGTTCACGGACAACGACGAGCTGGCGGGCCTGCTGGCCGGCATGGTGAAAGCAGACCTCCTCTGTCTTCTGAGCACCGTGCCCGGCGTGTTCGACGGCGATCCCGACGACCCGGCCACCCAGTGCATCGGGACCTGGGACGAAAACAGGCACCAGATCGACGAGATCGTGCGGCGCGGGGCCTCCGCGCTGGGGCGCGGCGGCATGCACAGCAAACTCGCCGTGGCCATCAAGACGGCGCGACTCGGCACGGACGTGGTCATCGCGGACGGCGCGGATGGCGAGGTCCTGCTGAAGATCGTCGGCGGTCAGGGGACGGGCACCCGCTTCCCCGCGCTCGGCGAGGCCTCGCCGGCCAAGCGCTGGCTGGCGAGCGCCGACGACCACGCCACCGGCTCGGTCACCGTCAACAGCGGCGCCGAAGCGGCGCTGCTGGACCGCTCCCGCCTGGCCAGCCTGCTGCCGGTCGGCATCGAGGCGGTCGAGGGCAGTTTCAGCAGCGGCGACGTCATCCAGATCAGGAATGCGGCCGGTCGGGTCCTGGGCTGCGGGAAGGCGCGCTGCGACCACGACGAAGCCCGCCACTCGATGGGAAAACGTGGACAAAAGCCGCTGATTCATTACGATTACCTTTATCTCGTGAACTGAATCCAAACCCGGCACACCCTTCGCAAGCCAATGCAGGACAAGCAGACATACCTGGAGCAGGGCCTGGCCGCCGCGCGCCGCGCGTCACGCGATCTCGCGCGCTGCGACGACCAACTGATCCGCAACGTGCTCAACGCGCTGGCGGACCGCGCCATCGAGGCCGGTGACGCGATTCTTGCGGCCAACCGCAGCGATCTCGACCGCATGCCGCGGGAAGACCCCAAGTACGACCGCCTGCTGCTCAACGACGACCGGCTGCGGGCCATCTGCGAAGACCTCCGCTGCGTGGCCGCCCTGCCCTCCCCGGTCGGCGAGGTGCTGGAGCATAGAACGCTGGACAATGGCCTGGAGCTGAGCAAGGTTCGCGTGCCGATGGGGGTGATCGCGGTGATCTTCGAATCGCGCCCCAACGTGACCTTCGACGTCTTTGCGCTGTGCCTGAAAACCCGCAACGCCTGCGTGCTCAAGGGCAGCAGCGACGCGCACGACACCAACCGGGTCGTGGTGGACCTGATGCACGAGGTGCTCGAGCAGAACGGGGTCAATCCCGATGCCGTGTTCCTGGCCCCACCGGAGCGCGAGTGGCTGCCAAAGATCCTGCAGGCCGTCGGCACCATCGACCTGGCCATTCCGCGCGGCTCGAAGGGGCTGATCGACTTCGTCCGCGACAACGCCCGCATTCCGGTGATCGAAACGGGGGCCGGTATCGTGCACAGCTATGTCGATGCCAGCGCCGACCTCGACAAGGCCCGCGCCATCATCACCAACGCCAAGACCCGGCGCGTCAGCGTGTGCAATGCGCTGGACACCCTGGTGATCCACAGTGCGCTGCTGACGGAACTGCCGGGCCTCATGCAGGTGATGGGCAAAAAGCACGGTGTCGAGGTATTCGCCGACGAAGATGCCTATGCCGCCCTGGACGGCGCCTACGAGGGCTCGCTGGAGCATGCAGACGAACGGCACTTTGGCCAGGAGTTCCTGTCGCTGCGCCTGTCGATCAAGACCGTTGCGGGTCTGGACGAAGCGCTCGACCACATCCATCGCTACAGTTCGAAGCACTCGGAAGCCATCATCGCCGAGGATCCGGCAGTCATCGAGAAGTTTCTGAACGAGGTCGACGCCGCGGCCGTGTATGCCAACACGTCGACGGCCTTCACCGACGGCGGCCAGTTCGGCATGGGCGCCGAGATCGGCATCAGCACGCAGAAACTGCATGCCCGCGGGCCGATGGCCTTGCCGGAGCTCACCAGCTACAAGTGGGTCGTGCGCGGGGACGGCCAGGTCCGGCCTTCCAGTTAGCGTGGCGAAGGTCCTCGTCTTTCAGCACGTCCCGGCGGAACCGCTGGGCACGCTGGACCCGATGCTGCGCCACCGCGGCCATCGGATCCGCTATGTGAATTTCCACCGGGACCCCGATGCGCAGCCTGACGTCGAGCGCTACGACGCGCTGATCGTGCTTGGCGGCCCCCAGATGCCCGACCAGGGCGACAAATACCCTCACCTCAACGTCGAGATGCGCTGCATCGAGCAGGCCCTGGAGCGCGACATGCCCGTGCTCGGCATCTGCCTGGGGGCACAGCTGCTCGCCTACACCCTTGGCGGCGGCGTTCGCGCCCTCGATGCCTGGGAGATCGGTTGGTACGAACTCGAACCGACGCACCTTTCGGCAGCCGACCCGCTGTTCTGCGCCCTGCCCGAACCGCACCCGGTGTTCCAGTGGCACGGCTACACCTTCGACATGCCCGTTGGCGCGATCCACCTGGCCCGGTCGGAAAACTGCGAAAACCAGGCCTTCCGCTACGGCCACCGCGCCTACGGGCTGCAGTTCCACCTGGAACTGGACGAGCGCCTGATCAACCGCTGGCTGAATTACCCGGAGTACCGGGCCGACCTCGAAGCACAGGGCCGCGGGCAGGACGCCGAGCTGATCCGCGAGCAGACCCACCGCCTGATCGGCCAGTCGGTTGCGCTCAGCCAGGAGATCTTCGGCGGCTTCCTGGCCCCGCTGGGCGAACCACGCGCCCGGGAGGTGCTGCCGTCGCGCTGAGCGGCCGATCGATGTGGGCTTTCCCATGTCACGCCTGAACTCCAGCCTGGCGACGATACCGGGTCCCTCCGGGGCGAGCATGCCATTGATGCCGGATTTCGAATTATCTTGACATAAAGATAAACAGGCCTATCGTGTTTTTATTCGGCCCACCTGCGTCGGGCGGGCCGGACGCGAGGTCTGCGACGCCTGTAATTTGTACCGGTTCATTCCGGGGGAGGTCATGGTGAACACTGCCATGGGTTCTTCTTTTTCGAGTCGGGTCGCATCGCCGCTTCAAAACGGCGTGCCGTGTCTTTTTGCCCTGATCCTCTTTGCCTTCGCTTCCATGGTCGTCCCAGCCGAAACGCTCGCCGGCAAGCCGGGCGGCAAGGGGCCTTCATCCGGGGCGCAGTCGCTGCCGGTCCGGCTGGGGATTCCTTCGGGCTGCGGGGATTCCGAGGGCTATGGGATGAACAGCGGGTCGTTCCCCGGCAGCCTGGTCGTCGCCGGCATGGCCGACTGCCGCGGCCAGGGAACCACCGCCTACACCTGGCGCGATGGCAGTTGGCAGGCGGTGAGCGCCTCATCCGGCGGCATCGCTACGGACGTCAGCGATTTCTCCACCCGTTCAGCCGAGCCCACGGTCGTGGGCTTTTTCGACGGGGATGCGGGTGGCGGCTTCGTGCAGTCGCCGGTTGCTGCGCTGAAAATCCTGCCGCTGCTGGCCGGGATGGACTACTTCTATTACTCGGCGCGGATCAGCGATCGCGGCGGCCACATAGTCGGCGGTAACAGCCCGAGGAGCTTTACCGGCACTGCCGCCACCGCTGCGGTCCGCTGGACCCTGTCCGGGTCGTCCTGGGTGCCGGAAACTCTGGGCCCCGGGGCCGCGACCGCGGTCAGCGACGACGGCAGCGTGGTGACCGGGTTCGGGCCGGAGGGCGCCTGGGTGTGGCTGGCGAAACAGAGCGGCGGCGGTACCCGCAGCACCTTGAGCAGCGCGTCCCTGCCCCACGACATGGCCAGCAGCGCGACCGCCACGATCATCGTCGGTTACCGCGAGCAACCCTGTCCGGATCCCTGCGGCAGTTACCCGGTCCCCGTCTACTGGACGGAGAAAGCCGGACAATGGAAACGGACCGACCTGGCCGCGCTGGACGATGTGGACAGCGAGGCGATGGGCGTCGCGGAGGTCAATGGCCGATTCGTGATCGTGGGCTACGGTTACACGAAAAAGGACGGCATCCAGCGCGCGGTGGCCTGGAAGCAGGCTGCGAATGGTTCCTTTGGAAGCCCGCTGCGCCTGGCGGCGATCGACGGGCGCTCGAGAGCCTGGGCGCGCGCGGTGGACGTCAACGGCAACGGCCTCGTGCTCGGCAATTCGAGCGGCGGTGGGCTCAGCAGCGAAGCGGTCCTCTGGACGCTGCCGCAGTGAGCCGATGGGTTACGCCGTCAAAGAAAGTCATCGGAAAGACACGGGGACAGAGTCCGCTACTCTGACCCCATTCCTTGCTCAGTTCCCGTAAAGCTGCTGTTCAGGGCCCTGCGCCGGACGCTGGCACCGCCCATTCCGGAAAACTGTGGACATCGATTCCGAACACGGTCGTGCCCCAGAAATAGGTCACCAGGGTAACGACCACGATACCGGCCAGGTTCAGCAGGAAGCCGGTTTTGACCATGTCCCGGATGTGCAGGTGGCCGGTTCCGAACACGATGGCGTTGGGGGGCGTCGCCACCGGCAGCATGAACGCCAGCGAAGCAGCCAGAGTGGCCGGGATCATCAGCAACAGCGGATTGATCTGGATGGACACGGCCATGCCCGCCAGGATCGGCAAAATCATCTCCGTGCTGGCCGTATTGGAGGTGAGCTCGGTGAGGAAGGACATCGTGCCTGAAATGACCAGCGTGAGCACCATGGGTTTGGTCCCCGCGAGCCCGGACAGCTGCTCGCCGAACCAGGTGGAGAGGCCGGAGTCCACGAAGCCCTTGGCCAACGCGAACCCCCCACCGAACAGCAGCACGATGTGCCAGGGAATGCGCACGGCCGTTTCCCAGTTCATCAGGCGCTCGCCCTTTTGCGAGCGGGACGGTATCACGAACATCAGGAGGGCGATTGCGATGGCCACCGTGCCGTCGTTGATATAAGCCGGCTGGGCGAACAGCTTCGACCAGCCGGGGATGGTGACGGATTCCAGGTTGAAGCCGGAGCGAAAAACCCACAGCAGCGCCATCAGAATGAACAGGGACAGTACGATCTTCTCCTCCGGCTTCGCCCTGCCGAGTTGCCGGTACTCCGCCGCAAAGTCCTTGCGGCTCAGCTTCTCCCACGGCTGGGACGGCCGGTACATGAAGTACAGCAGAAGCCATGCCGCTGCAAACAGCAGCAACGTGATCCAGATAGCAAAAATCAGCCAGTTCGCGAAAGACACCTCGGGCATGTCCGCGAAGATAATGTTGGCGATGCGCGCGAACGAGAGGTTCGGCGGCGTCCCCACCAGCGTCGCGATTCCGCCGATGGATGCGGAATAGGCAATGCCCAGCAGGAGGCCGACCGAGTAGCTGCCCAGCCTCGCCTGCCCCAGGGTTTCCTCCAGCTTGTAGATGATGGACATGGCGATCGGGATCATCATCATCGTGGTCGCGGTGTTCGACATCCACATGGACAGGAAGGCCGTGGCAAACATGAAGCCCATCAGGATGCGGCCCGGGCCGATGCCGAAAAGGATCAGAATTCGAATGGCGATGCGCCGGTGCAGGTTCCAGCGTTCCATCGCGAGTGCCATCATGAATCCGCCGATGAACAGGAAGATCAGGTGGTTGAAGTACATGGCCGAGACCGTCTTGCCGTCCAGCACACCCAGCAGCGGGAACAACGCGACCGGCACCAGCGCCGTGGCCGCCAGAGGAATTGCCTCGGTGACCCACCAGATGGCCATCAGGACCGCGACGGCCAGTGTGTAAGTGACATTCGGGTTGCCCGGCTCGAGGTCGCCGAACAGGATCAGCAGCAGGCTGATCAGGGGGCCGACGATCAGCGCAACCAGCCTGGTTCGCGAGTTGTCGGCATTGCTTACCGGCAGATGCTCATTCACGGGTTTGGGTCCGTCCCGGCGTTCGGTACCCGCCCATTCTCGAAAGTTACGGGGTCAGAGTAAAGGGACAGAGAGATTTATGGGGTCAGAGTAAAGGGACAGAGGTACCACTCTGTCCCTT
>JBFFUJ010000078.1:0-9766 GCA_041571375.1 Lysobacterales bacterium | reverse complement strand
GGACTCTGGCACTTTACTCTGACCCCACCTATCGACGCGAGGCTAACGTGACTGACACCGTTATCAGCTCGGCAAGCAGGGAAGTCGTCATCGGCTTTGACCGCCCGTTCGTCGTCATCGGCGAGCGCATCAACCCGACGGGCCGGAAACTGCTGGCCGAGGAGATGAAGGCCGGGGATTTCAGCCGTGTCGAGGCGGATGCCCTGGCCCAGGCCGCCGCCGGCGCCCACATGCTCGACGTCAACGCCGGCATCCCGCTGGCCGACGAACCGGCCCTGCTGGCGCGTGCCGTCCGGCTCGTGCAGTCGCTGACCGACGTGCCGCTGTCGATCGACTCCTCGGTGGTGGCGGCGCTGGAGGCCGGACTGGAGGCCTACGAAGGCAAGGCATTGCTGAATTCGGTGACCGGCGAGGAGGAACGGCTGGAGCGGGTTCTGCCGCTGGTCAGGAAGCACGGCGCCGCGGTGGTGGCCATCTGCAACGACGACACCGGGATCTCGACCGATATCGACGTGCGCTTCGAGGTGGCGAAGAAAATCGTGCAGCGCGCGGCCGACCACGGAATCCCGGCCTGCGACGTGGTCGTCGACCCGCTGGTCATGCCGGTGGGCGCGATGGCCGACGCCGGCGTGCAGGTGTTCCGGCTGATCCGGCGGCTGCGCGAGGAGCTCAAGGTCAACACCACCTGCGGCGCCTCCAACATCAGTTTCGGGCTGCCGCACCGCCATGGCCTGAACCCCACCTTCCTCGCGATGGCGATCGGCGCCGGCATGACCTCGGCGATCACCAATCCGCTGGAAGCCCCCCTGATGCAGGCCGTCCGCGGCGCCGACGTGCTGATGGACCACGACCCGCAGTGTTCGGGCTGGATCGCCGCCCATCGCGAGCCGGCGGGAGAGGGCAGCCGCGCGCGTCGCAGCAGCCGCCGCCGGCGCCCGGCACGCGGCTGACCTCCGCAGCGGCTGCAACGTGAACGCATTGGCGCGCTGATGGCCGGGACCGCACTGGTGGTGTTCAGCCCCTCCGGCAAACGGGGGCATTTCCCGCTGGGGACTCCGGTGTTGCAGGCGGCGCGCGAGCTCGGCGTGGACATCGACTCGATCTGCGGCGGCCGGGCCCGCTGCGGCCGCTGCCAGGTCGAGGCGGTCGAGGGCAGCTTCGCCAAGGAGAACATCGTCTCCTCCGCCGATCACCTGAGCGAGATGGGCGAGGCCGAGCACTACTGCCAGCAGCGCGGGCGTCTGCGGGAAGGCAACCGCCTCAGCTGCCAGGCCCGGGTTTTGGGTGACGTGCGGATCGACGTGCCCGCGAGCAGCCAGGTTCACCATCAGGTCGTGCGCAAGGACTACGAGGCGCACGACATCGAGCTCGTTCCGGTGGTCCATCTCTACTTCGTCGAGGTCGACGAGCCGGACCTGCACCGGCAGCAGGGCGATCTGCAGCGCCTGGAGCGTGCGCTGGAGAAGGAGTGGGGGTTGACCGGGCTGAGCTGCGATGTGGGCGTGCTGCAGGATTTGCAGCCGGCCCTGCGCGAGGGCGGCTGGAGCGTCACGGTGGCGGTACGGCACGGCGGGCGGATCACTGCCGTCTGGCCCGGGTTTCGCGATGTCGCTTACGGCGCCGCAGTGGACGTGGGCTCCACGACCATTGCGGTGCACCTCTGCGATCTGATCCGGGGCGAGGTCGTGGGCAGTTCGGGGGCGATGAACCCGCAGATCCGTTTTGGCGAGGACCTGATGAGCCGCGTTTCCTACGCCATGATGAACCCCGACGGCGCGCAACAGATGACGCGCGCCGTGCGCCGGGCCATCAGCAAACTGATCGCCGGCACCGCGTCCGCAGCAGGAATCGACCCGGAGGACGTCCTGGAGGTCACCCTGGTCGGGAACCCGGTGATGCACCACCTGCTGCTGGGCATCGACCCCTCGCCGCTGGGCGCGGCGCCGTTCGCGCTGGCGACCGACCACGCGCTGGAAGTCACGGCGGTCGAATTCGACATCGAAATCCATCCCAATGCGCGGGCCTACGTCCTGCCCTGCATTGCCGGCCACGTCGGGGCCGACACGGCGGCCGTGTTGCTGGCGGAGACGCCGTGGGATCGCGACGAGATCAACCTGATCATCGATGTCGGAACCAATGCCGAGATCGTCCTGGGCAACCGCGAGCGCCTGCTGGCTGCCTCCAGCCCGACCGGGCCGGCTTTCGAGGGGGCGCAGATCAGCGCAGGGCAGCGCGCGGCGCCCGGGGCGATCGAACGGGTTCGCATCGATCCGGACACGCTGGAGCCGCGCTTTCGGGTCATCGGCAGCGAGCTGTGGTCGGACGATCCCGCTTTCGCCGCAGAACTGGGCGACCAGGGCGTCACCGGGATTTGCGGCTCGGGGATCATCGAGGCCATCGCCAGCCTGTACCTGGCCGGCGTGATCCTTCCGGACGGCTCGTTCAGCGCGTCCGCCGCCGGCCGCAGTGAGCGGGTGCAGGAACGCGGCCGCACCTTCGCCTACCTGCTGCACGAGGGCGAACCCAGCGTCTTCATCGAACAGGGCGACGTGCGCGCCATCCAGCTGGCCAAGGCGGCGCTTTACGCCGGTGCGCGCCTGCTCATGGACCACATGGGCGTCGACCGGGTCGACCGCATTCGGCTGGCCGGGGCTTTCGGCAGCCACATCGACGTGAAGTACGCGATGGTGCTGGGCATGATTCCCGATTGCGACCTGGCCCAGGTTTCCTCGGCCAACAATGCAGCCGGCACCGGGGCCCGCATCGCGTTGCTGAACCGGGCGGCCCGGACCGATATCGAGCAGCGGGTGCGCCGCATCGAAAAGATCGAGACGGCGGTCGAGCCGGGATTCCAGCAGCATTTCGTCGATGCCATGGGCATACCGCATGCCACGCAGCCCAACCCCGAACTGGCAAAAGTCGTCGAGCTCCCGGCCGCTGTGCCCGGGCAGGCTGCCCGGGGGCGCCGTGGCCGGAAAAGGCGCTAGGAGCGGGCGTGTCGTGGACGGGGCAGCCGATTCCTGATCCGGATGCCGAGCAGCCATGCAAGCGAGCTCGCCCCTGCGTAAGGAGGTCTGATTGAGTTCACCAGAACCGCATCTGACGGCAGCCTCGCCACTGCGGCTTGGGATCGACACCGGCGGCACCTATACCGATGCGGCATTGGTCGATGAGGCCGGCAGCATCGTGGCGTCCGCCAAGTGCCTGACCACCCATCACGAACTGACCCACGGCATCGGCGAAGCGCTGGATCAGTTGCCGGCGGCGCACATGCGGAATGTCCGACTCGTCGCCCTGTCCACGACGCTATCCACCAACGCGGTCGTCGAGGGCCGGGGCGGGCCGGTGGCCGTGCTCCTGCCCGGCTACAGCGCGCAACAGATCGAAAAGAGCGGCTTGCTGAAACTGTTCGAGCCGGATTTCATCGTGCCGCTGCCGGGCGGACACGATGCGACCGGTAAAGAACAGGAGTCGCTCGCCGAAGACCAGGCCGTCGAGGCGATCCGGCGCCTTGCGGACCGGGTATCCGCCTTCGCGGTTTCCGCGATGTTCGCCACCCGGAACCCGGCGCATGAGTCGAGGCTGCGCGAACTGATCGGCGAATTGACCACCCGGCCGGTTACCTGCGGCCACGAACTCGCCAGCGAGCTGGACGCGCCGCGCCGGGCCCTCACCGTGGCCCTGAACGCGAGGATGGTGCCGATCATCCGGCAATTGATTCTTGCGGTGCAGGGAATCCTGGCGGAACGGGGCATCGACGCACCGTTGATGATGGTCAAGGGCAACGGTTCGCTGATCAATATCGCGACCGCGCTGCAGCAGCCTGTGGCCACGGTGCTGTCGGGGCCGGCCGCCAGCGTGGTCGGGGCCCGCTCGCTGGCCGCGGCCGGCAACGCGATCATCGCCGACATGGGGGGCACGACGACCGACATCGCGGTCGTGCGGGACGGGCAGCCGGAGGTCAGCAGCGATGGCGTGCTGATCGGCGACTGGAAGCCCATGGTCGAAGCCGTTCGCGTCGTCTCGATCGGTCTCGGCGGCGACAGCGAGGTGCGCTTCAGCGGCCTCGGCCGGATCGTGATCGGGCCGCGCCGCGTCGTCCCTCTGAGCCTGCTGGGCCACCGTTACCCTGAACTCCGCCCGGTCCTGGAGCAACAGCTCGAACGGCCGCCCAGCCGCAGGGACAGCCGCTTCGCGCTGCCGCTGGAGCGCAACGAGGTCCTGCTGGAGGAGTGCACGGCGTCGGAGCGGGAGGCCTGGCAATGCGTCCTGGAGCAGCCAGTGGAACTCGAAGCGATCGTCAACCGCGACCGGGAGTTGGCGCGGGCGATCGCCAGGCTGCAGCGCAAGGGCCTGGTGGTCTACAGCGGCTTCACGCCCAGCGATGCCGCCCACGTGCTGGGCCTGTGCGACCACTGGTGCTCTGAGTCGGCCCGGTTGGCAGCACTGATCTGGGCACGGCAGATGCGCCACCTCAACGGTTTCGGGAACTGGGCCGAGGGCGATGCCGAGACGCCGAGCCGCCACGTCTTCGAATGCGTCAGCCAGGCCATCAGCCGGGCCCTGATCGAGACCGGGCTGCACCAGCACCGTCGGCTGGAGGCCGCGCAGGCGCGTGACCTGACCGGCCTGCTGGCCGAACTGGTCTTCGAAGGCAGCGATGCGCCGGGCCGGACGCTGGATCCGGGCGCCCTGTTCCATCTGCGGTTTGCCGCGGATTACCCGGTGATCGGCGTCGGTGCGCCGGCGGCGGTGTTCTTTCCCGACGCCGCCGGCCACCTCGGCGTCGGCCTGCGTCTGCCTGACCACGGCGAGGTGGCCAATGCCTACGGCGCCGTCATGGGCAGCGTGGTCCAGCGGGCCCAGGTGACCGTGACGCAGCCGCAGCATGGCCGCTTCATCGTGCATGCCGATCGGGAGCCAGAGGAATTCTCTTCCCTGGACGACGCCCTGGCCCACGCCGAGGCCTCCGCCCTGCAGAGGGCCCGGTCGATGGCCGAGGGGGCAGGCGCGGCGGACGTGGAGGTGGGTTTGGCGCATCGGTCTCGGCACGTTCGGCACGACCTCGACGGCGAATTGTTCCTGGAGACGCGCGTGATCGCGACCGCAACCGGCCGGCCAGCACTGGGCGGCGAAGATCTGGTCGGGTAGGAGCGAGCTTACCCGTGAAGCTGCTCAGCAACGGGATCAGGAATCGCTTACCCCATCAACGACCGTAATTTGCCGGGAGCAAATTAACGAGCGCCCAGGGATGGCTCGAGCGTGTCGTGGATGGGGTAAGCAATTCCTGCGTCGAACTGATTGGATGGCCGTCGCGCGTTCGCTCCTGATCGAGGCCGGGCGTGCGGGCGACCAATGGGCAGTTGCGGCCGGCAGCGATTCGTGGCCAAAATGACAGGCCGTGTACCACGAAGCCGAAACCATCCCGCCGCCGGATTACACTTTCACCATTTCCGCGCGCGGCAAGTCTCCCGAAGCGCCGGTATTCCGCTTCCTGCGTCGCCATTTCGGTCATATTGCGCTGAACCAGATCGAGAGCCTGTTCGGCTTCGTCGAGTACACGCCGCTGTACGGCGGGCGCGTGTTCCACGGTCGCGAGCTGTCCGAACGCGACGTTTTCCAGCTGAACAATGCCGGCATCGGCCTGCGCCTGCCGCTGTCGAATCATCACGTCAGCACCGAGGAGTACCGGGAGAGCCGGGATTTCCTCGACAAGTACCATCGTGACGGTAATTCGGCGATCGTCACCGACGACGACCTGGCCCGTTGGATCCGGCGCGACTTTCCCCGTTTCCGCATCGATGCCAGCGTGATCAAGAACATCAACACGCCGAAAAAGCTCGAGCAGGCTCTGACGCTGTACGACGAAGTCGTGCTGCCAATGACCTCCAACGAAGACCTGCCGTTTCTCGAATCGATCCGCGACCGCGATCGAATCACGCTGTTCGCCAATGCCGGCTGCGCCTTCACCTGCCCCGCCAAGACCTGCTACGTCTCGGTGTCCAAGATGAATAAGGCGGACGGCGAACACGCCTTCCAGTGCTCGCAGTCGCTCAAGGAGCGGGAACTGCTGGGGATGATCGATTTCGACCTCGAACCACTGGTGCAGATGGGTTTTCGCAGCTTCAAACTGCTGCGCCCGGCGCCCGGCAAGATGACCGGGTTCTAGGCCCGAAGGGGCTTGCCGTGCCGCGACGGCCGGAATTGGTTCGTCAATTGAAACCAATTCATGACCTAGGTCATGGTCTCCGGTTTTAGGCAGTGGTCTTCTATGTTTTGACGCAGTCCGGATTGTTGTACCCGGCTGGCATCATTTCAGTGCAGATGGAGGACAACATAATGAAGAACCGGTTTTATTTCTGGCTTGCCGCCTGTCTGGTCCTCTTGCTGGGCATCAGTTTTTCGGTACCCGCCAAGAGTGATGATTCGAGCCGCGCAGGCTTCACCGAGGCCGATGCCGAGTATTACCTGCCGGACGACGTGTTTTTCTTTTTCCGGCCGGGCCTCGAATTCGAATTGATCTCTTTTGAAATCCCCGGTGATCTGCAGCCGCTGGTGACGTTCAAGGTTACCGATCCGGGCGGCTATCCACTCGATATCATCGATGGCGATACTGTTTTCCAGTCCGGTGCGACACCCGTGCCGGCCCCGGTCGACGTCCGCTTCATGCTGTCCTACATCCCGGTGGGCGAGGAGCAGAAAGTGACCTACCACATGGCGTCGCGCGGCCGCGATCGCGGCGGTGAGTACACCAGCCTGGGCGGCGGCGAGTTCACCTACAAGTTCGCCACGGTGCTGCCCGCCGACTACGAGGCCGACGCGACCCACACGCTGGTCAGCGCGCCGCGGCGCGAATTCGACGATTACCCCGAACTCATCGCGCAGGGCGTGGAAGAAGACTACTACGACAGCAATATCTACAATTTCGTGCCCTCGGGCGCGTCCGACCCGATGCCGCGCGATATCGTCACCACGGCGACCTGCAACCGTTGCCACCTGAATTCCCTGAACATGGACCACGGCACGCGCTACCAGCATCCGCAGGCCTGCCAGAACTGCCACAACCCCGAGTACATGGGGGCGCGAGATGCGCCGGAGCGGGTGCTGAACGTGATGGTGCACGAAATCCACTCCTCGAACCTGGTGGACGATGGCGAGGTGCACGAGGTGCACTATCCCGCAGAGATCATCGATTGCGAGGTCTGCCACACGGGTGGCGCGCCGACCGACGATCTGCCGCTGGTCGCCAACCCGAATCCGGTCACGACCTGCGACGGCTCGGGCGTCGGCATGACCACGCTGCACTGGGCCGATGTGGGGACCTCCGAAATCCGGCTTGATTCCACGGACGGCAAGCTGTTCGCCATGAGCAATGGCGCAGGCTCCCAGGACACCGGCAACTGGGTCCGGGACGGCCGGGAATTCTACCTGCTGGACGCCGACGGCGAGTTCCTCGACAGGGAGAAAGTCAACCTGACCGTTTACGGCTGCGCCGACAACCCGCCCTACGACTACGGCAGCTACCTGACCGATGCGGACGGCGACCTGAATCTCGCCATGCTGCACAGCAACTGGCTGACGCGGCCTCAGCGCGGCGCCTGCGGCGGCTGCCACACCAATATCAACTGGGAGACGGGCGAAGGCCATGCGGCCGGTCCACAGGAAGACGACGAGTTCTGCAGCTTCTGCCACCAGGCCGACAGCGGCAATGAATTCGACCGCTCGGTCAAGGGCGCGCATACGGTCCCACTGGCTTCCGAAGCGTTGGCTGGCGTCTACGTCGACATCAAGAGCGTTACGAATGCCGGGCCGGGACAACGGCCGACAGTGGTGTTCTCACTGCTGAGCAAGGACGGCCGGATCAATCCCGCCACGCTGGATCGCCTGCTGTTCACGCTTACTGGACCGAACGAGGACTTCGAGTTCTACGCCCAGGAGAATGTGCTCAGTGGCCTGACGGCGGTGGGTAACGACTGGAGCTACACCTTCGCGGCGATGGTTCCGTCGACTGCCAAGGGCTCCTACTCTGTGGGCTTCGAAGGACGCATCACCACCGAGGTGAACGGCGACGATGAACGCGATTCGGCCGAGAACTACATCGTTCCGGCTGCGGTCACGGATGCGGCGGCGGATGCAAGGCGTGTGATCGTGGACGACGCGAAGTGCGAGGCCTGCCATTCGAACCTGAGCCTGCATGGCGACAACCGCAAGAATGCGACCATGTACTGCCAGACCTGCCACCGGCCCGATGCGACCGACGAAAGGGTCCGGCTCGAGGGTCTGGACGAATCGATCCACTTCAAGTACATGATCCACAAGATCCACCGCGGAGCGGAGTTGGTGAACCAGCCTTACATCATCTACGGCTATCGCAGCAGCCTGCACGATTACAGCGACGTGCATTTCCCGGGTGATCTGCGCGAGTGCGAGATGTGCCACGTCAACGACAGCTACGAGCTGCCGATCGCGGAAGGCGCGCTGCCGACGCATGCGCCCAGCGCGCTCATCACCGAGATGCTGCCGATCACCGCGGCCTGCCTGTCCTGCCATGACAGTGATGGTGCCGCAGTCCACGCCGACTCCAACACGAGCGTTCTCGGCGAAGCCGGGGAAACCTGCCACGGCGAAGGCAAGAGCTACGCAGTGAGCAGGGTACACGCTCGGTAGGACGCGACGTTCAAGGGCTGAAAAGCCCGCAGCAAGCCCCTGGGGCAGGATGCAACCGCATCCTGCCCCTTTCTTATCCAGGCACCATTCCGGCCTTGCGCCGGGCCACGTAGTCGGACAGCTCTTCGGCCACCGCCGCCTCCAGCGGCGGCTCCCGGTAGTTCTCCAGCAGTGCTTTCCAGATCCGGTTCGCCCGCCGCGCCGCGTCCTCCGACCCGGCTTCCTGCCACGACTCGAAATTGCGCCGCTCGCTGAGGAACGGCTCGTAGAATGCCGTCCGGTAGCGGCTCATGGTGTGCTGCACGCCGAAAAAATGGCCGCCCGGGCCGGCCTCGGCGATGGCATCCAGGGCCAGCGTTGCGGGCGTGACCTCGAGCGGGCGCAGGTACTCCGCCATCATCTGCAGCAGCTCGGCGTCGACGATCAGCTTCTCGAACGATGCGGTCAGCCCGCCTTCGAGCCAGCCTGCCGCATGCACGACCAGGTTGGCGCCGCCGCTGATCGCGGCCCACAGCGACAACGCGCTCTCGTACGCGGCTTGCGCGTCCACGGTGTTGGAAGACGTCACGCAGCTGGACCGGTACGGCAGGCCGTAGCGCCGGGCGAGCTGGCCGCTGGCCTGGGCGGCTTTGGCATATTCGGGCGTCCCGAACGCCGGCGAACCGAAACGCATGTCGACGTTGGAAGTGAAGGCGCCGTAGACGACCGGAGCGCCCGGGCGCACGATCTGCGCCAGCGCGATGCCGGCCAGGGCCTCGGCATTCTCCTGCGCCAGGGTGCCGGCCAGCGTGACCGGGGCCATGGCCCCGGCCAGGGTGAACGGCGTGACGCAGACGGCCTGGCCCGCCGCCGCCAGCTCGATCAGGCCATCGGCCATCGGCACGTCCAGCTGCAGCGGCGAGGTCGGGTTGAGGATGCCGCACCGGGCCGGCCGTGCCGCCAGTTCTTCGGCTGAGCAGCCCAGCGCGATCCGGGCCATCCGGATCGCGTCCAGGGTCCGTTCGCGGCCCAGCGCGACGGGTTGCCAGTTCTTGTCCAGCAGGCGGATCTGCGCCAGGTAGAGGTCGAGATGGCGGGTTTCCGGCGGCAGCTCGATCGC
>JBFFUJ010000077.1:0-9856 GCA_041571375.1 Lysobacterales bacterium | reverse complement strand
GCTCGAGAGCCAGACGCCGCTCGGCATGGAGCTGAACGTCATCTCGATGCAGTCGGACGCCGTGACCCTCGCGATCAACGGCTTCATGATCAGCCTCGCCGAGGCGGTCGCCATCGTCGTCGTGATCCTGCTCCTGTTCATGGGCCTGAGGGTCGGCCTGGTCATCGGTTCGATCCTGCTGATCACGGTGGCCGGCACACTGTTCGTGATGAAGGTCTACGGCATCGAGTTGCAGCGCATCTCGCTCGGTGCACTGGTCATCGCTCTGGGCATGCTGGTCGACAACGGCATTGTCGTGGCCGAAGGCATGCTGGTGCGGATGCAGGCCGGCATGAACGCGCTCCAGGCCGCCGGCGAGACCGTCGGCAAGACGATCTGGGCGCTGCTCGGCGGTACCGTAATCGGCATCCTGGCCTTCTCCGCCATCGGATTGTCACCCGACTCCACGGGTGAATTTGCCGGTTCGCTGTTCTACGTGGTGATGATCTCGCTGCTGCTGTCCTGGGTCACCGCGATCAGCACCACCCCGCTGCTGTGCAGCCTGGTGCTGAAACCGGGCGGGGGCAGCGGGGAAAACGCCTATGACGGCAGGTTCTTCCGGATCTATCGCGGGATCGTCGCAACCGCCCTCAATCATCGGTGGATCACAATTGGTGCCGCCGTTACTCTTTTTGTGATTGCGGTGGTCGGCTTCGGCTCGGTCAAGCAGTCGTTCTTTCCGGATTCGAATACACCGATTTTCTTCATCGACGTCTGGGAACCCGAGGGGACCGACATCCGCAAAACGCGGGACGACACGCTTCAGATCAGCGCGGTCCTGCGCGATCTCGAAGGCGTTGAGCAGACCACAGCCGTCATCGGCGGGCCCCACCAGCGCTTCACCCTGGTCTACGAGTCGAAGGAAGGAACACCGGCCTACGCCCAGATCATCGTGCAGACCGACGGCCGTGAGCGGATAGGCGAAGTCTGGCAGGCCGCCGCGGAGTATATGCGCTCCGAGATGCCCTGGACCGATCCGATCATCAAGCCTTTGCGCATCGGGCCGGGCCGGGACGGCAAGATCGAGGCGCGTTTCCACGGCCCCGACCCGGAGGTCCTGCGCACCCTGGCCGAGGAGGCCAAGTCGGTCATGCGCCTGGACCCGGAAGCCAAGGAAATCCGCGACGACTGGCGCGAACCGGTCAAGGTGGTGCAGCCGGTGTTCAATGAGCAGGTGGGCCGGCAGCTCGGCATTACCCGCGAAAACCTCGCGGCATCGCTCCAGTTCGCCTTCGAGGGTACGCCCACGGGCCTGTACCGCGACGGCATCCGCCTGCTGCCGATACTGACCCGGGCGACCGCCGAGGAGCGCGGCGACATCTCCAGTATCCAGGACCTGCAGGTATGGAGCCCCGTGCTGAATCAATCCGTGCCCGTGTCACAGGTCGTATCGAGCTTCGAGACCGTGTGGGAAAACGCCGTCGTGCGCGGCCGCAACCGGCAGCCGACCATCATCGCGATGTGCAACCCGACCGGTGAGCTGGCAACACCCCTGTTGGAGCGTCTGCGCCCGCAGATCGAGGCCATCGAACTGCCCGCCGGCTACAGCCTCAGCTGGGGCGGCGAGTACGAGGACTCGCAGAAGGCGCAGAGCGGTCTGGGCAAGTCGCTTCCGGTGGGCTTCCTGCTGATGATCCTGACCAGCATTCTCCTGTTCGGCAAGCTGCGCCAGCCCCTGATCATCTGGCTGACGGTCCCGTTGGCGATCATCGGCATCACGGCCGGCCTGCTGGGAGCCGGCGGCGCTTTCGACTTCATGTCGATCCTTGGAGCCCTGTCGCTGGTCGGGCTGCTGATCAAGAACGCCATCGTGCTGATCGAGGAAATCGACCAGCAGATCGAGAGCGGCAAGGAGCGCTACGAGGCGATCCTGGACGCCGCGGTAAGCCGTATGCGGCCGGTGGTGCTGGCCGCCGCCACTACCATACTGGGCCTGATCCCGCTGCTGCCGGACGTGTTTTTCGTGAACATGTCGATCACGATAATGGCCGGTCTCGGCTTTGCCACGGTGCTGACGCTGGTGGTGGTGCCGACCCTGTACGCGATCCTGTTCGGGGTACGGCGACCCGCCTAGTTCTTGGCCTTGTCGACGATCTTGTTGGCGGCAATCCAGGGCATCATGGCGCGCAACCGCTCGCCGACCACCTCGATCGGATGCGCGGCCATGTCTTCCCTCGCACGGGTCATGACCGGGTAGCCCGAAGAACCCTCCTCGAGGAAGCGTCGGGCGTAGGACCCGTCCTGAATCCGCGCCAGGGCGTCGCGCATGGCCTTGCGTGACTGCTCATTGATGATTTTCGGGCCTGTCAGGTACTCGCCGAATTCGGCGTTGTTCGAGATCGAGTAGTTCATGTTCGCGATGCCGCCCTCGAACATCAGGTCCACGATCAGCTTCAGTTCATGCAGGCATTCGAAATAGGCCATCTCGGGCGGGTAGCCCGCTTCGGTGAGTACCTCGAAACCGGCCTTGACCAGTTCGACGCACCCGCCACAGAGCACGGCCTGCTCGCCGAACAGGTCGGTTTCGCATTCGTCCTTGAAGGTGGTCTCGATGATCCCGGTGCGGCCACCGCCGATGGCCGAGGCATAGGACAGGGCGGTGGCCTTGGCCTCGCCGGAGGCATCCTGGGCCACGGCGATCAGGTCGGGGATGCCCCGGCCTGCGCGGAACTCGGATCGCACCGTATGGCCCGGTGCCTTTGGCGCGATCATGATCACATCCAGATCCGGCCGTGGCTGCACTTCCCCGTAGAGCACAGAAAAACCGTGGGCGAAGGCCAGCGTGGCCCCCTGTCGGATGTTCGGTTCGATTTCTTCCGTATACAGCTTGGCGTGGAACTCGTCCGGTGTCAGCACCGTGACGAGATCGGCCCCAGCGACCGCCTCGGCGACGTCTGCCACCTTCAGGCCGTTGGCCGCGGCCTTGGCCCGCGAGGACGATCCGGCCCGGAGCCCGACGGTGACATCCACCCCCGAATCGAACAGGTTGCAGGCATGTGCATGCCCCTGCGAGCCATAACCGATGATGGCGACTTTCTTGCCCTGGATGATGCCGAGATCACAATCGCTGTCGTAATAGACCTGCATGGTGTACTCAGGACGGTACACGATCGGGGGCGACCGGCCCGTGTCCTGCTCCGTGGTGTCGAGAAGCCGATAATGTAGCGCAGAACTTTTGTTGCGTAAATTGCTATATTCTCACTTTTGTATTGCGTTTTATGCAATACTTAATGAGTGGACATCCGCACCCTGAAACACTTCCAGAATCTCGCCGACAGCCTGCATTTCGGCCGCGCCAGCGACGCCAGCCACATCAGCCCGTCGGCGCTCAGCCGCAACATCCGGCGGCTGGAGGAGGAGGTCGGCGCAGTCCTGTTCGAGCGCAACAACCGAAGCGTGTCGCTGACGCATGCCGGCCAGCTGTTCCTGGATTACGCCCGGGATGCGCTGGGCGCATGGGATGACGTTCGTAACAGATTGATGGAAGCCACCGGAGAACTGCGCGGCGAGCTCAGCATGTTCTGCTCCGTGACCGCCAGTTACAGCTTCCTGTTCGATATCCTCACACGCTTCCGCCAGCGGCATCCACGGATTGAAATCAAGCTGCACACCGGTGATCCCGAGGAGGCTGTGACGCGCGTATCGGCGGGCAGCGAGGATATCTCGATTGGCGCCCGGCCGCCGAAGCTGCCGCCGGGCCTGGCCTTCCGCGCGATCACGGTGTCGCCGCTGGAATTCATCGCGCCGCGGGACAATCCGCGCTTCGAGATGCCGGGGATAGCGCGCGGCGACCGCGATTGGTCCCGAACGCCGATGATCCTGCCCGAACGGGGCCTGGCGCGCAGGCGCCTGGACGCGTGGTTCCGGCGGCGCGGAATCGAGCCCCTGGTTTACGCCCAGGTCGCAGGCAACGAAGCCATAGTGAGCATGGTGAGCCTCGGATTCGGCATCGGGGTCGTGCCGCAGATCGTGCTCGACAACAGCCCTCTGGCCGATTCGGTCCGCCCGCTGGATGTGCGCCCGGCCCTGGCGCCCTATGAGGTTGGCCTGTTCGCGCTCAGGAAGAAACTCGGAAGCCCGCTGGTCGAGGCCTTCTGGACCCAATTGGACGACTGAGCCGGTGACCGGCCCGCCCTCGCGGCTTCCAGGCCTGTGGTTTTCGCGACGGTTGGGCTATGCTTTCGGGCGATCAAACCAGGCCAGACAGGAAGGACGACCATGAAAGCGATACTGACGCTCGTGCTGCTCTCCCTCGCTGCCCCGCTCGCGGCAGACGACTTCGCCGCCACCGGGGACAAGATCCGCGCGGCGATGGCCGCTGACATCAGGGGCAGCGCCGAAACCGAACGGGACCCCAACCGCAAGCCTCTGGAAACGCTGGAGTTCTTCGGCCTGCGCGACGACATGAAAATCGTCGAATTGCTGCCCGGCGGAGGCTGGTACACCAAGCTGCTGGCCCCCACCATGGCGGAAAACGGGGGGTTTTACGCGGCCTTGGGCACCAGCCGCATCAAGGAACCCCTGGCAGGCCAGCCGGGTTTCGAGAGAATGAACACCGTCGCCGAAGACGCGAAGATCTACCGGCCTGAAGGGTCGCGGACCTACGTGCTCGAAACGACGGGCCTCGGCGTGACCGGCGCCGACATGGTGCTGACCTTCCGCAATTACCACAACTTCGGCCCCGAAGGGCGCGCAGCGATGAACAAGGCAGCCTTCGACGCCCTCAAATCGGGTGGAATCTACGCCGTGGTGGATCATTCCCGGCGCCACATGGAACCCGACAACCCGGAGAACCGCCGCCGGATCGACCCGGTGCTGGCGATCAGGGAAATCCAGGCGGCCGGCTTCCGCCTGGTGGATTTCAGCGACCTGCACTACCGGCCCGACGACGAGCTGCGCTACGAGGTGGGGCGCCGAACCGTCACCGGCAACACCGACCGTTTCAGTTTGAAATTCGTGAAGCCCTGAGGGCTGCCGTCCGGTTCCATGTGGCGTGTCATGGAACCGGGCGATTTCACGAAGGCATGCGGCGTGCGAAACGCACCGAGCGGCGGTTGACACACACGGAGCTCCCGGTGACGATAGCCGGATGACGCAGCCTAACTACAGGATCGTCGGCCTGCCCGGCGACGGTATCGGGCCCGAAGTGTACGCTTCGGCCTGCCGGGTGCTGGCGGTGTTGCAGGAGACCCATGCCCTGGGCGTTGAGCTGGACGAACGGCTGATCGGCGGCGCCGCTGTGGACGCCACTGGCGATCCGTTGCCGCAGGCGACAGTTGACGCTTGCCGCCAGGCCGACGCGGCGCTGCTGGGCGCGGTTGGCGGACCCAAGTGGGACGGCAACCCGGCTGAACAGCGGCCGGAACTCGGCTTGCTCCGGCTGCGCGCCGAATTCAGCCTTTTCTGCAACCTGCGGCCCATCGTCACCCACCCGGCACTGCACGCCTTTTCGCCGCTGCGGCCGGAGCGTCTCCAGGGTGTCGACCTGATGATCGTGCGGGAACTCACCGGCGGGAGCTACTTCGGTAAAAAATGGCGCGATGCCGATCAAGCGGAGGACGTGTGCCGTTACACGGTCCCCGAAATCGAGCGTGTGACGCGCGCCGCCGGCCGCATCGCGCAGCAGCGCCGGCGCCGGATCACGCTGGTCGACAAAGCCAACGTGCTGGAGACTTCGAGGCTGTGGCGGGAGGTGGTCCACCGCGTCATCGGCGACGAGTTCCCGGATGTGACGGTGGAAAACATGTATGTCGACGCCGCATCGATGCACCTGCTGACGCGGCCGGCGGACTTCGACGTGCTGCTGACCGAAAACCTGTTCGGCGACATCCTGTCCGACGAAGCCTCGATGTTGTGCGGCTCGATGGGGTTGCTGCCATCCGCATCTCTGAATGAAGCGCGGTTCGGACTTTATGAGCCCGTGCATGGCTCGGCGCCGGACATCGCAGGCCAGGGGATCGCCAACCCTTACGCCATGCTGCTCTCGGTCGCGATGATGCTGCGTCATTCCCTCGAACGCGCGGTGGAGGCGGCGGCACTGGAGGACAGCATCCATTCCTGCTGGGCGGACGGCATCCTCACCCGGGACCTCCGTGCCGACGGGCTGGGCACGGCGGCCGTCACCGAGGCGGTGTGTGAACGGCTGCGGACGAGCGCAGCAGCGTGGTCGGGCTCCTGAAGCGACACAGCGAATTCATGAACCAACCGAGCCGCCATCAACCCGGAACAGCCGACGCCCGCCGCGCGCTGTTCGACGAGTACATGCCGCGGATCATGCAGTGCCGGCTCGAAGACCTGGTTGTTGAGACCCCGGTGCAGGAAATGCCCGCCCTGTCCGAACGGCTGGGTATGCGCGTATTGGTCAAGCGGGAAGACCTGCAGCCGGTGTTCTCCTTCAAGCTGCGCGGCGCCTACGCGAAATTGCAGTCGCTGACCGCCGAGGAGCGGCAACGCGGCGTGATCTGCGCCTCGGCCGGCAACCACGCCCAGGGCGTCGCGATGGCCGCCCGTCACCTCGGCATCGACGCCTTGGTCGTGATGCCGAACATCACCCCCGAGATCAAGATCAATGCCGTGCGCAAGCTGGGCGCCACCGTCGTCATCGAAGGGGACGATTTCGACGCGGCCTGTGTCCATGCGCTGACGCTGGCGCAGGAGCAGGGAAGGGTTTTCATCCACGCCTACGACGACCCACAGGTGATCATCGGGCAGGCGACGATCGCCCTCGAGCTGTTCCGTCAGAACCACCGGCCGATCGACTACCTGTTCGTCTGCATCGGCGGAGGCGGCCTGGCGGCCGGCATGGCGCTGGTCAGCAAGTACCTGCACCCGGGCCTCAAGGTGATCGGCGTCGAGGCGGAGGAATCGGCCTCGATGCACGCAGCGTTCGAGGCGGGCGAACCTGTGACACTGCCCGAAATCGGGCATTTCGCGGAAGGGGTGGCCGTCAAGCGAACGGGAGACCTCACGTACCGCATCTGCTCTGAGCTGCTGGACGAGGTCATCACGGTCGACAACGACGAAATCTGCGCGGCCGTGCAGGATGTCTACGAGGATACCCGCGCGATCGCCGAGCCCGCGGGCGTGCTGGCCATCGCCGGGCTGAAGAAGTTCTTCAGCGAGCGGCCCGGCTGCGAGGGCAACGCCGCGGCCGTCCTGTCCGGGGCCAACGTCAATTTCGCCCGCCTGCGCCACATCGCGGAGCGAGCCGCGGTTGGCGAGGAGCAGGAGGCCCTGCTGGGTGTGACCATTCCCGAACGGCCGGGCAGCTTCCTCGATTTCTGCGAGACCGTGGGCCTGCGCGGCATCACCGAGTTCAACTACCGGATCGCCGACCGCCAGGACGCGCACATCTTCGTCGGTATTGCGCTGAAGCACGGCCTGGCCGAGAAACGCGAGATCATCGCCGAGTTGCGCCAGCACGGCTTCGAGGTGCTGGACCTGTCGGACAACGACATGGCGCGGCTGCACATCCGGCACATGGTCGGTGGTCGGGCCGACGTCGAAAACGAGCGCATCCTGCGTTTCGAATTTCCCGAGCGTCCCGGAGCCCTGCTGCGCTTCCTGCGCGGCCTCAAGAGTGGCTGGAACATCAGCCTGTTCCACTATCGAAACTACGGCTCGGAATACGGCCGCGTGCTCATCGGCATCCAGGTCCCGCCAGCGGACGATGGGCGCTTCCAGGAGTTCCTCGACAACACCGGCTACAGCTACAAGGCGGAAGACGACAACCCCGCCTTCAACATGTTCGTCGGGCCGGTATAGCAGCCGGCAACAAAATCTCATCCACACAGCTGCTGTGGAGCCGAAGGCGACCCACGACCTGCCGGTTCTGCCTTCAGGGCAACTTGCCCCAGCGGCAAGTTGCCCATAGCCAAAACCTGGCCTGCCCCCGGCTGGGTAGGTCGAGCGAAGCGCAGGCGATGGAGCGAGTACAATTTTGCCGAAGGCAAAGAAGTGCTCGTGGAATGCCGTAGCGCGTGAGCGGTACCAGAGGGGGCGTGCGCTTATGGTATGCCGTCGAGCGCAGCCGGTTTTCGCCGCAGGCGAAAGAAGGGAAGCGAGACTACCTATTTGCGTCGGAACGCGCGCTGATGCTATGAATGGCGGCAAGGTACGCTTCCCGGAGCAATCGACCATGAAGAACGGTACAAGCTCATCTGGCGCCACGAAGAAGTCGGCGCGCTTCACCCGACTGGCCTGGGTGTTCCTGGCAGCGGTGATCCTCTCGCCCGCCCTGGAGGCCCAGCAGGCCGGTCCGGCCCAGGCCATTCAGCCTGCCCAGATTCGCTCGGCGCCGGTCATCATCGACGGCAAACAGCTGTTCGTGCTCCGCGGCCTGAGCGCCTTTCCCGCCGAGCAACGCGCTGCACTCGTTCGCGAGAGAATCATCGCGCTGGCGCAGGACGAAAGCTACGACCCGAACGATCTGACGGTGGTCGAGAAGGAAGATCATCTCGAATTCATGGCGAACGAAGAGAGGGTTTTCGCCATTTTTGAGGGCGATGCGCAGTTTGAAAATGTCAGCCTGCCCCTGCTGGCCACAATATATCGCCAACGGATCATCGTGGCCGTCAACCAGTACCGCGAAGACCGCAGTTCGCCCGTCCTGATCCAGGGCGGGCTGTACACCCTGGGCGTAACGGCCCTGCTGATCGCCCTGCTGTGGGTCACGCAGCGGCTCTTCCGCTGGTTGCTGAACTGGTCCCAGCAACACGTTCAAAGGGGCGTCGAGGAGCTGGCCAGCAAGTCCCATCAGCTCATCCAGGCCGGACCGGTCTGGTCCGTGATCACCGGCCTGCTGCGCCTGGTGCGCACCGTGATCTACCTGATGCTGGCCTACTTCTACCTGAACACGGTGTTGGGCTTGTTCCCCTGGACCCGCCCGGTCGCGAGAATACTGTTCAAGCTGATACTGGACCCGTTGGCGAGCCTCTGGATCGGCTTCATGGGCTCGCTCCCGAGCCTCGCCTTCCTGGTCGTGCTGTGGTTCGTGGTCCGCTACCTGCTGCGGTTGATCCGTGCTTTTTTCAGCGCCGTCGAGCGCGGACGCATCCAAATGGAAAGCTTCGACCGCGAGTGGGCGATGCCGACCTACAAGATCGTCCGCCTGGCTGTCATCGCATTTGCCCTCGTCATTGCCTACCCCTACATTCCCGGGTCGGACTCGATGGCTTTCAAGGGCGTGTCGGTGTTTGCCGGCGTGCTGCTGTCGCTCGGATCTTCATCCTTCATCGCCAATTCGATTGCCGGTCTGAGCATGACCTACCGGGCCGCATTCCGCGAGGGTGACCGGATCCGGGTCGGCGACGTGGTCGGCACGGTGGAAGAGATCAAGCTGATGGTCACCCGCGTGCGAACGCCCAAGAACGAGTACGTCGTGATGCCCAATTCCAACATCCTCAATACCGACGTCGTCAATTACACGCAGATGGCGCGAAAGGATGGACTGATCCTGCATACCGAGGTCGGCATCGGTTACGACACGCCCTGGCGCCAGGTCGAGGCCATGCTCAAGATGGCTGCGGATCGAACCGGGGCAGTGTTGAAGGATCCGCCGCCGTTCGTACTGCAGAAATCACTGGGCGATTTCGCGGTCATATACGAGTTGAACGCCTATACCCGGGACGAGATGCGCATGCCTCAGACTTACTCGGCCCTGCATGCCAACATCCAGGATGTGTTCAACGAGCACGGCGTGCAGATCATGTCGCCGGCCTACGAGACGGACCCCGACGCGCCCAAGATCGTACCGCCCGACAAATGGTTCGAGGCCCCGGCCACGAAATCGGACTAGCGATGGGTGGGGTCAGAGGAT
>JBFFUJ010000076.1:0-9884 GCA_041571375.1 Lysobacterales bacterium | reverse complement strand
TCCTGGCGCGGCAGGTCGAGTGACCGCGGGACGCACAGCGGGAACTGGCACCGCGCCCGGCGCTGCCGACAGGCCGCGCGGACGGAACTGCGGCACGCGAGACGGCAACTCCGCCATCCGACCCTGACTGGTGCCGACCGCAGGGCCGACGATCGGAACGGCACCTGTGTTCGGCTGCGGTCCGGTCGGCGTGATGCCGTGCCGTCTGTAAGCCCGCTCACTGCCCCGCGCGAACCCCGCGGAAGGCGGGATCACGGTGAGGGGCGGTTGCGGAGCCGCAGCCGGCGGCACAGGATGGGATCCCCGGTCATGGCGGTCGCCGATCGGGCCCGCGTCCCGGTGCGGATGCCCCCAGCCGTGATGCACCGGGCCCCACAGCGGGTAGGACCCGCGCCACGCCGGATGATAAGCCGGCCAGGAGGGATACAGCACCGAAAAATGGTGCGGATAGAAGTTGCGGCTGTAGTAATGGAATGCCAGCGGCGTCGGATGCCACGCCGGGCCGTAATAGGGGCCGCCGTGATACCACCAGGGATAGCCGCCGTACACGGAATACACGGAACCGACGTAGGCCCCATGGCCACCCAGCCAGTAGTCACCGCCCTCACTCCGCCGGATGTCCGGGCCGGCGCAGGCGGACAGCAATACCAACAGCCCTGCTGCAAACACTCTCATCATGGTCCAGAATATCACGGCCGGTTGAATGCAGCCTGAACACCAACCGGCGGCGGCCACGCCGGGGTCGCGAGGTCCTTTATATTCGGGCTTGCGGAGGGATTGGGGCAGATGGCGGATAAGGTCATTGAACTTCAGGGCTATGCCATGGTCCTGGACAAGGTCGTTTTCGTAACCCGCGTGTTTGCGGCGGAAGACAACGAGGGCTACCAGTTCAACATACGGTTCGTGGGTGAAGTGCTGCTGTCACCGAAGTTTCCGACGCGTCACGAGGCCGATCTCCAGCGCAGCCTGCTGCTCCGGGCATTGAACGATTAACACCCCCGCCGGCGAGCGATCGGGCGGTCAGGGCTTCTCCAGGCTCGCGCCGGCCTGCCCGGGCGCAAAAACCACCACTTCCAGAAGGTAGGTGTCACCCGGGCGGGCATCGGCGGGGGGCTCTACGACGAATTCTCCGGTGCGCTGAGGCTGGCCATGCTCCATCCACCGGATCAGCAGAGGATTCCTGCGGTGATCGACCGCCTCGAAGGTGGTGCTGCACTCGCTGCGGGGCAGAATGTTGCCGCAACCGGCGAATGCGCCGGTGGCCGGAACCTCGATCATGACGCCCGTGACGGCATAAGGCAATTCGTTACGTATGACCATGCCTTCGATCACCAGGCCCGTTGCGAGCGGGTCGGGCGTCTCCCGCGCTCCACCCGCGCAACCCGCGATCAGGAGCGCGGGCAACAGGCCGAGGACCGTTGTCCAGAGACGAGCGCTCAAGGCCGCGTCACGCCGAGTGCCGCCGCACCCCCATGTTCCATGCGGCCCTCCAGTTCGGCCATGAGTTGCTGATTGACCTGGAACAGCCGCATGTTCGGCCGGTCAAGATCGGTGATCACGGTCATGATGGCCGAGAAGGTGATCGCCAGGGTCCAGGTCGCGAGTGAACTGCGCGTACCGGTCAGGCCGGCCTGGTAACCCATGACGACCATGGCCAGCAACATCATGACTACGAGGATGGTCCAGATGGTCAGCGAGATTCGGTTGAACACCGCGGCCTGCAGGCGGGCGTCGTGTGCGGCCACCATCGCCAGCACGGACTGGGCGAAAAGGCTCCGGTTGACGCCGTCGACGGATTTCTCCATCGATGCCTCGGCGTAAGCCCAGAGCACGTCGTGAATGCGCTCCGATTCCCGGATCATCTCGGCCACATGCTCCATGTCCGATTCCCGGGCCGCCTCGGACGTCCTGATGCGCAGCTTCAGGAACTGCCGCAGCAAATCCTGCGCCGCATCGCGGTCATCGTCCTCCAGCAGGTCGGCGCCGCGAAAAGCTGTATCCACCGCGCTGACCTCCAGCATGTAGGCCCGCGTGCGCTCCTCGAAATGCTGCTGCGCCATGCTGAAGCTGAACGCCAGCATGAATGCGGACAATCCGAGGGAGGCGCCCATGATTGCCCTGACCTGCGCCATCTGCTCCTTCCGGACCTTGACGTGCCGGGCCTTCGCATACTGGAACCCGATCTCGATCGCCAACAGGAGAAGCAGCACACAGGCGGAGAACAGGGCCAACAGCGGGATCTGATCGATAAACGCCATTGGCTTTTACCTCGGGGGCGCCATGCGCAGTGCGCTCTGGATGATTTCCGATACATCCGGCGACAGTCCGTCCGTGGCCGCGATGCGACTGAGTTCGCACCGCATGAGGGCCCGTCGTGCATCATCGTACCGAGTCCATGAATTGAACGCCGCTGCCATGCGGGCAGCGACCTGCGGATTGAGCGCATTCAGCGCGATGACCTGGTCCGCCAGCAGCCGATACCCGGCTCCGCCGCGCACATGGAAGCCGACCGGATTCATCATCGAGAATGCCCCGAGCAGAGCGCGCACCTTGTTGGGGTTGGTGATACTGAAGACCGGATGCCGCATGAGCCGCCTTACCCGGGCCTCCGTGGCGGCTGCCGGCACCGAAGCCTGGATCATGAACCACTTGTCCATGACCAGGGGATCGTCCCGCCAGCGCCCCTCGAAGGCTCGCAGGGCATGTTCCGCAGAGGGCGCATCGGCCCAGGCCAGCCCCTGCAGGGCCGCGAGGGTATCGGTCATGTTGTCGCTGTTTTCCAGCTGTTCCTCGGCCAGTTCGAAGCCGCCGTCCGAGTGCAGCAGGTAGGAAAGGCAGACATTGCGCAGGCTTCGACGCGCCATCGCTGCGGGAGTTTTCTCATACTGCCCCGACGCCGCGAGTTCCCGGTAACGCTTCTGCAGCGGCTCGGCCAGCAACCCGCCAAGCCCGGCTTTGACGAACTGGCGAGCAGCATGGATGCCGTCGACGTCCACCACAGTCATCTGCTCGGCCAGGTAGTCTTCGTCCGGAAGGCTCAGGGCCTCGGCGATCAGAGCCGGGTCAGACTCCCGATCCGAAAGCAGGGCGTGGAATGCCTCGACAAGCCCCTCGCCAAGACGCATTTCATCCCCGGCCGAGGCGCGTTCGAGATTGAGCATTATTTCCCCCTGGCTCAGTAACTGGGCAGCCTCCCAGCGAACGAAGGCGTCACTGTCGAATTCCATCAACAGGGCGAGCTGCCCCTCGTCGAAGGGATAGGTCAACTTGACCGGTGCGGAGAAGCCCCGCAGCAGAGAGGGGATCGGCGGTTCATCGACGCCTGTGAAGCGGAAAGTCTGCTCCTCTTCTTCCAGCAGGAGTACGCGTGAGGTGCCCACTGGGAGGGCTTCCCCCTCCAGGCGCAGCGGCAATTCCTCGCCCTGCGGACTGAGCAGACCCATGGCGATCGGAATCACCAGGGGCACTTTCTCGGGCTGATCGGGCGTTGGGGGCGTATGCTGCCGCACGTTCAGCTCGAATATCCGCTGATCCGCGTCGTAGCGGGGGCGAATGTCGACTGCGGGTGTGCCGGACTGTCCGTACCAGAGACCGAACCGGTCCAGGTCAGCCTCGTTGGCATCCGCCATCGCCGCGAGGAAATCGTCACAGGTGACCGCCCGGTGATCGTGCCGCTCGAAATACAGCTTCATCCCCCTCTGGAAGCCCTCCTCGCCCAGCAGCGTATGGTACATCCGGATGATCTCGGCACCCTTCTGGTAGACGGTCATGGTGTAGAAATTGTTGATTTCCACATAGCGGTCGGGGCGAATCGGGTGGGACATGGGTCCCGAGTCCTCCGGAAACTGCCGGCTCCTCAAGGCTCTGACGTCGCGAATCCGCTTGACTGCCCGGGATTGCACGTCCGAGGAAAACTCCTGGTCGCGGAACACGGTCAACCCCTCTTTCAGCGTGAGCTGGAACCAATCCCTGCAGGTCACCCGGTTGCCGGTCCAGTTGTGGAAATACTCGTGCGCGATGACGCCTTCGATGGCCTGATAATCCGAATCCGTCGCCGTATCCGGTCGTGCCAGCACATACTTCGAGTTGAAAATGTTGAGCGACTTGTTTTCCATCGCCCCCATATTGAAATCATTGGTGACGACGACGTGATAGACATCGAGGTCATACTCGAGGTCAAATCGTTCTTCATCCCAGCGCATCGCGCGGATCAGGGACTCCATCGCGTGCTCGCACTTGTCGACGTTTTCGCGCTCCACATAAAACTTCAGCGCGACCTCGCGCCCGCTGCGGGTGCAAAAACGATCCTCGAGGCAAGCCAGATCCCCGGCAACCACCGCGAACAGGTAGCACGGCTTCGGATACGGGTCGTCCCAGCGCACCCAATGTCGACCGTCGTCCAGCACTCCGTCGCCAACGCGGTTGCCATTGGACAGCAGGACGGGATAGCGAGAGGGGTCAGCCACCAGAGTGACCTCGAAGTGGGTCATGACATCAGGGCGGTCAGGAAAGTAGCAGATCTTCCGGAAACCCTCTGACTCGCACTGGGTCAGCAGGAATTGCCCCGAGGGGTAGAGCCCCTCGAGGGCCGTGTTTTCCCGCGGGTGTATCTGCACCTCAACCGACAGCCCGCAGCTGTCCGGGGCTTCGTGGACCACCAGCCTGTCCGCGGACACCGTATACTCCCCCTCACTGAGCGGCCGCTCGTCCAGAGCCACCGAGATCAGGTCCATGTCCTGTCCGTCCAGCACGATGCTTCGGTCCGCGGCGGCCGGACCAGCCCCTGCGCCGGTGACTCCGACCCACCGAAACGCCAGCTCGGCCAGTACACGCGTGCGTTCCTCGCCGATCTCGATGCGCAAGGAGGCCTTGTCCACTTCCCAGGGATAGGGCGCGTAGTCCGTGCGTAGAACGGGTTTTCCGGTCGATCCTTTCTTCATGCTGCTCATCATCCGTTGGTGGTCGTGTCGCTGCGCCGATGCGGTGGCCAATTGGCGATTTGGCCCGGTATTATAGGCCTTATGCGCCCCAAGAGCAGTTCAGTGTGACCGTTTCCGACGCCGACCGGCTTCCGGATGATGCCGACGTCCATCTTGCCCACGCGCGCATTCGCCGGCAGGTCCGCCTGACACCGGTCATCAGCGATCCTGAACTGGACGCCATGCTCAACTGCCGCCTCTACTGCAAATGCGAAAACCTGCAGCGGACCGGTGCTTTCAAGTTCCGTGGCGCGTCCAACGCGATCGCGCGCCTGCGGGAAGAAGGGATCGACGGAGACGTGGCGACGCACTCCTCGGGCAACCACGGTGCCGCACTCGCGCTGGCCGCCAGACTGGACGGCCGCATCGCGCACGTGGTGATGCCGGAGGACTCAGCGGAGTTCAAGGTGCAGTCGGTCCGGAGATACGGCGGTCAGGTCCATTTCTGCGCACCGGGCAACGAGGCCCGTGCCGAAGGACTCGACAAGCTGGTCCGGACCGGCATGGTGGCGGTTCACCCCTACGACGATCCGGAGATCATCGCCGGGCAGGGTACCGCCGCCCTCGAACTCGAGCAGGCGGTTCCCTCGCTGGAACGGATCATCACGCCTGTCGGTGGTGGCGGACTGATCAGCGGCACGGCGATCGCGACACGGCCCTGGGGCGTCAAGGTTTTCGGCGTGGAGCCCGAGGGGGCCGCGGACACCGCGACCAGCCTGCAGCAGGGGGCTGTCGTCGACAGTTTTTACCCGCAAACGATCGCCGACGGTCTTCGGGCCATTGTGGGTCAGCGCAACTTCCGGATTATCCGGGAGCACGTCGAGCAGGTGCTGACCGTGAGCGACGACGAGATTCGTGCAGCAATGCATCTCACCTGGCAGACACTGAGACTGCTGATTGAACCCTCATCGGCGACCGTGATCGCCGCGATCCGGAAATATCCGGACGTCTTCGCCTCCCACAAGATCGGTGCCATCATCAGCGGCGGTAACATTGAACCCGCCGAATGGCTGCGGCTGGCACGGGAGTGAGCCTCACGCGGAAGTAATCCGCGCTGCCGCCCGGATATACTTCATGATGCAGGGGACCGCAGGTATGACTATGAAGGTACTATTGATCTTGAGACACGCCGAGGCCGTGCCGGCCCACCCCGGTTGCGAGGATTTTGTCCGCGCACTGACCGAAGCCGGCACGGTTCACGCCGCGAAGCTGGCGCACTGGCTGTGCGACCGCATCGAGCTTCCCGATCAGATCCTTTGCTCCCCCTCTCCGAGAGCCCGGCAGACCCTGGCGCCGCTGCTCGCTATGCGGCCCGTGCTGGACGCACGCACGAACTTCCTGCCGCAGCTTTATGGCGCTTCGGTCAGGACCCTGACCACGCTGCTCGACCGGTCGTTCGCGGAGAGCGACCGCGTGCTGATCGTTGGCCATAATCCGGGCCTTGAAGAGCTTGCATCCGAAGTGCTCGAGCACGGGGAGCGGAGTCGGTTCGGCCACCTGACAGCGAGCACGCTGCTGGTCATCGGCTTTGCCGAAGGATGGCCGGACGGCGGGGGTTACGGGCGGCTGACCCAGACCATCTCGGGCGAGCAGCTAACCGGCTGACAGCCCGTTCATTCAGGCCAGTCGACCGAGCGGACGAAGATTTCCGAAATCTCGATCAACAGCCGCTCGTCGTCTTCCTGAAAGCGGTCTGGTAATGGGCTGTCGAGATCCAGCACGCCGCGCACGACACCGTTTTCAATCAGCGGAATGACGAGCTCCGACCGGGAGTCGACATCGCAGGCGATATGCCCGGCGAAGGCATGGACATCGGGTACCCGCTGAACCGTTCGGGTTGCTGCGGCGGTGCCGCAGACACCTTTTCCCACGGGGATCGTCACGCAGGCGGGCTTGCCCTGGAAGGGCCCCACCAGCAGCACGCCGTTCTTCAGGAAATAAAAGCCCACCCAGTTGACGTCCGCGAGCGCGTGGAACAGCAGCGAGGCCAGATTGGCTGCATTGGCCACGAGGTCGCGCTGCCCGGCCAGCAGCGACCTCGCCTGCCCCACCAGGTCCGTCGGCGCGCTGCCCGGAAACGTTGGGTCGCTGCTCATTGACTCACGGCCCCCTGGTACAGCGGAACACCAGCAGCAGGTTGTTAGCCGGGAGCTGTCGGCGCTCCTCGAGCCGCATGTGGTGGCGGGCAGACAGGCGCTCGAGTTGGACCACGTCACGCAGACCCATCGCGGGGTTACGTTGCCTCAACTGACGATCGAAGGATTCGTTACTGGTCGCCGTGTAGCGGCCTGCCACGTTGAACGGCCCGTACAGGCAAAAGACCCCATCGCGTGACAATCGCGGGCCCACGCCCGAAAACATCGCCCGGACCTCATTCCAGCACATGATGTGCGCCGTATTGGAAGAATATACCGCCTCGAAAAACCGATCCGGCCACACACCCTCGACTTCGAGCAGGATGGCGGGCAGGATATTGCGGCTGCCCTGAAGGCGAATGCGTGCGTTCAGGCCCTCCAGCTGTTCGCCCCGTTCGGTGGGCTGCCAGCTGAGACCTGGAAAATGAGGGGCGAAATGCACCACGTGCTGACCGGTCCCGGAGCCGATCTCGAGCACGTGCCCCCTAGCCGGCAGCAAGCCGCGCAACGCGGCCAGGATGGGCGCTTTGTTCCGCTCACAGGCATCGGCGAAGGGCAGTTCGGCATCCATGGAATTAGCCTAACGCAAACGCCCGGGCAATGCCCGGGCGTTCGCAGGATTCAACAAACGTCTCAGAGAATGGGTCGTTCTTCCACGATGGTCGGCGTCACGAAAATCAGCAGCTCGCGCTTTCTCGTCTCGTTGCCGCGGCGACGGAACAGGGCGCCAGCCACCGGGATGTCCCCAAGCCAGGGCACCTTTTCTTCCCGGGAGGATTTCTCGTCCTGGAAGATGCCTCCCAGCACCACGGTATCGCCATTGGCCACCAGGACCGTGGTTTCGAGTTCGCGCGTGTCGATCGACGGTACCGACCCGCCCCTCGAAGTCTGGAATATTTCACCCACCGTGTCCTGTTTGACGTTGAGGTCCATCTGCACGCGGTTGTCGGGCGTGATCAGCGGCGTGACCTTCAGTTCGAGCACGGCTTCCTTGAACTGAACCGCGGTGGCGCCTGACGAGGTGGACTGCTCGTAGGGTATCTCCACACCCTGCTGGATGAACGCCTCGGCCTGGTTGGCGGTGATGATGCGTGGCGTTGAGATCACCTCTCCCTCACCTTCGGCCTCCAGCGCGGAAAGCTCGAGATCCAGGATGATGTCGTCGGTCAGAAACGACAGGCCCAGCGTCGCTGCACTCGAGTTCGGAGCCGGCAGGTTGACCTGATAGCGGCTGGGATAACCCGGAATGTCCAGGAGACCGTCGTCCCTTGGATCGATGACCGGGTTGACGGTGTCCGCCGCCTGTCCGTCCGCCGCAATGACGCCGACGTTGCTGCCAAAGTGCAGCGCGGTCACGCCGAAGCGAACGCCCAGTTCGTGGGCAAAATCGGAATTGGCGATGACGATGCGCGACTCGATCTGAACCTGGCGTACGGCATAATCCAGTTCCGTCACGAGTTTCTGGATTTCCAGGATGCGTTCAGCCGTATCGGTTACGAGCAGCGTGTTGGTGCGTTCGTCGATGGTCACCGAGCCACGTTCGGACAATAGTCCGTAATTGCTGTCCGCTCCGCTGGTCGATTCCTGGATCAAGCTCATCAGGTCTCCCGACTTGGCGTAACTGACCGGAATCAGCACGGTTTGCAGCGGCTCGAGAATCCTTCGATCCAGTTGGGCCTGAAGCAACTGCTGCTCGCGGGCAGCGATTTCGGCCGTGGGTCCGATCCAGATGACATTGCCGTTTTTGCGCATATCGAGATTGCGCGCATCCATGACGATATCCAGGGCCTGGTCCCAGGGTACGTTGGTCAGGCGCAGAGTCAGGTTACCGCCGACGCTGTCGGCCACCACGATGTTGAGGTTTGAAACATCAGCGATCAGCTGCAACACCGAGCGTACCGGGATGTCCTGGAAATTGAACGTCACCTTGGTGCCCTCGTACACCTTGTCCTCGAAGAACTTGACCTCGATGTCTTCCACCGCCGCGGCGCCGGACAATTCGCTGACCTCCACGATAACGTCATTGCCGGACTCGTAGGCCAGATGCTCGTAGAGGCCTGTCGTGGTGATGTCCAACCGGACACCCGTGCTGACTCCATAACTGTCGATGAACTGGACCGGTGTCGCAAAGTCCATCACGTCGAGACGCTGGTCGAAGGACTCAGGCAGATTCGCGTTGAAGATGTCCAGGTTCAGGACGCCGGTGCCTTCCCGCATCGAAATGCTGGCGCCCGGCTTGTCCAGGCTGACAATGATGCGCGCCTGGCCATTTTCACCGCGACGGAAATCCACCCCCGTCACCGCAAAGCCGGCGTTGGATGCTCCCGTAGCCGCTGTCGATGCAGCGGCCTTCGCGCCTCCCCCGACCGTGAGGACAACCTGTCCGCTCTCCGCACTGTAGTCGTAGGCCGCCGCGCCGGTCAGATCGACCACGAGGCGCGTGCGGCCTCCAGCGGCAATCGCTGAATACTGCTGCACCATTCCCTGTCCGACATAGACGGCGTCAGAGGGGGCCTGGCTTGCAGTATCCGTCAGATCCAGCACGATCCTCGGAGGATTCTCCGTCGCGAACACGCTGACCTGGGGCGTATCGCCGCTGGTCTTGAGGTAGAGCTTGATGTCGCCGTCATGGGTCTGCACATGCTCGATGCCCACCAGGCTGGTCGCCGCAGACAACGCCACCCACGGCGCCATCACGACGGCCAGTGCCGCGGCTTTCAGAAATCCTTTTCCATCGATACGCATATTGCGCCCTCTTTCACGGGTTTGC
>JBFFUJ010000075.1:0-9963 GCA_041571375.1 Lysobacterales bacterium | reverse complement strand
GCCTGCTCCCGCAGCGCCGCCGCGTCGAATTGGGGTGCTGGCTCGTAAGGTCCCTGAGCGAGCGCGGATACGCAAGCGGACTGCGGCCCGTCCGGCAGCCTGTCGCGGACGAAGGTTGCCCAGTCCTCGCCCTGCAGGCGCCCGCAGTGCGTGCCGGGAAATGCCCTGATCGCCACGGCCCGGAACAGCCGGTTGAGCTCGGCCAGGTAATCGTTCGACTGACAGTCCGGGTCCCAGCGATCATCCACGGCGTCCAATGCCCTCATCCAGGCGCGGCGGCGGCGCTGAACGGCGATCAGGCGCATCAGCAGGCGAACCGCGTACAGCAAGGCAACCAGCAAAATCGCCGAAAGCAGCCACCAACCCGGCGCCGGCGGCCACCACCCGGGCTCAGCGGCGCCGTGGATGTCCCGCAGCTGGTTCAGCAGTTGAGCCTGAGCGTCGCTAGCCGCCAATTTGATTCCTGCTCCCGGCGGTTTCAGACCGACTGGCCCACCAGGACGCGCAGATCGCGGCCAAGCGCGTCGACCGGGTCGTCATCGGTGTGCAGTGCGAGCCAGCCACACTGGTGTTTCTGAAACAGATGCCGGGGCGCGGCCAGATGCTGCAGCCCCATTGCCCGGTAGCGGTGTCCGGATTCCTGCCGGCCCGTGTCGAGCAAGGCGCTCTGTGTGCCATCCGTTATCGGGTAGCGGCCGGCCGGCAGGCGGTACTCCGCCGCATCGAGGATCTGACAGCCGATCACATCGTTGTGCTGGCGCAGCCGGGACAGGTGCCGGTCGCAGGCTTGGTCCAGCATGAAGAAATCACTGACGACGATGACCAGACTGCCCGGACGGACCGCATGACGCACGCGTTCCAGGGCAATGGACAGCGGCTCGGCCTCCGCGGCCTCCGGGACCCTGGGTTCCAGCCAATCGACCAGGCTCTGGATCATGCGCATGGCGCCGCGGCGCCCGCCCGCCGGCCGCAGCTCGCGATGGCGGCCCGGGGCGAACAGAAAACCACCGATCCGGTCACCGCGCCGGACCGCCGACCAGGCAATGGCGGCCGCGAGCTGCCCAGCCGCCACCGACTTGAGCCGTTTACGGGTCCCGAAAAACAGGCTCGGGCCCGCTTCCAGGACAACCAGCACGGGCCGCTCGCGTTCCTCGTGAAATACCTTGGTATGGGGCCTTCCGGTACGGGCGGTGACCCGCCAGTCCATATTGCGTATGTCATCTCCCGGCTGGTAGTTGCGCGACTCGAGGAAATCGACGCCGCGCCCCCTGAAGCGGGACCTGTAGGCGCCAGCCAGGGCCGACGCCGCCGCTCGCTGCATCGGCAGCCGGAGCGCGTTGCAGCGAGGGCGCAGCGCAATCAACTCCGCGGCCGTCAGGTGAATGCCGTCGCCAGCCGGCGAAGCGGTCATGGCAGGGGCACCCGATCGAGCAGGCGATCGACCAGTTGATCCACGGTGACGCCGTCGGCCTCCGCCTCGTAGGACAGCAGCACACGATGCCGCATCACGTCGTGGATCACGGCATGGATATCATCCGGCGAAACGTAGTCGCGCCGGTCCAGCCAGGCGCGGGCACGGGCGCAGCGATCGAGCGCGATCGTGGCCCGGGGGCTGCCCCCGTAGCTGACCAGACGAGCCAGATCGGCATCCCAGCTGCCCGGATCACGCGATGCCAGGACCATCTGCACGATGTACTGCTCCAGCGCGGGCGCCATGTACAGGTCCAACACGGCGCGCTGCGCCAGAAACACCTGCTCCTGGGTGACCAGCACGGCCGCGGCGGGTCTCTCCCCGAGTTCGTCCCGTGCCTGCTGGCGTGCCAGGGCCAGGATCTGGTGCTCGGCACCGGCATCCGGATAGCCGATCGAGACATGCATCAGGAAACGGTCCAACTGCGCCTCGGGAAGGGGATAGGTGCCCTCCTGTTCGATCGGATTCTGCGTGGCCATCACGAGGAACAGTTTGGGCAGGCGGTAAGTGATGCGCCCGACGGTGACCTGGTGCTCGCCCATCGCTTCGAGCAGGGCCGACTGCACTTTGGCCGGCGCGCGGTTAACCTCATCCGCCAGGATCAGATTATGAAAAATGGGCCCCTGCTGGAATTGAAAACTGCCTTCCTGTGGCCGGTAAATCTCGGTGCCCGTCAGATCGGCAGGCAACAGATCCGGGGTGAACTGAATGCGATGGAAATCACCCTCGATCCGGTCCGCGATGACCTTGATCGCCGTCGTCTTGGCCAGCCCGGGGGCGCCCTCGACCAGGAGGTGGCCGTTGCTCAGCAGGGCGATCAGCAGGCGGTCCATCAGCCGCTGCTGGCCAATGATTTGCTCATTCGCCGCTTCCCGAAGCGCCGTGAATGCGCGATGAGCGCCCTGCTCCGATCCGGGCTGTGATTGCGTTTCTTGGTCTGCCTGTTCCATAAGACGATCCTGACTGCCGCTGCAGATTCCCCGTTAAGGGACCCGGTTAGGGACAAATACCGAAATGGAGCCAAAAAGGGTAGTGTCAATGGTCACGACGCTCACAGCTCCTGTGGATCGATGTCGACCGCCCAGCGTACCTTACGCGACGATTTCAGCTTTCGCAGCTGCGGCAGCCAGGCGTCGATCCGCCGATGCAGTTCGGACCGGCTGTCGGCCTGCAGTGCCAGGTACATGCGGTAGCGTCCGCCCATGCGCTCCATAATGGCGGGAACCGGCCCGAACACCTGCGCGCACCCGCGCCTGAAGCAGGCGTCGGCGTCGACCAGGAACTGCTCGACCAGAGGACGGCTATGCGCCTCGGCGCGCAACAGCGCCTGGTGCCCTATGGGCGGCAATCCGGCCGCGCGACGTTCCTCGAGCAACCAGCGCGCGTAGTCCTCGTAGCCCTGTTGCAGCAGCAGCCGCAGAGCAGGATGCTCGGGATGCAGAGTCTGCAGAACGACCGTGCCGGCCTTGTCGCTGCGGCCTGCCCGGCCGGCCACCTGCTGGATCATCTGGCCCATCCGCTCCAGAGCCCGGTAGTCGGCGCTGTACAGGGCCTGGTCGATGTTCACGATGACCACCAGGGTCATGCCGGGGAAATGATGGCCCTTGGCCAGCATCTGCGTGCCCACCAGCACACAGGAGCCACCCTCTCGAACCGTCTCGATCTGCCGGTCCAGAGCGCCTTTGCGGGCCGTGGCATCGCGGTCGAAGCGCAGCGTGCGGACCTGGGGAAATGTTCTGGCAAGAGTCTCCTCGAGCTGTTGGGTCCCCTCCCCGGCGCCGGCCAGCGCGTCGGCCCGACAATCCGGACACAGGGAGGGGACTCTCCGCCGGCTGCCGCAATGGTGGCAACTCAGCACGGCAGCTTTTTTGTGCCAGGTCAGGTTCGCGTCACAACGCTCGCAGCTGCCATGCCAGCCGCAGGATTGGCACATCAGCACCGGCGCGTAACCTCTGCGGTTGAGGAAGACCATGGCCTGTTCACCGCGCGCAAGCGTCTCCTCCATGAGTTCCAGCGTCGTGGCAGCCAGTCCGCCCGCCAGTTGCTGCTGTCGCATGTCGAGCACCCGCCATGAAGGCATGGTCGCCTGCGCCACCCTCTCGCGCAGGCGATGCCAGGAGTATCGCCCCTCGATGGCATTATTGAGCGACTCCAGCGACGGCGTGGCGCTGCCAAGAACCACGGGAATACGCAAATCCGACGCGCGCTTGACCGCGACGTCGCGGGCCGAATAGCGAAATCCCTCCTGCTGCTTGAATGAAGCGTCGTGCTCCTCGTCGAGAATGATCAGCTGCAGCCGGGGCATGGGAGTAAACAGGGCGGAGCGGGTTCCGACGACCAGCGGGCTCCGACCGGCCCGCGCTGCGGCCCAGGCCTCGAGCCGCTCCCCGGCAGCCAGACCGGAGTGGATCACGGCCGGGTCGAGACCCAGCCGGTGGCGAAAGCGTCGCAGCAGCTGGGGTGTCAGCGCAATCTCGGGCACCAGCACCAGTGCCTGTCCCCCCCCCTCCAGGACCGTTTCCAGCAAGCGCAGATAGACCTCCGTTTTGCCGCTGCCGGTCACTCCGTCCAGCAGGTGGCACCGGAACCGGCCAAAATCCGCGCGAATGGCCGCGATCGCGCTCTGCTGCTCGGCTGTCGGCTCGGGGCCGGAAACCGGTCGCGGCAGCTCGGCGGGCATCGGCTCGGATGCAACCAGCCCCTTGTCGATCAACTTGGCCAGGGTGCGGCTGCCCTGGCTGCCGATCGTCGCCAGCACGGCGGCCGCCCGGGGACCGTCGGACAGCGCCGCCAGCATCTCGTGCTGCACCGGCGCGCGCCCGGACGGTTCTTCCAGCCTTTCACGGCCCGCCGCGGTCAGCCGGTACTGCTGCGGGGCCGGCGGAAGCACCGCATCCGCTCTGCGCAAAGCGGGCGGCAGGGCGCCTGCAAGCACCTCCCCGGGCGCGTGCTTGTAGTACTGCCAGCACCAACGCAGCAGGTCCATGAGATGCGTGTCCAGCAGCGGTTCATGTTCATCCAGCACCCGCTCGATCGGTAGCAGCCGACTGACCGGAACTTCGGTATGAGTGCTCCGGCCACAGACGATCCCGACCAGCCGGCGGCGCCCCAGCGGCACGAGCACCCGCGTGCCGACCGCGGGCAGAATTTCGCCGGCGGGCGGCAAATAGTCGAATACTCGCGGCAGCGGGACGGGGAGGGCGACCTGGATGAAGTGAGCGCTGCTCATGAACCGGGATTCTACCAGTAGCGCGCGGGGCCTAAATGCACCTGACCGCAGCCATTAGGCTAAGATAAAGCGGCACTACCGACATTTATCCGGGATTTAGGAGAGACAGATGAGCATGATGAGTGAATTTCGCGAATTTGCGATGCGGGGAAATGTTGTCGACATGGCCGTCGGTATCGTCATTGGGGGGGCGTTTGGCAAAATCGTCTCGTCTTTTGTCAACGATGTGTTGATGCCGCCGATCGGCATGGCATTAGGGGGCGTGGACTTTTCCGGACTGGCCGTCGTACTCAAGGAGGCCACGGACGAAGCCGCGGCCGTCACGCTGAATTATGGCGCGTTCGTCCAGACCGTGGTGGACTTCGTGATCATTGCGTTTGCCATTTTCATGGTGATCAAGGCCATGAATTCGATGAAGAAAAAGGAAGAAGCGGCCCCGCCGCCACCACCCAAACCCTCGGCCGAGGAAACCCTGTTGACGGAAATCAGGGACCTGCTGAAGAGGAGTTGATCGCGGGAGCGCGAAAAAAAGCCGGCCAGCAGGCCGGCTTTTTTTCGACCCGCGCATGGTCAGTTCAGTGTGGGCTCGAGCTCGGCCTTTTCCGGGATCTTGGCACTGATCTGCGAAAACTGCCGTTCCAGCAATTCGACATCCGAGCCGAGTTGAACCATGTCGGCGACGATACGCGCCGCTTCGCGCAACAGCAGATCGGGGCCCTGCTCTCTTTCGTGAGGGTCCTGGCCGCTGTCCTCGTCCTCCTGATCGTATGCGTCCGCCTCGGCCTCGGTCGCTTCGCTCAGCACGTCGTCCTCGTCCAGCAGTGGAGCGCCTGAAGCACTCTGAGCCTTTCGTTTGGCTCTTTTTTCCTCGGCTTCTTCCATTCTCTGCCGGCCGACCGACTCGAGCAGCGAGATTTCGGTCTCATCAGCGTGACGGTTGTAGTCATCGATGTCGTTCAACAGCCAGGAGAATTCCTGATCGGTTGACAGCCGGCCCTGGTGGCGATTGTCGGCCACGGCGACCAATCGGCTGAGGTCACCGCTGCGGTCAAAACGGGCCGCATCGATGCTCGTCCAGGGCAAGGCATTTTCCAGCGAGCGCTCCCCGTAGTCAGATGGATCGCCCGCCGTCGGCAGCCGGATGTCGGGCACGACTCCTTTGTTCTGAGTGGAACCACCGTTGACCCGGAAGAACTGGGCCATGGTGATCTTCAGCTGCCCCATACTGGGCTTGTCCGCCGGCGCATAATCGTCGAGGTCCAGGAGGCTCTGGACGGTTCCCTTGCCGAAAGTCGGCTCGCCGACCACCACGCCGCGCCCATAATCCTGGATCGCCGCAGCAAAAATCTCGGACGCGGACGCGCTGTAGCGATTGACCAGAACGACCAGCGGCCCTTCCCAGGCCATGCCAGGCTCTACGTCCTCCTCCAGCGAGATTCGGCCGTTCGAGTTGCGGACCTGCACGACCGGACCCCTGTCGATGAAAAGCCCGGTCAGGGTCGTGGCTTCCAACAGCGAGCCGCCGCCGTTGTTGCGCAAGTCCATCACGATGCCGTGAACACCCTGCTCCCTGAGCTCATCGATCAACCGCTTGACGTCGCGCGTGCTCGAACGGTAATCGGGCAGGTTCTGCGCGCGGCCGTTGAAGTCCAGGTAGAAAACCGGCAAATCGATCACGCCGATTTTCAGCGTCTCGCCAGCCGCGTCCGGCGCCGGTATCTCGATGGTCTCGCTCTGGGCCGCCTGCTCCTCGAGCTTGACTTGGTTGCGCACGATGTCGATGACCTGCCTCGGCCCGCTCACACTGGCATCTTCGGGCAGCACTTCCAGCCGGACCACGGTATCCTTGGGTCCGCGGATCAGGTCGACCACGTCCTCGACCCGCCAGCCGATCACGTCGACCAGCTTGCCGTCATGGCCCTGGCCAACCGCCGTGATCCGGTCTCCCGCCTGGAGCCGCCCATCCTGCTCCGCCGGGCCTCCCGGCACGATGCTCGAAATCAGCGTGTACTCGTTCTCGCGACCTAACAGCGCACCGATGCCCTCGAGCGAGAGCTTCATGGAAATCTCGAAGTTTTCTGAACTGCGCGGCGACAGGTAGGCCGTATGCGGTTCGATAGACTGGGCAAAGGCATTCATGAAGAACTGGAACACGTCTTCATTGTTCAGTTCCGTGATCCGCCGCTCCAGGTTGTCGTATCGCTCGGTCAGGGTCTCGATGATCGCCTCGCGTTCCTTGTCGGCCAGCAACAACCGCAGGAAGTCATTCTTGACCCTTTTGCGCCACAATTCGTCCAACTCCGCGACGTCAGCGGCCCAGGGCTCACCTTCACGGTTGAACTGGTAGTACTCGTCGATCGTGAAATCGAAGGGTTGCCTGACGCGCTCCCGGGCGTACCCCACGCGCTCCTGCACCCGCTCCGCGTATACGTTGAAGATGTCATAGGCCGACATCAGATCGGAGTGCCGCAGTGCATCGTCCAGACTGTGGCGATAGCGCTCGAAGGACTCGACATCGCTGGACAGGAAGTACACCCGGTTGGGATCCAGCAGCCTGAGGTAACTTTCGAAAATCTGACCCGAGAATTCGTCGTCGAGCCGGGTCCTCTTGTAGTGGTAATTAGTCAGGAATCGGGTCGCGATGCTGCTCGCGTACCGCTGGTCCATATTCGGCTCGAGCTTGAGCGCATCGCCCGCATCCACCACGGCCATCGCCGTGCTGGCGGCCAGCATCAAAGTGCCGAATATTGCGTGCCATTTCACTCTCAAACTCTCCAAACTCCAGGGTAACCAAGCTGTTGCCCGGCCACGTGGACCGTCCGGGACACTTATTTATGCCTTTTTCAGACTCACTTTACAATGCGAAGGTTCAATTTTGCCGGAGCTGCTCGGCCGCCCGACCCCGGCCACCGCCGGAGCAGCTTTGGTTTCACACCAGGCCGCTGGCATGGGCGCTCTGGTCGGCGTGGTACGAGGAGCGTACCAGCGGACCCGACGCCACATGCCGAAATCCAATGGAATAACCGAATTCGGCGAGACGGGAGAATTCCTCCGGAGTCCAGTACCGCATGACGGGGTGATGGTGGGCCGTGGGCTGCAGGTACTGCCCGATCGTCAGCATGTCCACATCGTTCGCCCGCAGGTCGCGCAAAGCCTGCTCGACCTGCCCGAGGGACTCGCCCAGCCCCAGCATGATCCCTGATTTCGTGGGTATGTCCGCATGACGCGCCTTGAACTGCGCCAGCAATTCGAGCGACCAGCGGTAGTCCGCGCCGGGGCGGACGTCGCGGTACAGCGGCTCCACGGTCTCAAGGTTGTGGTTGAACACATCCGGCGGGCTCGCCGAGAGGATCTCCAGTGCTCGGGCGAGTTTGCCCCGGCCGCGAAAATCAGGGACCAGTATCTCGATACGAATGCCCGGGTTCAGCGCCCTCACCTGTTCGATACAGTCGGCGAAGTGCGCCGCACCGCCGTCCCGCAAATCGTCCCGATCGACCGAGGTGATCACCACGTAGCGGAGTCGCATATCCCGCACGGTGCGCGCCAGATGCTGCGGCTCAGCTGCATCGGGCGGAAGCGGACGGCCGTGCGCGACATCGCAGAAAGAGCAGCGCCGGGTGCACACCTCCCCCAGAATCATGAACGTCGCGGTGCCCTTGCCGAAGCACTCGTGAATGTTGGGGCAGCTCGCTTCCTCGCAGACCGTCACCAGGGAATTACGGCGCAGCCTGGTTTTCAGCTCCTGAACGGCATTGCCGGCCGGCAGGCGCACCCGGATCCATGGCGGCTTGCGCAGACGCGGCGCCTGCCGGTCGAATCGCGCCGTGTTACGGGCCATCTTGGCGGCGCCGACTTCTCTGGGTCGCTGCTCCCGGGGATCCTCCAGCTGCACACTGAGCGGGGCCCGCTTGCCGCCCTTCCCGGTCATGACGTCAGCTCCGGCGCTTCTTCAGCCACGATTTCACTGTACTCCAGCTGACTGGCCAGGCAGGCCACCAGCCGGTCAGCGACTTCATCCAGCCGAACCGGAACATGGGCGGACAGCTGGGTGACCTGCAGACCGGAAAAGCCGCAGGGATTGATGCGCTGAAAGGGCTCGAGATCCATGTCGGCATTCAGCGCCAGCCCGTGAAAACTGCGCCCCCGTCGCACCCGAAGACCCAGCGACGCAATCTTCGCGCCGTCGACATATATGCCGGGGGCGCCCGCCACGCGTTTGCCCGCCACCCCATAGCCGTCCAGCACGTCAATGACGGCCTGTTCCAGTCGAGCCACGAAATCGCGCACTCCGACCCGCTTGCGCTCCAGGTCGATGAGCGGGTAAGCCACGATCTGGCCCGGGCCGTGGTAAGTGACCTGCCCACCTCGGTCCACCTGGACGACCGGTATGTCCCCGGGGGCCAGGATGTGTTCGGCTTTACCGGCCTGGCCCTGGGTGAAAACCGGTTGATGCTGAACCAGCCAGAGCTGATCCACCGCCTGTTCGTCACGTTCATCGGTGTACGCCCGCATGGCCCGCCAGACACCCTCGTATTCCGCCAGGCCCAGGCGTCGCAGATGCAGGCTGCTGGCCACGTCGGCGGGCGAGGCAGAGATGCTTGCTCGAAGTGGGGCGGTCATCGGCTCACAGGGCCACCAGCACCTGAGCGCAATCGCTCAAATCCTGGTATATGGCGTCCAGCTGCTCCTGGGAGTGCGCTTCGACGACCGCCGTCACCGATACGAAATTGCCGGCCTTGCTGGGCACCGAGCGCACCGCTTCCCCGGGCCAGAGACTCGCGTGCAACTGGATGATGCCAGTGACGACACGCTCGAATTCACTGCTCTGGCGCCCCATGGCCTTGATCGGAAAGCGGCAGGGGAAATCGAGCAGGCTCGGTTTACTCGGACTCGCTGTCGTCATTCTCGAACATTCCATCAAACCACAACTGCAGACCATCCCAGGCGGAACCAAAAAACCCCGCCGGCTCCACCGCGGCGAGTGTGATCAGCTCACGACTGGCAATCGGCTCGTCACCCAGCCGGATATCGATCTGGCCGACCACCGTCCCCTCGGCCAGCGGCGCCGTCAACTGCGGCTGCATCTGCACCTGCGCGTCGAGGTCTTCGTAACGGCCGCTCGGTATCGTCACGAAAAGTTCCTCGCTGAGACCCAGCGATACCTCTTCCGCCAGACCTTTCCAGACCCTTGCGCGCGCGAGTTCCTGGTGCGCCTGGTACAACTGAACGGTCTCGAAAAAGCGGAATCCGTAATTCAGCAGCG
>JBFFUJ010000074.1:0-10035 GCA_041571375.1 Lysobacterales bacterium | reverse complement strand
CGGCGGGCTTCGTGCTGCCGTTTACGGTCTCCGCCGCGCCATAGGGCATGAATCCCGCGGGGCGGACGCGAGCACGCCCATTCCTCTACAGGACAGCCCGCAGGGCTTCGATAAAGCGGTCGACGTCCGCCTCGGTGTTGTACACATGGGGGGTGACGCGGATGGATGATCCGCGCACGCTGACATAGACGTTGCGCTTCGCCAGTTCCGGCAGCAGCCCCGCGGGCAACCCGGCCTGCAGCTGCAGCCCCAGGTAGTGCGGCGCCCTTAACGCCTTCGGCAGCGCGCTCAGCCCAAGCGGCCGCACCCGCTCCACGATCCCGTCGGCCATGGCCTCGATGGTGTCGCGCACGTTGTCGACGCCCCATTCCAGGATCTGCCTGATGGCGCTCTGGGCCGCCGGCACCAGCGCGAAGTTCGACCGTTCGCCGACGTCGAAGCGGCGGGCACCCGGCTCGAATTCGTCCTGATAGTCGACCAGGCGGGCGAAATCCGAGGAATTCCTGCGCTGGATCCAGTTGTGCTCGATTGGCCGGCCCTGCGCCTGCCACCGCTCCGACGCATAAAGAAACCCTAATGAGTACGGACCCATCAGCCACTTGTACGCTGCACAGCTTAAGAAGTCGGGCCGGATGAGGCTGACATCCAGGCTCAGCACGCCCAGCGATTGCGTCACATCCAATGAAAGGGCGATTGCACGTTCGCGACAGCGGTCACTTATTTGTTGGATATCGAACAAGCCGCCGTCAGTCCAGTGGCAATGGGGCAGGGCGACGATGGCCGTGCGCTCGTCGATGGCCTCCAGCACCGCGCGGGTCCAGCCGCCGTCGGCGGGTCGTGCCACGGTGCGCACCTCGGCGCCGACTTCCCGAGCGCGTTCCCGCCAGGGGTACACATTGGAGGGAAACTGATCTTCTACCACCAGAATACTTTGACCGGCGTCCAGGGGCAGATTACGCGCGGCCGTGGAAACTCCGTAACTGACCGCGGGCACGATGGCGATGTCGTCGGGCTTCGCATTGATCAGCCCGGCAAAGGCCGCACGCAGCGCGTCCGAATCGTCGTAAAAGTCGGCGGTGGTCAACTCCCAGGGCCGCGCCTTGCGCGCGAGGCCAGCCTCGCCGGCCGCCCGCACGTGACTCATCAGCGGCGACATGTACGCGCAGTTCAGATACGCGACATCGTCCGGGATATCGAACAGGTGACGCTGGCAGGCTATTCGCATCAGGAAAGTCTAAGCCATCTAAAACGGGGGCGGGGCAAATTAAGGTCAACTTACATTGCCCCGCTCCCTGTTCTTGGTCAGGCTGCGTTCAGCTTCGCTGTGCTACTTTTCAAAGTGACAGGAATGCTGTCCTGGCGAGACGTGAGGAGGCTGATCATGAGCAGCTACCGGCATCGTTTTTCATTCGTCGCATTGCTGGCCGTTGTATTGCTCGCAGGTGCAACCAGCACCTGGGCGGGCGGTTACCGGCACCATGGCCCATACTACGGCCATGGACATCACGGCCACCATGGGCATTCCAGTTTCCGTCTCGGCCTGAACTGGGCATACCCGCCGCCCTACTGGGGCGGATACCCGCACTACCCGGCCTGGCGTCCGTACTATGCGCCCGCTTACGGGCCGGGCGGTGGCGTGGTGAGCATCGGCTATGGCTCCGGCGGCCACCACAGCAGCTGGGGCCTCGGCCTGACCCTGCCGCTGTCCTTCGGACCGCGCTACGCGCCGCCACCCGCACCGGCCCCGCTACCGACGGCCCAGCCGGCACGGCCCCAGCCGGGCGACAGCTGTCTGCAGGTGCGTGAGTACCAGACCGAGATCGTTGTGGGCGGCAAACCCGTACCGGCCTACGGCGACGCCTGCCTGCAGCCGGACGGCAGTTGGAACAAAGTCAGCGGGCCATTCGCCGCGGAATAACCGCCGGGCCCCGCGGGTTTCGTGACCCGCGAGCCTAGCGGTCTGCCAACGGCAGCTTCTCCCATTCGGCAATCGGCATGTCCCGTCCCGGCAGGGCGGGGTTCCGGAACGGCCAGCGGCTCTTCAGCCATTTCCGCACGGCCGCTTCGAGCTGATCTTCGAGGCCGCTGGCCAGCTCGCTCTGGCGGGCCCAGAGGTAAACCTCGCTGTCATACCCGGTGACCCGCGTCGGGTTGATGTAGACACAGCCGAGTACGCGGGATTCATCCAGCGCTACCACAGTATAGGCAAAGGAGCTGCGGCGCTGGAACTCCTTCTGATGCCAACCGAGGTCGATCAGGTTCTGCTCCAGTGTCAGCCCCTCGGGCCAACCCGAGCCGAACAGATCGTGCAGGTGCTGCTCGGTTGTGGTGACGGCCTCGAAATCCTTGACCACGTCGTTGACCGTAAGCATCCGAAAACGGAAACGCTCGGTTTCGAGGGTCGCCGGCACCTCGAACTCCGGCGGCACGAAGGGATGGGACGATTGGGCGTAACTGGTCGAAAGCAGGCTCATGGTGAGCATTCCGGTGAGTAAAATGCACCGCGTAAAGTGATGCGTGCCAGACGGCAAATCCGTGCTTTGCAGCACTGCCCGGCCCGGCAAGAGGCAGGCGATGGCCCCTCCGAGTACTCCGCGGCGCTTGAGCCCGGCAAACAGCGACATCCGCGGAGTTTACCGCAGCAGCGGGCCAAGCGGCGACGGGTATCTCCCGGGACCATGTCTCGGCTGCATTGACTTATGCCTCCGCTGCCTGCCACGCGCACGGGTGATTTCAGGGGCAATGCACCGCGAGCCAGACCGTTTCCTGACCGGGATCGGTCCAGGCCACGCGATGTCTGCAGCGAGCCGGGATTTCCAGCCAGTCGCCGGGGCCCATCGCTACCTCTCTGCCATCGTCAAAGACCAGCTGCGCGGCCCCCTGCACCAGCAGCACCCACTCGTTATGCTCCTGGTCGTGCCACTCGCCTTCCGGTGTGGCATGGCCGCGCGAGACGATACGTTCGATGTGGACCGCCTCGGTCCGGACCAGGGTTTCGAACAACTCCTCGGGAAGTTCGGCCGGGATTCTGTCGAAGAGGTTTTCCATGGGTCGATTATCAGGTGGATTTCATCACGCCGCAGAGACAGGTGCCACTGCACTTGTCCCGCCTCCCGGCCGTGGCATGGCCATGCAGCGACGAAGAAGCTGCTCGTTGGCCGCCCGCCGCCGCGGATCGGGGTCGTCGACGGACGGCACCGCCTCCAGCCCGGCCACGTATTCGGGGGGGAAACGGTGATAGCGGGCGCCGGCGAGCACGAGTTGCTTGTACCAACGGTAGGGCCGCAGGCTCGCGTCAAAATGATCGGCGCTGGCAACATAGAAAAAGACCTGGGTAAGCCGGCCCTCAATTTTCAGGGTCTCGCGCTGCTCCTCGTATCCCTTGCCGAACCCTTCGGCGCGGTCCAGAGCGGGTCGGTCCGCTTCGTCGATGCGGAAGACGGCGCCATAAGCTATGCGCGAGGCACCGCCCACCGGTACGGTGCATTTGCCCGAGCCGTCGACACTGCGCTTGCTGAAGCAAATTTTCCGACCGCGCAGTTCGAAGGTGCCGAGCAGCGTCGCCGACGGCACCCGCTCGCGCAGCCGCAGCGGATGCAGATTGGAGCCGTAGGCGAGGTAGTGAAGCGGCATGCAGCGATTATCACACAGGGACCGGGGGGGGCCGCCATCCGGCAATGCCCGGTGAAGCGCATCGCCAAGATGTCCGCTTTGCTGCTCCTGTCCGATACTTCTTACCTGGGCGCAACGCCTGCAACACTGCTAAACTCGCGCCATGTCGTTCTTCGAAGAGCTCAAGCGCCGTAACGTGTTCCGGGTCGGCGCCGCCTACGCGGTCGCTGCCTTTGTGGTGCTGCAGCTGCTGGACGTGCTGGGCGAGATCCTTGAACTGCCTGCCTGGGGCGGCAAGCTGATACTGGCCATCATCGTGGTGGGTTTCTTCGTGGCGCTGCTCGTAGCCTGGGCCTTCGAATTGACGCCGGAGGGCGTCAAGCGCGAAAAGGACGTCGATCGAAGCCAGTCGGTCACCCATCAAACCGGCAAGAAGCTCAACACCACCATTCTGGTGCTGATGGCTGTCGCCATCGCCTACCTGTTGTTCGACCGGTTTTACCTGTCGCACCGGTTGGAGCAGGTGGCGTCGGATCCGGTGCAGTCCCCTGCCACGTCGGCAGAGTCGCCCGGCGCGCCTGCCGCGAACGCGGTGGCTGCGGTGTCCCGTCAGTCCATCGCCGTGCTGCCGTTCGACAACCGCAGCCGCCTCGAGGACGACGCGTTCTTTGTCGAAGGCATCCACGATGACCTGCTGTCCATCCTGGCCCGCATCGGCTCGCTGAAAGTGATCTCCCGCACCTCGGTCAGTCAGTACAAGGGCACCACCAAGACCATACCGCAAATCGCCTCGGAACTCGGTGTCGCGACGGTCATGGAGGGCGCGGTGCAGCGCTCGGGTAATACCGTGCGCATCAATGTGCAGTTGATCGATGCGCAAACCGATGAGCACCTGTGGGCGGAGATCTTCGACCGCGAACTGACCGCCGACAACCTGTTTGCCATCCAGAGTGAAATCTCCGAGGAGATCGCCAGGGCGCTCCAGACAACGCTGTCGCCGGAAGAGCAGCTGCTGCTGGAGCAACGGCCCACGGAGAACCTCGCGGCGTATAACGCCTATCTGCGCGGCCGCCAGTTGATGGCCCGCCGCAACTCGGCGGATGTCGATCAGGCGGCAGCGGAATTCCGACGCGCCGTCGAGTTTGATCCTGAATTCGCGCTGGCCTGGGTAGGCGTGTCCGAAAGCGCGATGCTGCAGTCGCAATACAGCGACCTCGGGTTCAAGGAATCCCGCGAGATTCAGCAGCAGGCCACCGAGCGCGCGCTGGCTCTGGATGACCGCCTCGGCGAAGCCTACCTCAGCCAGGCCGAAATGCTGGCCTTTCAGCGGGATGATGACGCGGCGGAGGCGGCTTACCGAAAAGCCATTGAGCTGAGCCCAGGCTACGCTACGGCCTACCAGTGGTACGGCAATTTCCTGGCGGATTTTCCCAGTCGCCTCAGCGACTCGCTTGAGATGCTGCAGAGAGCCCTGGAACTGGATCCGCTGTCCTCGATCGTGCGTTCCAACCTGGCTGGCCGTTATATCCGGATGGGCCGCTACGTCGAAGCGGAACGGCAACTCGAGCGCCTGGAGGAAATCGATCCCGGTTTCGTGCAGGCCTTTTCCACCCATGCGAACCTCGCGGAGGAGCGCGGCCGTTTCGACGAGCAAATCCGCTGGCTGCTCAAATCGGTGGAGGCCGATCCCGGCCGCTTGACGCACTACATCCCGCTTATGTGGGCATACGTGAATATCGATTACGTCGAGCCGCTCGAGGACATCAAGCGCCGCATGGCCGCCATCAGCGAGGAAAATGCCCTGGTGGGCGTGGCGGATCTCATCATCAACCTCCGTGCGGGCAACTATGAAGCCGCTTTGGAGGCCGGCCGCTGGGCCTATCAGCGCATGGGCCGACCGCCGTTTTTCAACACGTTCTTCGGCTATACCCACGCGCTCAATGGCGACTATGATGCCTCGCTCCAGGCGTTCGAACTGGCCATGCCCGAACTGTTCGACCGAGATCGATGGTCGCAAGCCGTCGGCGAACGGGCGGATGATGGCTGCTTCGTCGGCTGGCTGATGCTGCGCGCGGGTGACCCGACCAAGGGCGAGGAACTGATCCGCGCGTCGCTCGATTACCTGGAGTACGAGTTGCCACGGTACGTCCAGCATGCCGACCGCCACTCGGTGGCGGCTTGCCACATGGCACTGGGGAACGCGGACCGCGCACTTGCGGCCATCGAGACCCGTGTCGAACACGGGCATTACGGCCAGTGGTGGATCTACCGCAAGAGCCTGGTGTTCGAGCCGCTGTGGGGTGATCCCCGGTTCGAGGCGGCTATGCAGAAGATCCAGGACGAAATCGCCATTCAGCGTGAAAATCTCCAAGGCAGGAGCGTCGCCGCCCTTTTCTAATGCGGCGCAACTCCCGAGCCCAGTACGGGTCTCAACGGCAGCAGCCGCCGCCCACTGGATTGGGCTATCATGTGCGTTTTCTCGCTCGGAGATGAGTTTCCCATGAATCGGTTTTCGTACCTGTTATCCGGCCTCATGCTCGCCCTGCTGGCCGCCGCGCCCCAGCCCGCAGCCGCGGCACCGCACATCGACCCGGCCCGCGATGCCGAGCACCTGGGCCAGATCGACGACATCCTGTTCTGGACCCCGGAACAGCAGGTGGCCGGATACCGCAATATGGAGAAGATCACACCGGTTCGCTGGATACGGGCCGGGGATCAGCCGCTGCCCTTGCCAGAGCGGCCGGTGGACCTCGATACGCTGCCGGTCCTGCATGACGAAGGCAACATGACGGTCGGAGAATTTCTCGATTCGCAGAGCGTCGCCGGTCTGCTGGTGATCAAGAACGGCACCATCGTCTACGAGCGTTACCGACTGGGCAATGACCACACCACGCGCTGGATTTCCTATTCGGTGGCCAAATCGGTGGTTTCGATGCTGGTCGGTGCCGCCATCCGGGACGGCTACATCCGTTCGGTGGACGAGAGCGTGACCGACTACCTGCCGCGCCTGAAAGGGTCCGCGTACGACAGCGTGCGCATCCGCGACGTCTTGCAGATGGCGTCGGGGGTCGAATGGAACGAGCAGTACGACGACCCGGAGTCGGACCTGAACCAGGCCAACTGGGAAACCCTGGCGCTGTATGACTACCTGGACGACAAGCCGCGCAACGGCCAACCCGGCGAGGTTTTCAACTACAACACGGCGGAAACCAACCTGGTCGGCAACCTCCTGCGCGCGGCGATCGGCAACAACCTCTCCACCTATCTCGAGGAGAAGATCTGGCGCCCCTTCGGGATGGAGGCGGACGCCTTCTGGCAACTCACCGAGACGGGTGGCGGGGAGTTCGGAGGCTGCTGTATCAATGCCACGCTGCGCGACTACGCCCGCATCGGATTGTTCGCGCTCAACGAAGGGCGCCTGCCGGACGGCACCGCGGTGTTGCCGGAAAACTGGATGCAGCAGTCGACCACACCCTCGAACGGCGCCCCCTACTATGGCTATCTCTGGTGGCTGATGGGTGACGGGGTATTCCGCGCCTCGGGGATCTTCGGCCAGGGGATCTATATCGACCCGGCCGAAAAACTGGTCATCGCCATGCACAGCGCCCGCCCGCATGCGAGCCGGGAGGAAGACTGGAACCTGGCGACGGCTCTGTATCAGGCCATCGACGACGCGCTGAAGACGCCCGACGCACCCTGATCCGGGGAACATCGAAGGGGCTCTGGAGCCGCGGCAGCTCTATAATCGGGATAACGGGCAGCCGTTCTGCAGGGTCTGACATGATAGCGCGGGGCTTTCTAGTGGTATTGAAAGTGGCCGGTGGCCTGGTATTCCTGGGCGCCATTGCGCTCGGCATCGCGTGGCTGGCGGCCGACCGCTGGAGCGCCGAACTCGCACAGGCCGCTCCTGCCGACCCGGGCTTGCCGGACGTCGGCTGGCCCGTATATGCCAGTGATGCCGGCGGTTCGCATTTCTCGGGTGCCTGGCAGATCGACCGCACGAATGTCGGGCGGCTGGCGCCGGTCTGGGTATTCCGCACCGGAGAGACCGGCGAGGGCTACACCTCGGCCTACAAGCACACCTTTCAGGCAACCCCCATCCTGGTGCGTTCGACGCTGTACTTTTCCACCGCGTTCAACCGCGTGTTCGCGATCGACGCGGAAGCGGGCGCCGAGCGCTGGCGATTCGATGCCGGTGTGGACCCGGAACCCCACTACACCGAAGTCTCCAATCGCGGAGTCGCTTACTGGCGGGATGCGGAGGCCCGGGCGGACGCGCCGTGCAAGGAGCGGATCTTCGTCGGCACGCTCGATTCCCGGCTGATCGCGCTGGATGCCGCGACTGGCCAGCCCTGCGGGGACTTCGCGGATAGCGGCGAAGCCGACCTGAGAGCCGCGCTGCGCGAGGAGGATCGCGGCCGCGCGTACCCAGTGACGTCACCGCCGGTGGTGGTCGGCGATGTCGTCGTCCTGGGTTCCGCGATGATCGATAACTGGAAGGCCCACCTGGGCCTGGGCACCGTGTGGGCCTACGACGCGCGAACCGGCAAGTTGCGCTGGAAGTGGCATGCCATACCGCGGGAACCCGCGGCCCCGTGGGCCGCGGACAACGCCGGAGACTGGGTGCCGGAGCAGGCTGCGCGCACCGGAACCGCGAACCCCTGGGCGCCGCTGTCGGCGGACCCCGAGCGCGGCCTGGTGTTCGCCGCGACCGGTTCGGCCAGCCCCGATTACTATGGCGGCGAGCGACTGGGCAACAACCGCCACGCCAACTCGCTGGTCGCCTTCGACGCGGCCACCGGGCGCGTTGCCTGGTCGCAGCAGATCGTGCACCACGACCTGTGGGACTACGATCTGCCTTCACAGCCGGTGCTGGCCGAGTTCGAGCAGGACGGGTCCAAGTTACCGGCGGTGATCCTGCCCACCAAGATGGGCCTGCTGTTCACCTTCCACCGCGAAACCGGCGCGCCCCTGTTCGAGATCCAGGAACGGCCGGTACCGGCGTCTGATGTACCCGGCGAGCAGGCCTGGCCGACACAGCCCTTCCCGGTGGCACCGCCGCCGCTGGTGCCGCACCGCGCGATGACCGCCGACGACGCCTGGGGCCTGACGCCGGTCGACCGCGGCGAGTGCCGCGAGCGGATCGCCTCGCTGCGCAGCGAAGGCATCTACACCCCACCCAGCCTGCGCGGCACGATCATGATCCCGGGCAATGGCGGTGGTTCCAACTGGGGCGGTATCGGATGGGATGAGAAGCGCCAGGTGGCGATTGCCAACGTGATGCATTTCCCGTTCGTCGTGGCGCTGATCCCGCGCAGTGATTTCGAGCCGGTGCGCGATTCCGGCCTCCATCCGGGCGCGGAGTTCTCACCGCAACTGGGCACCGACTACGGCATGCGCCGCAAACCGCTGATTTCGTCGTGGGGTTTGCCCTGCGTCAAGCCGCCGTGGGGTACGCTGGCTGCGGTGGATATGCGCGGCGGAGAGCTGCTCTGGCAGGTGCCCCTCGGCACGACCCGGGACCTGACCGGGTTGCCGTTCGGACTCAACTATGGCGTCCCCGGGCTGGGCGGGCCGCTGCTGACGACAACCGGCCTGATCTTCATCGGCGCGGTGATGGACGACTACCTGCGGGCCTTCGACACGGGCACCGGTGAGGAACTGTGGCGCGGCCGCCTGCCGGCGGGCGGCCAGGCCACGCCGATGACCTATCAACTCGGCGGTCGCCAATACGTCGTGATCGCTGCCGGCGGCCACGGCAGCCTCGGTACGAACCGCGGCGACTACCTGGTGGCTTTTGCCCTGACGGAGTAAACAGATGAAACGCGAATCTTTTCACCGCACCCAGCGCGTCGGCTGGCTGCGCGCCGCGGTGCTCGGCGCCAACGATGGGATCGTCTCCACCGCCAGCCTGGTGGTCGGCGTGGCGGCCGCCGCTGCGGACCGCTCCGGCGTCCTGATTGCCGGAGTAGCCGGACTGGTCGCCGGTGCCATGTCGATGGCCGCGGGCGAGTACGTATCGGTCAGCTCACAGGCCGACACCGAAAGGGCCGATCTGGCGCGCGAAAAAGCCGAGCTGGAGAGCGACCGCGAGTTCGAAACGCGCGAGCTGAGCCATATTTATCAGCAGCGGGGGCTCGACGAGGAACTCGCTCACCAGGTCGCCGTGCAACTGATGACCCACGATGCGCTCGGTGCACATGCGCGCGACGAACTCGGAATCTCGGACGTCATGTCGGCCAGGCCGCTGCAGGCCGCCCTGGCATCGGCTGGAACGTTCGCGGTCGGTGCGGTGCTGCCGCTGGCCGCCGTCGCGATGGCGCCGGCTTCGCGGATCGTGCTGTGGGTGGCGGTGGGTTCCCTGCTGGCTCTGGCGGCACTGGGCATCCTGTCCGCGCAGGTGGGCGGGGCGCGGACCTGGGT
>JBFFUJ010000073.1:0-10090 GCA_041571375.1 Lysobacterales bacterium | reverse complement strand
GGGCACGCACACCCGTGTCGCGTTCGGCCGCGATGACGCCGTCGGCCACCGCCTCGACCACTCCGGCCGGGTCCAGCCCGTGCGTTTCGGCCATGAACCAGGGGCTGAAACGGAGTTCGACATAGTCGATACCCTCATCGCGGGCATCCTCGACGTTTTCATAGGCGACCCGCCGGCAGACATCCAGGTCCACCAGAATGGCCGTGAGCCACCGGAAGCGCCCGATGAAGTCCATCAGCCCGTCCGCCCTGCCCTCGACGACCACGTGCGGTCGCAGGCCCGCGAGATCGTAGGCCGGCAGCTCGATTCCCCGATCCGTCGCGACCTCCAGAACAGTCTCGAGGCGGATGCTGCCGTCCAGATGACGGTGCAGGTCAATCAACGGGAGGCGCGGATCGATGTGGCTGAGCTGAGCCATGTGCTTTCCGGTCGCTGCGAGGCGCCCATTCTGTCACGAACCTGCCCCCGTTATATACTTTTGCCGGTCTCTTCTAACAGGGTGGATCGCATGGCCCAGTACTTCAACAACATTCTGGAGACGATCGGCAACACGCCAATCATCAGGATCAACCGCCTGGCCCCACCGGGCGTGGACCTGTTCGTCAAGGTCGAATCGTTCAATCCGATGGGCTCGGTCAAGGACCGCATGGCCCTCAGCGTGATCGAGCAGGCCGAGCGGGATGGGGCCCTGCGCCCCGGACAGACCGTGGTGGAGGCCACCAGCGGCAATACGGGCATCGGACTGGCCATGGTTTGTGCCGCGCGCGGATATCCCCTGGTACTGACGATGGCCGAGAGCTTCAGCCTCGAGCGCCGGAAAATTCTGCGTTTCCTTGGAGCCAAAGTCGTGCTGACCCCTGCCGAACTCAAGGGCAGCGGTATGCTGGCGAAAGCGGTGGAACTGGCGGAAACTCATGGCTGGTTCCTGGCGCGCCAGTTCGAGAACGAGGCCAATGCCGACGCGCACACGCGAACCACGGCGCTCGAGATCCTGGACGTTTTCCGGTCCAGACGCCTCGACCATTTCGTCACCGGTTATGGCACCGGCGGAACGCTGAAGGGCACCGGTCGGGTGCTGCGGCAGAAAAGCCCCCACACCCGCATCGTGGTCTGCGAACCGGATAATTCACAGTTGCTCGGCAGCGGTATCCCGCAGGCACGCCACGCGGACGGTTCGCCGGACGGCAGCCATCCCAACTTCCGTCCCCACCTGATGCAGGGCTGGACCCCGGACTTCATTCCGCGGTTGACCGAGGACGCCGTCAGCATGCAGCTGGTCGACGAAATCCTTCCCATAGACGGCAACGAGGCTATGGAGATGTCGCGCCAGCTGGCTTGTCAGGAGGGCATTTTCTGCGGCACCTCCGGCGGCGCGACCTTCGCCGGGGCAATGAGGGTGGCGGCCGAAGCACCGCCGAACAGCACCATACTCTGCATGCTTCCGGATACCGGTGAACGCTATCTCTCCACACCGCTGTTCGAAGGGATCCCCGAGGACATGACCGAGGAGGAAATGGAGATTTCCCGCTCCACGCCCGGTTATCGGTTCGACCTGAAGTCCGCTCCGGCACCCGCGGACCCGGAACGGGCGGAACCGGCCACCACGAAGCGCGCCGAGGAGTATGTCGATGAGGTCCTGGGCGACGCGGCCGAGCCCGTGGTGCTGTTTGCCCTGGAATGGTGCGAGTTCTGCTGGGCCGTGCGGAAGCTGTTCAAGGAGCTGGGAATCCCGTATCGCTCCGTCGACCTCGATTCGGTCGCCTACCAGGCAGAGGACTGGGGCGGCCAGATCCGGGCCGTGCTGCGCGCCCGGCTGGGCAGCAACACCATCCCGCAGATCTTTGTCGGCGGCCATCACATCGGAGGGGCGACCGATGCCTTCGAGGCCTACAAGTCCGGCGATCTGCAACGTGAGCTGGAACGTGTCGGGATCGAATGCGGCGATCTGGGTGACCGTGATCCCTTCGAACTGCTGCCGGGGTGGCTGCACGCGCGCTAAGCGCAGCGAACTGAACACTCGCTTTCCCGAACCCACGCCGCTCCCCCAAGGATTCGACACTCCGATCTCGACGCAATCCCGCCGGTTCGGTCCGCGAGCGCACGATCGAAATCGTTTCGATCCTTCTGTCTGTAGTATTACGAATTTCTATCGGTTCCATAAAATCAATCGATTTCAAAAATAATTAATTGCGATTTAAGCTGCGCCTGTATTCGAGACCGGCCCCGAGGCCGGACCGACAGGATTCAACTGATACGGAGAAAATTGCCATGCTTCAGCCACAGAAAACCACAGCGCCACAAGTCGTGTTCAAAACCAGGGTCCGGGATGAGAGTTTCGACGGACCCAATCCCTACCGCTGGCAGGACGTCCGTTCCAATGAGCTTTTCGCAGGCCGGAAAGTGGTCGTATTTGCCCTGCCCGGCGCGTTCACGCCGACCTGCTCCAGCACGCATCTGCCCGGCTACGAGGAGCGTTACGAAGAGTTCAGGGAACTGGGCGTGGACGAGGTCTACTGCGTCAGCGTGAACGATGCGTTCACCATGTTCCAGTGGGGCCGGCATCTGGGCATCGAGAAGGTCAAGCTGCTGCCGGACGGCAGTGCGGATTTCACGCGCCTGATGGGCATGCTGGTGCGCAAGGACAACCTTGGCTTCGGCGAGCGTTCCTGGCGTTACTCGATGCTGATCGAGGACGGCGCCATCACGGCGCTGTTCTCGGAACCAGGGAAAAGCGATAACTGCCCGACGGACCCGTTCGAGGTCAGCGACGCCGAGACGATGCTGAACCATCTGAAATCGAGGGCGAACTAACGGGGTCCCCTGCTATCATAGTAGTGCAAGCACTCGTGAATACTGGGAGGATTCCATGAACCGGCATATTGCACCCACATCGCTGCTGCTGACCCTGACCATGATTCTGGCGGCTGTCCCGGCGGCGGCCCACGAGGAAGCCCCAGTCGCCTCGACGGAAGGGCTGGAACAGGTGGAGAAAACCCGCCGGAGCGAGGTGTATGTCGATCCCGGAGTGGACTGGAGCGTATACACGAAAATCCGCCTCGATTCCGCCACCGTGGCCTTTCGCAAGAACTGGCAGCGCGACCAGAACAGGGGGCAGCCGTTCAAGGTCAAGACCGAGGACATGGAGCGGATCAAGTCAGAGCTCTCCGCGCTGTTCGACGAGGTCTTCACCGAGGAGCTGAGCGCGAATGGCGGCTATGTGATGAGCGAGGAAAATGGCGATGACGTGTTGCGCATCACCCCGCACATCGTCGACCTCGACGTGTACGCCCCGGATTCCCTCAGGAGCCCCGGCCGAACCATGTCGTACACGGAGACAGCCGGCCGCATGACGCTGAAGCTGGAATTGTACGACTCCGTGACCGGCGACCTGATCGCCGTCGCCAGCGAGCGGCGGGAGGCGCCGCGCCGCGGTTACATGCAGTGGACCACCAGCGTCACCAACCGGATGGAAGCGCAGCGGATGCTGGAGGGCTGGGCCAAGGATCTTCGCGAGAGCCTCGACGAGGCCCGGGCATCGGGGTCCGTTCAGGAATGAGCCGTTCGCGTCCGGTTCTCCGGACTTCCGCACCCCGCCCCGGCGGGGTGTTTTTCTGGCGTTTCGCGGCCGCCCCGGTGAACCTCAGCGCTTACAGGGCTTCGAGGAAAACCAGCAGGGCCCGATTGCAGACCGCGGGCCTTTCCTGCTGTATCCAGTGCCCGGCGCCGTCGATCCATTCCAGGTGCTTCAGCTGCGGCACGCACGGCCGCATCCTGTCCTCGACCCGTTCCCGCCCCAGGTGCGCGACGACCAGATCCAGGCTTCCGGCAATGAACAAAGCCGGCACCTCCACGACCTCGTCGTGGCCCTCCAGCAGGGCCCAGTTGCGGTCCAGGTTGCGATAGTAGTTGACGCCGCCCCGGAATCCGGCCCTGCGGAACTCCCCGATGTAGTATTCGAGATCTTCCGCATCCAGCCATTCCGGCAGCTCGTGCGGCCGCCCCCAGCGACCGATGAAGCCACCTGCCTGCCGCAGCGGGCCCGTGATGGAAGGCGGTTCCCGCGGGCTGTCGGGTGACGCGTAAAGCATGCGCAGCAGCCCCTCCGGATCGGCGTCGTACTCGCGTTCCGCGACACCCGGCTCCTGGTGATACAGGATGTAGTAGAAGTTGTCGCCGTAGCGCTGCTTCCAGGTTTCAACCGGCGGAGTGCGCGGTCGCCCGAAGTGGGGAACGCTCAGCGCCGCCACCGCGCGAAATCGCTCGGGGCGCAATAGCGCGGCATGCCAGGCCACGACCGCCCCCCAGTCATGCCCGGCGATGACAGCGCGGTCCCGGCCGGCTTCGTCCAGGATGCCCACCATGTCCCTTACCAGATGGAAGATGTCGTAAGACTCGACCTCGGGTGGCGCATCGGTGCCACCGTAACCGCGCATGTCGGGGACCACGACGCGGTAACCGGCCGCCGCGAGCGGCTCGATCTGATGGCGCCAGGAATACCAGGATTCCGGCCAGCCATGGGCAAGAAGCACAAGGGGACCATGCAGCGGGCCGGCCTCGGCCAGCCGCATGGTCAAGCCATTATTGGAGATACTGCGAAATTCCGTTTTCAAGACGCAGCACAGGCCGGTGCGCGGCCCGCCGGCCCCCGGTGACGCTCAGCCGCCGGCGGCAGCCTGCCGTTCTTTGTAATCACGCACGGCCTGGTTGAATCGCTGGGCGACGCGCTCTTCCATTTCCACCGAGTAGTTGAAACTCTCGACGATGGCCTGCTTGTTGCCCGGGGTGTTGTCCGGGTTGCCCTCCGCCTCTTGCAGGCAGGCCCGAAATTCACCCAGCTGGGTCTGGAACTCTCCGACCTGTGCCTTGGCCGCGAGCAACTGATCCCGCGTCGCTTCCTCGGGGATCTTGTCGGGCGCGGCCGGCAGAACGCACTTCTGCGCGTCGTCGGGCAGGACCACCTCGTAATCCGCAGGATCGACATCCTCCTGCGCAAATACCGGGCTCAACAAAAATGCGGCTGCAGTCACAACAAGTACTCGTTTCACGCGGACACTCCTGGTTGACTGAACGCGATTATACCCCGTGTTTCCGCACAGTTGACATTGCGGACTCAACGCCCGACCCTTAGCCGCTGGTCCTCTTATCCAGGAGATGCCCGTGCCACTTCCGTCCCACAGGATCCTGCCGTGGATCCTGACCCTGCCAGTGCTGTGTGCAAGTGCAGTCAACGCAGCGGTCGACCCCAGCCTCCTCCAGGGCCTGGCGGCTCGCAGCCTCGGCCCCGCGGCGGTGAGCGGCCGCATCAGCGCGATCGACGCGGTGCAGTCCGACCCCAACCAGATTGTCGTCGGGGCGGCCACCGGCGGCGTCTGGATTTCGAAGAATGGCGGCCTGACCTGGAATCCCGTATTCGATGAACAACCGGTCGCCTCGATTGGCGCCGTCGCCATCGACCAGGCAAACCCCGACGTCATCTGGGTCGGTACCGGCGAGGGAAACACCCGCAATTCGACCTCGATCGGAGCGGGACTGTTCAAATCGCTGGACGGGGGCAAAACCTGGCGGCAGATGGGATTGACCGGCAGCGAACGGATCAATCGCATCGCCTTGCATCCGCACAATCCCGACATCGCCTATGTCGCGGCGCTGGGAACCCTCTGGGCCGACAACGAGGAGCGCGGCATATTCAAGACCACGGACGGCGGCAAGACCTGGCGCAAGCTGCTGTACGTGAATCAGAGGACTGGGGGAACGGACGTCAAGATCGACCCGTTCAACCCGGATAAGATCTACGCCAGCCTGTGGGAGCATCGCCGCTGGCCTCATTTTTTCAAGTCGGGCGGGCCGGGCTCGGGAATGTACATCTCCTGGGACGGCGGCGAAACCTGGACGAAGAAAACCGAGCAGGACGGCCTGCCCGAAGGCGACCTGGGACGCATCACTTTCGCGCCGTCGCCGGCTCAGCGCGGCCGCGTCTACGCCCTGGTGGAAGCCGAGAAGAGCGCCATGCTGCGTTCGGACGACGGGGGCCAGAGCTGGATTCGAACCAACGAGGACCACGACATCGCAGTGCGGCCTTTCTACTACACGGAGGTCACGGCGGACCCCGACAACCCGGACCGCGTGTACAACATCGCATCGCTGCTGAGCGTGTCGATCGACGGCGGCAAGACGTTTGTGGTGAACCCCGGTATCGCATGCTGCCGGGCTTCGAACACCATCCACATCGATGTCCATGCGTTCTGGGTGAACCCCGCGGACAGCCGGCACCTGATCGTCGGCAATGACGGCGGTATCGCCATCAGCCGCGATCGCGGCGATACCTGGCGTTTCGTGCGCAACCTGCCGTTGTCCCAGTTCTATCACATCGCGGTCGACAACGATGTGCCGTATCACATCTACGGCGGCATGCAGGACAACGGGTCCTGGCGCGGGCCCGCCGAAGTCTGGGAGAACGCCGGAATTCGGAATCTCCACTGGCAGGAAGTGGGTTTCGGCGACGGCTTCGATACTGTTCCCGACCCGGAAAATTCGCGCCGCGGTTACGTGATGTCGCAGGGCGGATACCTTTCCCGCTGGAACCTGGACATCGGCGAATTGCGCATGATCCGACCGGCTCCGCCCGCGCCCGGGATCGAGCTGCGGTTCAACTGGAACGCCGGCATCGCGCAGGATCCATTCGATGCAGCCACCCTCTACTACGGCAGCCAGTATGTGCACCAGTCCGCGGACCGTGGCGAGACCTGGAGCGTGATCAGCGGTGATCTCACCACGAACAACCCGGACTGGCAGACCTACAAGGAAAGCGGCGGTCTGACCTACGACGTGACTGCGGCCGAGAATTTCACGACGATTGTCGCCATTGCGCCCAGTCCTCTGCAGTCCGGCACCTTGTGGGTCGGCACCGACGACGGGCGGGTGCACGTGACCCGCGACGGCGGGCAGACCTGGTCGCGCATCGACGAGCGCGCCCGCGGTGTGCCACCTGGCAGCTGGGTTCCGATGATCGCCGCCTCGCCCCACGATCCCGGCACCGCTTTCGTGGTGTTCGACAACCACCGCCGCGGAGACATGCAACCTTATGCCTTTCGCGTCAGTGGGTATGGTCGTGACTGGGAGAACCTGGTCAGCGATCCGGTCTCTGGCTATGCCCTCTCCATCCTGCAGGACCACCAGGACCCGGGGCTGCTGTTCCTGGGAACCGAGTTCGGCCTCTTCGTCTCCACCGATGGCGGCGGTGAGTGGTTCAAATTCAGCGCGGGCGTGCCGACCGTATCGGTCATGGACATGGCCATCCAGCGACGGGAAAACGACCTGGTGCTCGGTACGCACGGGCGCTCAGCTTATGTACTGGACGACTACAGCGCCTTGCGCGGACTCCAGGCCGAATCGCTGCAGCAACGGCTCCAAATACGGTCCACTGTTCCCGGACAGCAGTACACGGCGCGGCAGACGCCATCGACCCGCTTTACGGGTTCCGGCGAGTTTCGCGCCGAGAACGAGCCTTACGGCGTAATGATCACATTCGTCGCGAGCGGCCAGGACCTGCCCCATCCTGACGCCGATAGCGAGCGCGTGCGAAAGGCCGGGCTGACCGGGGCGGCACGGGCCGGGCAGACAGACGATTCCGGAGAGAAGCAGCTGCCCAAAGTGGAAATGACGATTCAGGACGCCACGGGGAAGACCGTCCGGCGACAGAGATTCCCGGTTCACCAGGGCCTCAATCGGGTTGTGTGGAACATGCGCCACGACGGGGTCCGGCCCCTGCCCGCTCCGGATGCACCGGACACCGAGGACGGGCTTCCGGATGGCCCGGAAGTTCCTCCGGGTCAATACCGTGTCGCGCTCTCGCTGACGTCGGAGCAGGGCGACATCGCGACGGCGGAATCTCCCATTGAGGTCGTCCCGGATCCACGGTCCACGGTTACCCCCGCGGCCCAGCGGCAAAACTACGAAGTCCAGCTGTCATTGCAACGCCTGCGGGATGGCGCCGTCAGCTCGGTGGAGCGGATCGTTCGGCTGCGGGCCGACACCGAAACGGTGATCGAACTGATCGGGCACCGCAAACCGGCAGCCGCCGAACTCGATGCAGGCCTGCAATCCCTGCTCGAACGGGCCGAGGCAGTCAAGAAAGATCTTGAAGGGCTCGAGGAGCGTTTCAGGGTGCCCCCAGAGACCAAAGGCATCCCTTACGACGAGGACCGTGTAGTCAATCAGATCGAGCTGGCAGACGAATACGTGAGCAGCACCCGGGAAGCCCCGACTGTCACGGCCCTGGCCTACCGGGATCTGGCCGAGCGCTCCCTGGATGAGGCCAATGCGGCGCTGGACCGATTCATCGATTCGGAGCTCGCCGAGTTTCGGCGCGCGGTGGAATCCGCCGGGATCGGTCTGTTCGAGGCTATCGGAGAACCTTGAGACTTCGCGGGGTGAAACGGTCATGAGCATGGACACCTGGGCAGGAGTAGCACAGGCCATCCTGGACGGATTCAACCGTCACTACCGGCTCTTCCAACAATTCAGCCGCGAAGGCAAGGACTGCTTCGAACATTCCGACTGGGCGCGCGCGGCCCAGGTGAACCGGGAACGCATCCAGGGTTACGAGCAACGGGTAAGGGAGACGGTGGAAAAAATACACCAGACCTATCCCGAAGCCGCGTCACACAGCGAAATCTGGCCGCGCATCAAGATCGTCTTCATCGGCAAGCTGATGAATCATCTCCAGGCGGAATGTGCAGAAACATTCTATAACTCAGTAGCTTGCAGAGTACTTCACAGAGATTACTACAATAGCGAGTATATCTTCTGGCGACCCGCTATCAGCACGGAGTACCTCGAGGGCAGCAGCCCAACCTATCGCAGCTACTATCCAAGCAGCGACGGCTTGCGCCGCAGCCTGCTGGAAATCCTCACCGGATTTAACCTGAACAACACCTGGGAAGATCTCCGCCGCGATGTTCGATGCCTGGAACGGGAATTGCTCACCAGTCGGTCCGAAAACTGGAAGGCGCAACCCAATTTCCAGATCCAGATTCTCGACAGCCTGTTTTTCCGCAACTCGGCAGCCCAGGTGGTGGGCCGGGTCATCAACGGCGAGATCGTACAGCCGTTCGTCATTCCAATGCTGCAGAACGACCGGCGCGAAATGTTCGCGGATACGCTGTTGATGCGTCAGAAAGAGGTGGCTATCCTTTTCAGCTTTTCGCGCGCGTACTTTCTGGTGGACATGGAAGTACCGTCGGCTTACGTGTCCTTTCTGCTGTCCATCATGCCCAGCAAGTCCGTGGTCGACCTCTACGCCATGCTGGGGCTGCAGAAACAGGCCAAAACCATTTTCTATCGCCAACTGCAGCATCACCTCAACCATTCCCGTGACAATTTCCAGATTGCACCGGGCGTGCGCGGAATGGTCATGCTGGTGTTCACCCTGCCGTCTTTTCAGTTCGTGTTCAAAGTGATCAAGGACCGCTTCGATCCGCCGAAGACCTCAACACGGCAAGATGTCAAGGAAAAGTACCTGCTGGTCAAATACCACGATCGTGCCGGCCGCCTGGCCGACACTCTGGAATACTCGAATGTGGCCATCCCGCTGGAACACATTGATCCGTCCCTGATGGAGCAGCTGCGCGAAGAGGCTGCCAGTTCGATAGAGCTCGACGGTGACATGCTGGTCATCCGACACGTCTATATCGAACGGCGCATGGAGCCGCTCGACAATTACCTCGCACACGCCGCAGGAGGGGCGCGCAAGCGCGTCATCCGCGACTACGGCAATGCCATACGGGACCTCGCCGGCGCCAATATCTTCCCCGGAGACATGCTGAAAAAGAACTTCGGGGTCACCCGGCTAGGCCGGGTGGTCTTCTACGATTATGACGAGATCTGCTACATCACCGAGTGCAACTTCCGGCGCGTCCCACCGCCGCGCGACTTCGACGACGTGATGTCCGATACCCCCTGGTATTCCGTACAGGAAAACGACGTTTTCCCGGAGACCTTTGGCCCCTTCTTCTTTGCCGATGAGCAGGACATGGCGAGTTTCCGAAAGAACCATGCCGACTTGATGGACCCGGACTGGTGGCGGTTGATG
>JBFFUJ010000072.1:0-10282 GCA_041571375.1 Lysobacterales bacterium | reverse complement strand
GCTACGGTTACACACTGTGGCTGGAAAAGCACTCGGCCTTGCCTCTCAAATGGGAGTTGTTCGGTCCCGGACGCAAGCCACTGGCGAAGTTGATGTTCACGGATTTCCGGATGGGCTCAGAAGTCGATGCGCGGGAATTGGCCCCGAGCAGCCGGCTGGCTGAATTCAAAACCGTGGAGTCGCGTCTGCCGGCGGGACTGGGGCAAGCGGTGTCGCAACCGCAGTGGGAACCCAGCAGCTTGCCACCCGGCTTCGAACTGACCGCCCACCGGTTCTTCAACGGGCAGGACCAGGACCTGTTCGAGCACTTCGTCTTCAGTGATGGCCTGGCCGCGGTTTCCGTATACGTCGAGACCGAGAGCGAAGGCGCGGCGGAACAGTCCGCCGGCGTCAGCCGAATGGGCACGACCCACGCGTTTTCGCGGATTGCCGAGGGCGCCGTCATTACCGTCGTCGGTGATGTTCCCGCGGCGACCGTGCGCTACATCGGCGACGGTGTGATCCCGGTCCCGCACTGACCGGCTGGTTCTGCCGGGGCCATGATTGAACAGCAGGGCATGGTGGTCGCGACGGACGGCGGCCGCGCAGTCGTGCGGCTTGGCGGCCGGGTCGGCTGTCCGGCGTGCGACGCGGGCCAGGGCTGCGGCGCCGGTGTTTTCGGGCGATTGCTGAGGCGTCGGGCAGTGACGCTCGAGTGCCCGAACGCGGTGGCAGCGCAGCAGGGCCAGGCAGTCGTGATTGGCCTGCCCGAGGCGCTTTTTCTGCGCTTGGCCGCGAGGTTTTATCTGTATCCGCTGCTGGCGGGACTTGGAGGAGCGTTTGTTGGCCACTATCTATCAGGGACGCTCATGCTGAGCGCGCCGGCAATTGATGCGACGGCCCTGCTGGCTGCAGTGCTGTGCGCGGGCGCGGTTCTGCATCGTAATCGCCGCTGGGCTGGACGTTTCAACGACCCCGTCGGAGTACAGTTGCTGGGCGTGGTTGCTGACGATGAATTGGAGAGAAAAGAGGTGGTTTCGTGATCAGACGATCAATGATTCAAATTGCGGTTTGGTGCCTGGTGGCTTTCGCCAACACGGCTTCGGCCCGGGTTACAGGTTTGCCGGACTTTACCGGTCTGGTCGAGGAGGCCGTGCCGGCGGTGGTGAACATCCAGGTGACGCAGTTCGGGGACCGGATCAGGCCGGACGAGGGCGACGCGGACAATCCGCATGACCTCGAACAGATGCCTGAGTTTTTCCGTCGATTTTTCGATGTTCCGGGAAACCCGGGATACGGTCGTCCGGATCGCCGGGGCGCCGGCTCCGGGTTCATTATCGAGCACGATGGTTACATCATGACCAATCACCACGTGGTGGAGAATGCCGACCAGATCATCGTCCGGCTGGCGGACCGGCGCGAGTTCGAGGCCGAGCTGATCGGTTCCGATCCCCTGAGCGACGTCGCTCTGCTCAAGATCGACGCGGAAGACCTGCCGACATTGAGTCTCGGCGACAGCGATGTGCTGCGCCCGGGTGAGTGGGTGGTTGCCATCGGTTCGCCCTTCAACTTCGAGCAGTCGGTGACGGCGGGTATCGTCAGCGCCAAGGGCCGCAGCACCAACCAGCAGCAGTACGTGCCGTTCATCCAGACCGACGTCGCGATCAATCGGGGCAACTCGGGCGGACCATTGCTGAACCTGGACGGAGAGGTAGTCGGCATCAACTCCTGGATCCTGAGTTCGGGAGGCGGTTACATGGGTCTGTCCTTCTCGATACCGATCGAGACCGCCAACGCCGCCGTCATGCAATTGCGCGAGCACGGCAAAGTCTCCCGGGGCTTGCTGGGTGTGCAGGTGGGGGCGGTAACACGCGAAATGGCGGAGGCCCTGGACCTCGACCGGCCGATCGGAGCCCTGGTCAACGACGTGAACGCTGGTGGCGCCGCTGATAAAGCGGGTATCGAGCCGGGTGACGTGATCCTGAGTTTCAGCGGCGAGCCTGTTGAGGCATGGAGCGATCTGCCCCCGATCGTGGGTGCGCATCCGCCCGGCACCCGCGCCGAAGTCGTGGTCAGCCGCAACGGCAAGAAGAAGATCTTCGATGTCACGCTGGATTCCCTGGAGTCCGACGGGGAAGGTAACGTGCTGGCTTCCACCGCCGGAAGCGGCCAGAGCAACGCACTCGGCCTGCAGGTCGAGCCAATCAGCGACGAGCTGCGCCGGTCCCTCGGGGATCCGGACGGTGGTGTGCTGATCACGCGGGTCGAGAGCGATGCAGCCTACCGAGCGGGCATTCGGCAGGGCGATGTCATTCTGATGATCAACAATAAAGCGATCAGCGACATCGCGGCTTTCGATCGCGCCGTGCAGTCCGTGCCGGAGGGCAAGGCCGTTGCATTGCGCGTGATGAGCGACGGCGTTACCCGTTTCGTCGCGTATACGCCCGGCGCTGAAGAGTGATATCGGCATAGGATATAATCTGCCTTCTGCCAGGGGGCCATCCGTTCGGCCAATAACGGGTGGCCCCTTGGTTTTCACGGGACAGCCTGGCGTGCGGGGCATGGATCAGAGTCATATCAGAAATTTTTCGATCATCGCGCACGTCGACCATGGCAAGTCGACGCTGGCCGACCGTTTCATTCAGAAATGCGGTGGGCTCAGCGACCGGGAAATGGCGGACCAGGTCCTCGATTCCATGGAACTGGAGCGCGAGAGGGGCATCACCATCAAGGCACAAAGCGTGACGCTGGACTACCACGCCAGCGATGGCGAGACCTATCAGCTGAACTTCATCGACACCCCCGGCCATGTCGACTTTTCCTACGAGGTGTCACGTTCGCTGGCCGCCTGCGAGGGCGCGCTGCTGGTAGTCGATGCCGCGCAGGGGGTGGAGGCCCAAAGCGTGGCCAATTGTTATACGGCGGTCGAATTGGGCCTGGAAGTCATTCCGGTCCTGAACAAGATCGATCTGCCGTCCGCTGAACCCGAACGGGTAAAGCAGGAAATCGAGGACATCATTGGCATCGAGGCGGCCAACGCCCTGTGCATCAGCGCCAAGACCGGCGAAGGTGTGGATCAGGTGCTCGAGACCCTGGTCCGCGGCATCCCCTGTCCTCGCGGCAAAGCCGAAGCGCCTCTGAAGGCGCTGATTATCGACTCCTGGTTCGATAACTACCTGGGCATCGTGTCTCTGATCAGGGTGGTCGACGGATCGATGGGAAAGGGCGACAAGATCCGCCTCATGTCCACCGGCAAGCAACACCAGGTGGAACAGGTGGGGGTGTTCACTCCCAAGCGCGTCATTCGGCCGCGGGTCACGGCCGGTGAGGTGGGTTTTTTCGTCGCCGGCATCAAGGACGTTCACGGCGCTCCGGTCGGCGATACCGTGACGCTCGCAAAAGACGGTGCCGCCGAGCCTCTGCCCGGCTTCAAGAGAATGCAACCCCGCGTGTTCGCCGGCCTTTTTCCATCCGATGCGGACAGTTTTCCCGATTTGCGCGAGGCGCTGGATCGTTTGCAGCTCAACGACGCCTCCCTGCAGTTCGAGCCCGAGACATCAGAAGCGTTGGGCTTCGGTTTTCGTTGCGGTTTTCTTGGTCTGCTGCACATGGACATCGTTCAGGAGCGTCTCGAGCGCGAGTACGGGATGGACCTGGTGACCACGGCGCCGACCGTCATCTATGAGGTGGAGATGAACGACGGGGAGGTGGTCAGCCTGGAAAACCCGGCACGTTTGCCTCCCAGCAATAAAATTGCGGAAGTGCGTGAACCGATCATCGAGGCCAATATCCTGGTGCCGCAGGATTATGTCGGCGCGGTAATCGGGCTCTGTGAAGAGAAGCGCGGCGCGCAGAAAGGGATGCAATTCATTGGCGGGCAGGTGTCGATACGCTATGAACTGCCGCTTTCGGAAGTCGTCCTGGACTTCTTCGACCGGCTCAAGTCCGTCAGCCGCGGCTACGCTTCCTTCGACTACCATTTCGTCCGCTTTCAGGCCGGGCCGTTCGTGCGGCTCGATGTGCTGATCAACGGCGAGAAAGTCGATGCACTCTCGCTGATCGTCCACCGCGAGCAGGCTCAGCGGCGTGGTAGGGACCTTGCGGTGAGGATGAAGGACCTGATTCCCCGGCAGATGTTCGACGTCGCTATCCAGTCGGCCATCGGATCGCAGGTGATAGCGCGGACGACGGTCAAGGCCCTGCGAAAAAATGTGACGGCCAAGTGCTACGGGGGCGACGTGACGCGCAAGAGAAAACTGCTCGAAAAGCAGAAGGCCGGCAAGAGGCGCATGAAACAGGTGGGAAGGGTGGAGATTCCGCAGGAGGCGTTTCTGGCCGTGCTGCAACAGGACAATAAGAGGTAAGCTCGAAGATGAAGCCTGATTTTTCGCTACTCCTGGTGCTGCTGACGGCACTGACCGGGTTGATCTGGTTGTTCGACAGCCTGCTGTTGCGGCGTCGTCGAATGGACCGTGCCGTGCAAACAGAACTGCAGCGGGCGCGGGACCCGGTGGTGGTGGAGTATTCGAAATCCCTCTTTCCCATACTGCTGATTGTGCTGTTGTTTCGGTCCTTTCTGTTCGAACCGTTCAAGATTCCGTCCGGCTCGATGATTCCGACCCTGCTGGTCGGCGACTTCATCGTCGTCAACAAGTTTGCCTATGGCCTGCGGTTGCCCGTAGTCAATCGCAAGGTGGTGTCGATTGGTGAGCCCGAGCGCGGCGACGTGGCGGTATTCCGCTATCCGGTGGACCCCAAGGTCAACTTCATCAAGCGGGTCGTTGGTCTGCCGGGCGACACCATCACCTATCGCGACAAGCAACTGTTCATAAACGGCGAGGCCGTAGCGGTTGCGAGGCAGGGCCGGTACTCGAGCAGCGACACGAAATGTGACAGCCCTCGCGCGGACGCCGTCCGCTTTTCCGAGCGCCTGGGGGAGGTCAGCCACGATATCCTGGTTCACGAGCACTCGGGGAGCCGCAATCAGCAATGGGTCGTGCCGGAGGCTCACTATTTCGTGATGGGAGACAATCGTGACCGCAGCAATGACAGCCGGGAGTGGGGCTTTGTCCCGGAAACGCATCTGATGGGACGCGCCGTGGGAATCTGGTTGAATTTCGACTACAAGAGGGGGTGCGGCGACCTTTCACGCATCGGCAACGGCATCGAATGACGGCAGGCGGACTTTTTAAGACAGAGCATCTGGCGCTATAGTAGGGTCGTTCCAGGGCCTGGAGCGGCCCGAGCGAGATCGTCGGTCCCTCCAATCCGGGTTCATTTCGGGTGCCACTACACAAGGAAGCAAGTGATGGAAATGAACATCAGAAAAAACAGGGGCTTGACTCTGATCGGATTTCTGATCGTGTTGTCAATGGTGGTGTTTTTCGCCTACGGTGGCATGCGGGTCGTGCCGATGTATCTTGAATATCATGCGCTGATCAACGCCATGGAAAAGCTCGAGAACGATCCCGCGGCGAAGACATTTCCCGTGTACAAGATCAAGCAGAGTATCCAGATGAGTCTGTGGGCGAGTTATGCCAGCGACAACATCAAGAACGAGCACATTCGTGTTTCCAAGAAAAAAGACGGTGTTAATGTTCGGGTGGCCTACGAGGTGCGGAAAGACTTCATCGGCAACATAGACCTCATCGGCAGTTTCGACCGGACCGTGGTTTTGAGATAAGCCATTGAAAGGTTCCGTAGCCGGGATCGACTATCGGTTCGAGGACCCGGAACTGTTGCGCGAGGCGCTGACACACCGTAGTGCGGGTGCGGGCAACAACGAGCGCCTGGAATTCCTGGGCGACAGCGTCCTGAACATGATTATTGCATGGCGTCTTTACGAGCTTCGCCCTGAGGCACGTGAGGGCGACCTGAGCCGGATGCGGGCACGCCTGGTGAGGGGGCCGGCACTGGCTGAGGTCGCTGCCTCCATCGACCTCGGTCGACAGGTCAGGTTGGGCGAGGGCGAAATGAAATCCGGAGGGTTCCGTCGGGCATCGATTTTGGCGGATGCCCTGGAAGCGCTGCTCGGAGCCATTTTTGTCGATGGTGGATACGAGGCTTGCCGCGACATCGTGGTCAGGCTGTTCGATCCGTTGATCGAGCAACTGCCCGAAGCCGACGACCTGAAAGACCCAAAGACCCGCCTGCAGGAGTGGCTGCAGGCGCGGGGGCGGGCCCTGCCCGAGTATCATCTGCTGCGCGAGGAGGGTGCGGATCACGCCAAGGAGTTTTATGTCGTGTGCCGCTTGCGCGACGATGACATGGCGCTGGAGGCCAGCGGTCGCAGCCGGCGAAAAGCCGAACAGGCGGCCGCGGCGCGGGTGCTGTCGGCGTTGCTGGAGTCTTAGACCCAATGACCACGGGCGAAAAGCAGCCTCATTCGTCCTCGACGGTCGCCGACGAAACCGGCACTGCCGGCGGGGAGGACTCGACGTACCGCTGTGGTTACGTCGCTCTCGTGGGGCGGCCGAATGTCGGCAAATCGACCCTGCTGAACCGGATCCTCGGGCAGAAGCTGAGCATCGTGACTGCCAAACCGCAGACCACTCGGCAGCGTATCGCCGGGATCAAAACCACCGCACAGGGGCAGGTGGTTTACGTCGACACGCCGGGAATACACCTGGCCGCCCACCGTGCACTCAACCGTCACATGAACCGCATCGCGCAGGCTGCCCTGCACGACGTGGACGTGGTGCTTTTTCTGGTCGAGGCGGGTCGCTGGGGGCGCCAGGACGAGTTTGTCGCTCGGTCGCTGGAGCAGGCCGGCACACCGGTCATTTTGGTGGTCAACAAGATCGACCGCGTCGCCGACAAGGCGCAACTGCTGAATTTCGTGGCGGAGGATATTGGCGCTGGACGATTCGAGGAAGTCCTCATGATCTCGGCCAGGACGGGCGACGGCGTCACCGACCTCGAGCGACTGGTACGGCGCTTTTTGCCGTTTTCCCGCCCTCTGTATGACGAAGAACAATTCACTGACCGCAGCGAAAGGTTTCTGGCGGCAGAGCTGATCCGGGAGCAGCTGATGATGCGTCTGCATCAGGAAATACCGTATTCGCTGGCGGTCGGGATCGAGGAATTCAAACGAACTGATAAGCTGCTGCGGGTCGGTGCCGTTGTCTGGGTCGAGCGCCCCGACCAGAAGCAGATCGTCATCGGCAAGGACGGTAGCGTGCTGAAACAGGTTGGCATTCGGGCACGGCGGGAAATGGAGCAGCTGTTCGGTGAGAAAGTCTTCGTTCGTCTCTGGGTGAAGGTCAGTCGCGACTGGTCGGACAGCGAGCGGGCGCTGCGGCAGTTCGGTTACGTCGAACAGGGTTGAACGCGTGCGGGTTTCGGCCGAGCCTTCCTACGTCCTGCATGCGAGAGCGTACCGGGAATCCAGCTCGCTCGTCGAGGCGCTGACACGCCAGCACGGACGGATTGGCCTGGTGGCACGGGGTGCCCGCGGCGCGAAGTCTCGTTGGAAAAACCTGCTGCAGCCGTTCAGGCCTTTGCTGCTGAGCTGGAATCAGCGTGGAGAGCTCGGTACGCTGACCGGGGCGGAGCAGATCGCGGCTCCTCCCGCCCTGGCCGGAGAGGCGCTGTTCTGCGGCCTCTATGCGAACGAATTGCTGATGAGGTTCCTGCAGCGCTCGGACGCCCATGCCGGTCTGTTCGACCAATACAAGCAACTGGTGAGCACTCTGGCCGGCGGCGCGAGGCCGCAACCGTTGCTGAGGCGGTTCGAATTCGAACTTCTGAATGCCGCCGGCTTCGGACTGCAGCTGGATTGTGAAACCCGTTCGGGAGAACCACTGCGGAGCGATGCCTGGTACGATTACCGGCCAGAACACGGTCCTGTGATGGTGGGCGAAGGCGCGGAGCCCCTGGAGAATATGATTTCCGGGGAGGCCTTGCTGGCGTTAAAATCGGGCGATATCGACGACCGGCATCTGGCTCAGTTGAAACTTCTGATGCGCAGGCTGATCCGGTTCCACCTGGGAGAACGTGCGATCAAATCGCAGCAACTGTTTACTTGAGGATTTTGAAGGCCAGGCTCATGCCCGTTTTGCTAGGCGTTAACATCGATCACGTGGCCACCGTGCGGCAAGCCCGCGGCACGTCCTATCCGTCCGTGATAGAGGCCGCTCGGCTGGCCGAGAATGCCGGGGCCGATTCCATTACCGTGCATCTGCGCGAAGATCGCCGTCATATCCAGGATGCCGATGTGGCGGAGCTTTGCGAGGCGACACGGACGCGCGTGAATCTTGAGATGGCGGTCACCGGCCCGATGCTCGAAGTCGCGCTTCGCCACCGGCCCGCGGACGTTTGTCTGGTGCCTGAGAAGCGGGAGGAATTGACCACCGAAGGCGGGCTGGACGTGCAGGCCAACTCCGGGGCGGTAGCGGATGCAGTAGCGAGGCTGCAAGGCGCGGGCATCCGGGTGTCGCTGTTTATCGACCCGGATCCCGAACAGGTGCAGGCCGCCGCAGACGTCGGGGCGCCCGTGATCGAACTGCACACGGGCAGCTATGCGGATTGCGTTGGCGAGGCACAGCGGCTCGAACTGCGGCGACTGCACGACGCCTGCGTCCTTGGACATCGCCTGGGGCTGCAGATCAACGCGGGGCACGGCCTGCATCTCGAAAACGTGCAAGCCATTGCCCGCCTGCCTGAGATGACCGAACTCAACATCGGTCACTCGATCGTTGCACGCGCGATTTTCGTCGGTCTCGAAGCCGCCGTCGCCGAAATGAAGCGAGCGATCGAGACGGCCTGATCACGAGCTCTTCCAGTTGTCGCGGTGTGGGCCTGAATCCAGGCATGCCTGCACCTCCACCAGCACCCTGAAGTAGTCCTGGGCCAGGCGGGCGGAATCGGCGAGTTCGCAGCAGGTCGAATGCAGGGCGCGCAGGCTGCGTTCCAGTCCGGCCTCGCCGAACATGCCGCTGGAAGCGATCAGCTGGTGAAGGATTGACCTGGCTGCGGCCAGATCGCAAGTCATCATGCAGCGGTCGAGTTCGCGCGTCCGCCGTTCGAGTTCCGCCCTGAACGATGGCCAAAGATCGGCAGCCTCCGGGACCGGGCCATCCGAGGGCGTCGCCCGCGATTCGGGAGGCTGGACCGCATCGAGAAGGCTGCGCCTGTCGACGGGCTTCAGCAGGTAGCCATCCGTTTCGATTGCGGGAACCTTGCCGCGTGCCTGCTCCGGCGGGGCTGCGCTGGTCATGACAATTCGCGGCAGTGGATGCCGCCGCGGCCAGGCTCGCCTGATTCTGCGAACCGCCTGGAATCCGTCGGTATCCGGCAGTTCGACGTCCATCAGAATCACTTGTGGCAGCCAGGCCAACGCGAGCCGCAAGGCTTCCGCCGCCGAAGTGGCCTGCTTGACAGTCAGGCCGTTCTGTCGCAATGCTGCTTCCGTAACCATTCGACTTACCTGGTGGTCGTCGACGACCAGCACCCTGGTTTCCGAAGCGAGATGGTCTATGTTCACGCATGTCCCCTTTCGACACGTACCAAGCAACGCACGAGCCTGATGGCCTTGTTCCCCAAAAGAAGCATAGATCAAACTCCGCGCCTGGCAAGGGTATTTTTCCGCGGGCCGCTGCCCTATTTGGTCTTTATCCTCCTCGGTCCGTTTTGCCTGCTGCCGGAAACGGCTGGCGCCAGCTGGCCCGAAATCCATTTTCGGGCCGCTGAGGTCCGGTACGGTGAGCGGCTGTTCGAACAGGTGGAGGTCAGCATTCAGGCGACGGGCGACTTTCAGTTGGGCTTTCGCGGCATGGCGGGACCGGGGGCGGAATTAGCCGGCAGTGATGTCATCATCGCCGGTCGACTGGATCCCCCGGCGCCAAGCGAAGAAGAGACGGTGTGGAGCGGGAACCTGGAGGCACGGGGGTGGGCGGCGCGCTTTCGTCTGCAGGACCGTCCAGAAGCTTTGTTGCTGAGACTCGAGGCCGAGGACCAGCCGTTGACGATGATCCGGAGCTGGCCCGGAATACCGGCCGAGGCGTCCTGGCTGAAGCAGGGCCTGATTCGGGCTGAGCTGGATTGGAGGCAAGCGGTGGCCGGCCCGGCGGAGACAAAACTCCGCATCGCTGCCCGGCAGGTGTCCTTCGATTCGCCGGACGGCCAGTTTGCCGGCGAAGCGTTGCAGTTCGACGTGAGCGGCGACTGGACAGATACCGATGAATCGGCGTACACCGTAAACGGGCGGATAGTCGGTGGAGAATTGCTGCTCGGCGATTTCTATCGCGACTTCAACGGGACTGGACTCGATTTCGATGCGGAAGCTCGGAGTATCGGCGAATTG
>JBFFUJ010000071.1:0-10425 GCA_041571375.1 Lysobacterales bacterium | reverse complement strand
TTCCTGGATCTCGAATAGACATCGTCACCGGGGAAAAACGGAAACCGCCGGCGGCGAGCCGGCGGTTTTTTTGTGCCTGGATTGGTGGGCCCTGCAGGACTTGAACCTGCGACCAATCGATTATGAGTCGACTGCTCTAACCAACTGAGCTAAGGGCCCCCAGGAAAGAGTTCCGGCAGTATAGCGCTTGCGCCGGTCCGCAACCGGCTTGCTGCTTAGTCCGGTTTCTTGCAGGTACTGATACCCAACAGCGCGTAGGGCGGGCACCAGCCGGTCAGGCCGGTTGCCACCGGAATCAGGCCAAGCCACCCCCAGTTGGACTGCGGGCCGACAAAGACCAGACTGACGATTGCCAGACCGATCACGACGCGGACTACGCGCTCTGCGTTGTGGACATTCTGTTTCACGCTAATCTCCCGATTCTGTCTGCTCAATCGAGGTCGAGGAAGCTGCGGAGCTGTTCCGAACGGGTCGGATGACGCAGTTTCCTGAGCGCCTTGGCCTCGATCTGGCGAATGCGCTCGCGGGTGACATCGAACTGTTTGCCGACCTCCTCCAGCGTGTGGTCGGTGTTCATGTCGATGCCGAAGCGCATGCGCAGCACCTTGGCTTCGCGCGGCGTCAGGCCGGCCAGGACGCCCTGCACCGTACCGGTCAAACCGGAACCGGTCGCCGAGTCGATTGGCGAGGAAATATTCGCATCCTCGATGAAATCGCCCAGGTGTGAATCCTCGTCGTCACCGATCGGCGTTTCCATGGATATGGGTTCCTTGGCGATCTTCAGCACCTTGCGGACCTTGTCTTCCGGCATGTCCATGCGCGCCGCCAACTCTTCCGGCACCGGCTCCCGGCCCATTTCCTGCAGCATCTGCCGGGAAATCCGATTGAGCTTGTTGATGGTCTCGATCATGTGCACCGGAATACGGATCGTCCGGGCCTGGTCCGCGATCGAACGCGTGATGGCCTGACGGATCCACCAGGTCGCATAGGTCGAAAACTTGTACCCACGGCGGTATTCGAACTTGTCCACCGCCTTCATCAGGCCAATGTTGCCCTCCTGGATCAGGTCCAGAAACTGCAGGCCACGGTTGGTGTACTTCTTGGCGATGGAGATCACCAACCGCAGGTTGGCTTCGACCATCTCTTTCTTGGCCCGCCGGGCCTTGGCCTCACCGATGGACATCGTGCGATTGATGTCCTTCAGCTCAGCAATGGTGACCTGCGCGTCCCGTTCCAGCTTGGCCAGCTTTTCCTGTACCGCGCGGATTTCCGGGGCATATTCCTTCAGGGCCGGAACCCACTTCTGCTTGCCCCTCAGACTGGGCGTGAGCCACCTCGGATTGGCCTCGTTCTCGGTGAACGACTTCAGAAAAACCGACTTGGGCATCTTGGCCTGTACCACGGCCATCTGCAGGATCATGCGCTCCAGGTCGCGGGTCTGGGACACGACGAACCGCAAGCGATCGACCAGATGGTCCACCATCTTGGCCGGAAACTTGATGCGCATGAACCGGTCCGCCAGTTCTTCGCGGACTTTCAGCACGTTCTTGTGACTCAGACCGTGCTTGTCCTTCAGCTTGACGAAGCGGCGATAGAGCGCTGCAATCTCTTCAAATCGCCGATCGACCTCCTCGGGGTCGGGCCCGGTGGGTGCCTGCTCTTCTGCTTCGGCATCCTCGTCGTCCTCGTCCTCGTCGTCCTCGTCCCCTTCATCGACGTCCTCGTCGTCCTGAAGGTCTTCCTTGCTGGGCTCGGCTTTCGCTTTGGCTGGTCTGGCCGGTTTCGGAATCTCTTCTTTGGCCAGCGCTTCCGGATCGATGAAATCGATCATCAGCTCGGTCAGGCGCTGCCTGCCGTCCTTGTAATTGGCGTACTCGAGCAGCAGCGTGGCATAGGTGCCGGGATAACGCGCCAGGGCCTGGTGCACTTGCAGCAAACCATCCTCGATACGCTTGGCGATGGCGATTTCACCTTCACGAGTCAGCAATTCGACCGTGCCCATCTCGCGCATGTACATGCGAACCGGATCCGTGGTTCGGCCGATCTCGGTTTCGACCGCAGCCAGGGCCGCCGCCGCCTCTTCGGCGGCTGTGTCGTCATCGGTATCGGTGGTCGCATCGTCGTTGAGGATGAGCTCATCGGTGTCCGGCGCTTCCTCGTGCACCGAAATCCCCATGTCGTTGATCATGTTGATGATGTCTTCGATCTGTTCCGGATCGACGATGTCATCAGGCAGGTGATCGTTCACCTGGGCATAGGTCAGGAAACCCTGCTCCTTGCCTTTGGTGATGAGCTCTTTCAATTGGGACTGCTGGTTTTCGTTCATACGATATCTGTCAGGCTAACTAACTATAGTCCAAGACCGCGGGTGCGGCGACGTCGCCGGCGGCAGCCGCCCCGACTACGAAGCTCCGTCCTGTAAATCTTTGATCAACTCCTGCCTGCGCTGCTGCAAATTCACGAGTTTCTTGCGGTCCTCGGGTCCGAGATCAACGATCTTCGGCATCCTCCCAATAAGGCTTTCCGTCCACTGCAGTTCGAGCCCCGTGACGGCATCACGGAATTCGTGCAGCAGACGCTTGCCGTCCCCTCGCAAGTCCCAGGTAGCCAGTTTCGTCAGATGTGCCCGCGCCGGGTGATCGTGCCAAAGCTCCAGGAGTTGAGCGGTTGTCATATTGGGGCCTTTTGCACAGAAGTCAACAAGTTCTCTGAAGATTTCGAAACCCGGCAAGTCACAGCCTTCCATCACGGCCAGGTTGCGGACCTCGCCCGCCAGGGCTGGATTCTGTACCAGGTGGGCGAGTGCCAGGCGCATCGCCGTGCGTTGGGTCGGCGGAGCGGCGTCGGCGGACGACCGGGCCGGCGGCGAAGCCGGACTGCGCACCGGTCGCTGGACCTTGTGCCGGGCCAGGGCTTCCAGTCGCTCGAACATCATGTCGCGGAATATCCCGGACGGTAACCGCTCGAGGCTCGGCCTTGCCAACTCCACCAGTCGCGCGCGTCCGTCGATTGAGGCCATATCGACCGCCGAGGTGAAGTGATCGAAGAAGTATTCAGAAAGGGGGGACGATTCGTCCAACAGCGCTTCGAATACCTCTGCTCCCTGCCCTCGCACCAGGCTGTCCGGGTCCTCGCCCTCGGGCAGGAATAGGAACCGGGCCTGGCGACCCTCTCCCAGGCGCGGCAGCGTCGACTCCAGAGCGCGCCAAGCGGCCTGTCGGCCGGCCCGGTCGCCATCGAAGCAGAAAACCGCCTGCTCGGCAGCCCGGAACAGCAGTTCGGCATGGTCACCGGTCGTGGCCGTGCCAAGAGTGGCCACGCAATTGGTGAATCCAAACTGTGCCAGCGCCACCACGTCCATGTAGCCCTCAACGACAATTATCCGATCCAGCTTTGCCTGGCTCTTGCGCGCGAGATAAAGGCCATAGAGTTCCCGGCCCTTGTGGAACAGTTCGGTTTCAGGCGAATTGAGGTATTTCGGACCGTCCTCGGCCAGCGCCCGCCCGCCGAAGCCGATAACCCGCCCGCGACGGTCGTGGATCGGAAACATGATGCGATCACGGAACTTGTCGTAAGCGCCGCTCTTGCCTTTGCTGAGCATGCCGGCACGCTGCAGCAAGGCCATGCGCTGCTCGTCCTTGCCGAACTGCCGGATCAAGCCGTCCCACCCCGCGGGCGCGTAGCCGATTTCGAAACGGGCGGCAATTTCGCCCGACAGCCCCCGACGCTTCAGATACGCGACGGCCTCGGGACTTTGCCTGAGCTGTTCCTGATACCACGCTGCCGCATCGGACAGCACCTCGTACAGCGCGGCCGACGGCCGGGGTTTGGAGGACTTTTCGTGCGGGACTTCCAAGCCCGCCATGCGCGCCAGTTCCTCGACCGCATCGACGAATTCGAGGCCTTCGTAGTTCATCATGAACCCGATCGCCGAGCCGTGCGCTCCGCAACCAAAGCAGTGGTAAAACTGCTTCTGGGGGCTGACGGTGAAAGAGGGGGTTTTCTCGTCGTGGAAGGGGCAGCGGGCCTGAAACTCGCGCCCGGCCTTTTTCAGCGGAACCCGTCGCTCGACCACTTCGACGATATCGACCCGCCCAAGCAATTCCTCGATGAAGGAGTCCGGGATCAGGCCTGCCATTCAGGCGCCCCGTACCGCGACCGATCGCTCAGGAGGCAAGCCTGGCTCTGACGGCCTGGCTGACAGCCTTCATGTCGGCACGGCCCTGGACCTGTCCGCGGAGCGCACTCATCACCGACCCCATATCGCTCAGGCTGCTCGCGCCGACCTCCGCGATGGTCGTCGCAATCAGGTCTGAGAGCTGCTCTTCGGATAACGGTTCGGGCAGGTACGACTGGATCAGATCCAGTTCGAACTGCTCCTTGCCGGCCAGGTCTTCGCGGCCTGCCTGGAGGTACTGCTCGAGTGACTCACGGCGCTGCTTGGCCATTTTGTCGAGCACGGCCAGGACCTGTTCGTCCTGCAGTTCGATTCGCTCGTCGACTTCCTTCTGCTTGATGGCCGCGGTGATCAGGCGTAGCGCCGCCAGCTGCTCGCGCTGTTGCGCGCGCATGGCATTCTTGACGTCTTCCTGTATCCGGGCCTTCAGTGACATTTAATAGAGGCGGGTGCGCCGGACGGCTTCCCGCGACAGGCGACGCATGTTGCGCTTGACCGCTGCGGCCGCCTTGCGCTTGCGCTCCTGGGTGGGCTTTTCGTAGAACTCACGGCGGCGGGTTTCGGCCAGCACCCCTGCCTTCTCGCAGGAGCGTTTGAAACGGCGCAGCGCGTACTCAAAAGGCTCGTTCTCGCGGACTTTTACACTTGGCATTTAGTAATCACTCATCCTTTGGTTGCCTCTCGGGACCCAGTCGGTGCCGACCCGGCCCTCATTGAGGCGTGACAATGACGTAGCCGCATATTTTACCAAGCCTTGCCGGTTTGGTGCAAAGTTTTCAGTGCGCGGCCAACTGCGAGCGTTGACTCAATGACCCGTGGCGAAGGCGACCACACCGCCGCGGCGTGGATCCCCCGCACCGCGGAAAACACCGCCGGGCCTGATGGATACCGTGTGCACGCCGCCGAAGAAGAGGTTTTTGTCCGGCCACAGATGATCGCGCGGGGCGGACTCGACCAGTGCGGCCAAAGCCTCTTCGGAGTAACCGGGTTCGATGCTCAGCATTTCGCCCTCGAGATGCATTCGCGGTGCCGCAACGGCCTGCTCGAGCGACATCCCGAAATCCAGCAGGTTGACCAGCACCTGCGTGATGGCGCTGCGAATGCGATTGGAGCCGCCCGAACCCAGTGCGATCCGGGTGCCGTCGGCCAGCTCGGCAACGGTGGGTGACATCATGGAAGCCAGCCGCACCCCCTCCTTCCAGCGATGAAAGCCGCCGAAGTTCAGATCTTCCTCGCCCAGCATGTTGTTCAACATGATTCCGGTCCCTGGCAGGACATAGGCGCAGCCTTCGCCGTTGGAGGCCGTGAGGCTGGCGATGTTGCCGTTGCGGTCGGCCACGCTGATGTGGGTCGTGCCGCGGCTGAACAGCGAGTGCAGCTGCAAAGACCTCTGCCATTCCTGTACCGTCTCCTGGCCGAGCAAGCGCTCCATCCGCTCCCGCTCCAGACCGGATTCGAGGTGGTAGCGATGCCGGGCGACGCTGGCCGCACGCATGCCACGCAGTACGTTGAGAAGGTGCTGCGAACTGCCCCACGCGTCTTCGCTGGAGTCCCAGTCCGCGATCACGCTGAGTGCGAACGCCACCAGGCAACCTCCCGGAGAGGGCGGCGGATTGATGGCACAGCGCGTGCCGCGGTAGCGGAAAACGACGGGATCGCGCCGCTCCACCTGATAGGCGGCCAGGTCCTCCCTGGTCACCTGCCCCCCGCGCTCCCTGCAGTCGCGAGCCAGAGCCTCGGCCCAGTCGCCCCTGTAAAACAGGTCCGGCCCCTCCCGAACCAGCGCCTCCATGCAATCTGCTGCCTGCGGATTGCGCAGCAATTCCCCTTGCCGAATCAGGCGGCCCGGCCGTGACGGGGACTCATAGAGCGCAAACGAATCCGGGGTGGCCTGCATGATCGGCCGCAGGATCCGGATGACGTAATGGTGAAAATCGTCGATGAGCACGCCGTTGCGGGCGAGTTCCACGGCCGGCGCCACGATCTCGGCCAGCGGCATGGTGCCGAGTTCCCGGTGAGCGGCAAACAAACCGGCCACAACGCCGGGCACGGCGATCGAGCCCATGCCGATGTGGAACTCCTGCTCTGCCGTCCCGAAATTCGCCGAGATCGGATAGAAGTCCAGTTCCTCTGCGGGCCGCCGCCTGCGGGGCGTCTGGCAAAAAAAGTCATAGACCCGCGGCTTGTGCCCGTCCGGCAAGGCGAGCAGAAACCCGCCGCCTCCGAAACTGACCAGCAGGGGCTCGGCGATCGATGCCGTGCACAAAGCCGCCAGTACCGCGTCAAAGGCATTTCCGCCGGCCTCCAGGATGTCCACCGCCGTCCTGGAAACCTCTGCGCTGCCGGAAGCTGCCACGCCGATGCGCTTCGCCAATTCACTTCCTCTCAGGGGTTTCTGCTGAAGATATCACATGCGCGGCGGGGCGATGATCGGATCATTGGCCGGCCCGCGATCCACGGCTGCCATTGCAGATCGCACGTCCGGCATATATATCTGTGACAACTGATTGAGCGGACGGGCGAGTGATGCGCGTACTGGGAATCGAGACCTCCTGCGACGAGACCGGGGTCGCCCTCTATGACGGCGAACTCGGCCTGCTCGCGCACGCGCTGTATTCACAGGCTCATATCCATGCGGAGTACGGTGGAGTCGTTCCGGAAATCGCCTCACGGGACCATGTCCGCAAACTGCTGCCCTTGCTGGATGACTGCATGCGCCAGGCCGGCTGCCGCCGAGACGACATCGACGGTGTAGCCTATACAGCGGGTCCGGGCCTGATCGGTGCCCTGCTGGTCGGCGCGTCCGTGGGCCGCGCCATTGCACTGCCGCTCGGCGTACCCGCCGTGGCGGTGCACCACATGGAGGGACACCTGCTGGCGCCCCTGCTGGAGCCCGATCCGCCCGGGTTTCCTTTCGTGGCCCTGCTGGTCTCGGGCGGCCACAGCATGTTGGTCGAGGTCCTGCGGATCGGGCACTACCGGGTGTTGGGCGAAACGCTGGACGACGCAGCAGGTGAGGCCTTCGACAAGACAGCCAAACTGCTGGGGCTGGGATACCCCGGCGGACCGGCCGTGGCCCGCGCGGCACAGGGTGGGGACCCCGGCAAATATCCGTTCCCCCGGCCAATGACGGACCGGCCCGGTCTGGAATTCAGTTTCAGTGGCCTGAAGACGCATACGCGTAAGCTATGGCATCAACACCGCGAAGCGGACAACGCCCAGGCGGATATCGCCGCCGGGTTCCAGCAGGCTGTGGTCGACACCCTGGCCATCAAGTGCCGCCGCGCGATGTTGCAGACCCGCTGCAGCCAGTTGGTCATTTCCGGCGGCGTCGGAGCCAATCTCATGCTGCGGGAGGCGCTCTCCCGGGCCGGCGAGAAGCACGGTTGGCAGGTATCCTATCCCCGCATCGAATTCTGCACCGACAATGGTGCGATGATCGCTTATGCCGGCTATCATCGACTGCTCGCCGGATGCTCGGAACCACAGATCATCCGCGCCCGACCGCGATGGCCGCTGGCCGAACTGGGAGCCTGAACATGGATCGAGTGTTCATCGAAAACCTGACCGTCGAAACCGTTATCGGAATCTACGACTGGGAACGCGAGATCCGGCAGGCGGTCAGCCTGGACCTCGAAATGGACTTTGACATACAGGCCGCCGCATCGAGCGATGACATCGCGGACACCCTGGACTACAAGGCCGTTTCGAAGCGCCTGATCCGGTACATCGAACAGAGCCAGTTTCAACTCGTCGAGACCCTTGCCGAGCGCTGCGCCGCGATCGTTCTGGACGAGTTCCCCGTGAGCCGCCTGACCCTGAAGCTGAGCAAGCCCGGCGCCGTGCGCGGCTCGAGCGCGGTCGGTGTGATCATCGAGCGTCGAGCCGACGCCAGCCCCTGAGACGGAATCCCGTCCATGAACGTCGCCTTTCTGGGCCTGGGCAGCAATATCGATGCAGCGGCCAACATCACCTCTGGAATCCGGGCACTCAGGGAAACGTTTACCGATGTCGCCCTGTCGCCGGCATACCGGGCACGGGCCGTCGGTTTCGAAGGCACCGATTTCATCAATCTCGTGGCCCGCGTGCGAACGACGATGACCCCGCTCGAACTCAAGCGCTATCTGCACGAACTGGAGGATCGGCATGGCCGCAATCGCCGGGCACCGAAATTCTCGAACCGGACATTGGACATCGATATTCTGCTCTACGACGACCTCTACCTGATCAGCCCGGAGCTGGAAATCCCGCGTGAGGAAATACTGACGGCCGCCTATGTGCTGAGGCCGCTGGCAGACCTGGCGCCCGAATTGCTGCACCCGGTCCGTCGCGAGACCCTGGCCGAATTATGGCGGCAGTTTACGGACAGGGATTCGGGGCTGGAGCGCATCGAACTCTGAACGCAGACAGCGAGTCACACTGTATCGCTCGCAGTCAGATGTTCAGCGATCTGCCGCCATCGACGGCCAGAATCTGGCCCGTCACGTAGGGCGCGTCGAACACGAGAAAGACGACGGCCGTGGCGATGTCCTTCGGGTCGCCCAGGCGGCGCAACGCCGTGCGCTCCAGGATCGTGCCTTTTTCGGCTTCGGTAGGCTCATTTTCGGGCCACAGGATGGCGCCCGGTGACACGCCGTTGACCCGGACATCCGGACCCAGTTCGCGGGCGAGTGCCCTGGTCATCATGGCCAGCCCTGCCTTGGAAATGCAGTACACCGCGTGTCCGCGCATCGGTCGCTCGGCATGCACGTCGAGAATGTTGACGATCGACCCGCCCGAGGCCTCCAGTTCGCCGAGCAGCGCCTGAACCAGGAACCACGGTCCCCGCAGATTGCTGTTGAGCAGGTCCTCCCACTGCCAGGGCAGTGTTCCCCCCACCGCCGTCGGGTAAAAGCGGGAGGCGTTGTTGACGAGCACGTCCAGCCGTCCGAACGCCTCGCGCACCCTTAACGCAACGGCATCGACACCGTCCTGACCGGACAGGTCGGCCTGGGCCGTGACCGCGCTCCCCGGCCGCACTTCGTTCAGCCGGGCGGCCAGCGTTTCGGCGCCCTCCCGGTTGGAATTGTAGTGCAGCACCACATTGCAGCCACGGTCGTGCAGCGCGGTTGCAATCGATGCGCCGATTCGCGCGGCGGCGCCGGTGACCAGCGCAACATCCGCTGTGGATTTGCTCGTGGCTCTGGACATGGATCGCCCTCTCCAACACACTTTCCAGCCATGCCTCGTTCCATCCTGCCCGATCCCCCTTCCGAGCTCAAGCCATTGAGCAATGCCCTCGTCGCACGACTCGAGGAGGAAATCAGGGCCGCTGGTTGCGTGCCGTTTTCCCGTTTCATGGAGCGGGCGTTGTACGAACCGGGCCTGGGTTACTACTCGGCCGGCCTGCACAAATTGGGGGCTTCCGGTGATTTCGTCACTGCGCCTGAACTGGGCAGGGTGTTTTCAGCCTGCCTGGCCCGTCAGGTCGGTGAGGTTGCGGAGCGGTTGGGCGCCTATCGGGTCCTGGAAGTGGGAGCCGGAAGCGGTCGGCTCGCCGTCGGGCTGCTGCAGGCATTGCCCCCCGATCTGCTGCCCGAGCGCTACCTCGTGCTGGAGACCAGCGCTGACCTGAGAAAGGTGCAGAGAGAGCTGATCGCCCGTCAGGCGCCGGGGCTGATCGACCGCGTAACTTGGCTGGACCATCCGCCCCTTGAACCCTGGCGGGGGGTGCTGATCGCCAACGAGGTACTCGACGCCTTGCCGGCCGAGCGGTTCAGAATCGGTGAAGCGGCCGTGGAGCAGCTGTGTGTCACTGTGTCCGAAGGCTCTTTCGCCTGGACCATGCGGCCGGCACCCGAGGAACTCGAGAGTGCCGTGCGTCACGTCGAGCGCGGCCTGGAGCAACCGTTCGCGCCGGGCTTCCGGTCGGAAATCCGCCCCCGGTTACCCGCCTGGATTGACGCCGTCTGCTCCTCGCTGGACTGCGGCCTGGCCCTGTTCATAGACTACGGGTACCCACGCCGCGAGTACTATCAGCCAGAGCGGTGGGACGGCACCCTGATGTGCCATTACCGGCACCGGGCCCACGATGATCCATTCTTCTGGCCGGGATTGCAGGACATCACGGCGTGGGTGGACTTCACGGCGCTGGCGGAGGCGGCTGATGCCGTCCGGCTGGAGGTCCTTGGTTATGCCAGCCAGGCCATGTTCCTGCTCGGCTGCGGAATGGACCGCATTCTCGGAGACCACTGGCAGGGGAATCCGGC
>JBFFUJ010000070.1:0-10429 GCA_041571375.1 Lysobacterales bacterium | reverse complement strand
GCCATGCGCCGACGGGATGCCGACGATGGCGAGCAACAGCAGGAAATTCGCGTCGATCGAAAGGGCTCGCGGCGAAATGTCGTCGGACCACAGCGTGACGACCCGGTAGAATGTCCGCTTGAGCCCGGTCGATTCCCGCGCTCGCTCGACGTTGTCCTTGCGGAACACGAACCAGCACTCGAGCGTCAGCAGCACCATATAGAAGGCGGCGAAGAATCCGAACATGGCGAACGCCGAGGTCAGGTGCGGCGTGATCATCGAGTAATAGGAGCGCTCCGGGTGGCCCAGATGCATCAGCAGCGGCAGCGGCACGAAGATCATGACGCACAGCGAGGTGAGCAGCGCCAGCCGTGCGACCGGTTTGAAGCGCTGCATGCCGAACACATGGTAGAAGCTGGAAACCGTGAACGCGCCGGCGACCAGCCCCGTCAGGTACGGGTAGATCACGATGAGCACGCTCCACTGGATGACGCCCTCGTTGGGGTAGACATAGCCGGTAAAGGGTGCGGCGTCCATCACGATACGTCCTTGTCGATGCCGATATAAAAGCACATGGGGCCGTTGCCGCTCTCGGGCTTGAGCACCTGCACCTGGTTGTTGTCGACGAACTGGCTGATGACGCTCGAGCGGTCGTTGAGGTCGCCGAACACGCGGGCGCGGGTGGGGCAGACCTCGACGCAGGCCGGCTGCAGCCCCTTGGTGATGCGGTGATAGCACCAGGTGCACTTGTCCGAGACGCCTTCCTCTTCGATGAACGAGCGCGCGCCATAAGGGCAAGCCTGCACACAGTAGCGGCAGCCGATGCAGTAATCGTGATCGATCAGCACCACGCCGTCCTCGGTGCGGAAGGTCGCGCCCACCGGGCACACCTGGACGCAGGCCGGGTGCGTGCAGTGGTTACAGATCTTCGGCACGAAAAAGGCCTTTCTGACCTTGGCGTCCTTGTAGCGGTTGTCGAAGCGATACTCCGCCTCGGAACCCGAGGCCGCTATGTTCTGCGGGTCGTTGTGGCTGTCGACCCGGGCATGCTCCTCGCCTTCGAGGTAAACGTAGCGCTCGACCCAGGTGCGGAAGTGGACGGCGTCGCGCACCACGTCGTTCTCGGCCTTGCAGGCTTCGACGCAGCGCAGGCAGCCGATGCACTTGGTGGCGTCGATGCCGTAAGCCCAGCGGTGCTTGGTCCAGTCATAATCCGGGGTCGGGAAGGATTCTGTCCCCTCATCCTGGCTGAGCAGGCTGCCGGCGCATCCGGCCACGCCCAGGCCGGCCAGCACCTTGCCGGCATCGGACAGGAACTCCCGCCGCCCGTGTTTCTTTTTTTCGTCGGTCATTGTGTGTCTCCCCCGGGCTCATCGGCCGGCTGCTGTGGCGGTGGGTTCTGCCCCTCGCCCAGGCTCTCGTAGTAGGCAGCCAGCTCGGCGATTTCCTCGTCGCTCAGTGACTTCGAAAAGCGGATCATTACCTTGCTGTCGCCGCCTCCCTCCCGGTACAGGTTCATTTTCTCGGTGAATTCGCTGGCTGCCATGCCTGCCAGGGGCGGGTTCTTCTTGACCCCTTCGCCCAGCTTACCGTGGCATTTGGCGCATTTCTTCGCGCCGTCGGGGGCGGCTACTGCGGTCGCCGGCAGGGACGGCTTCACGGTCGTGGCGATTTCCTCGCGTGCAACCGGCCCCGGAGCGTGCGGGTCGTGGCATTCGAGGCACGGCATGACCTCGCCGTCGTCAAACGGATGTTCGTCAGCCACGATCTGCGGATGGCTGTCCGGCCGTGCGGGCATTTTCTCGTGGCAGGTCAGGCACAGCTTGATCGTATCGTCGGGTATCCGGCTCCCTTCCTTGACCGGGCACTCCTCGCTTGTGCCGTGGCACACCTCGCACTGTACGGTTTTGTGCGCCGAAACAGGCCAGACCGCAGATCTGTCCTCGTGGCATTCCAGGCAGGATGCCGAACCCAGGTATCGCAGCGTTCCTTCGGTCAACTCGGGGATGGCGTCGGCGCGGTAGTACCCGAAGCGATAATACGAAGGATCAGTCAGGTAAACCTTCAGGGCAAAGGCAATGGCCATCGCTGCAACAAGCAGCAACAGCAGACGCGAGATATGCTTGGGCAGCCCCCTGACCATGATGAGGCCGAGCATAAGCTACCGAATAAATACGGAATTTGACATGAATCAATTGAAATTGTTTCAAGAACTAGACCAAGGTCGAACCATAAAAGGGGACGGGGCAAATTAGCTGCAATTAATTTGCCCGGTCGCCTTTTACTCGCGCGGCAGGTAGCGGACCAGCAGCGCGTAGTCGCCGATCGATTGGTCAACGGTTTCCTGCGGGACGGGAATCCGCACGACATGCCCGGAGCCGGGCGCCGCGTCGACTTTGTGGCCGTCGCGACCGAGAATCGTCTCCAGCTCGAAAGCACAATTGCCCTGTGGCCTCAACAGCTCCAGCCGATCCCCCGTCTCGAAGCGGTTACGCACGTTCACGGTCAGCCAGGCGCCATCGGCGTCGATGATGTCACCGACGAACTGCTGCAGGTCGCCGCGCGAGGCGCCGCGCTCGTAGTTCTGGTATTCGGCCGGCGGATGGCGACGGTAGAATCCCTCCGTATAACCGCGGTTGGCCAGGCCTTCCAGCTCATCCATCATGGCCATGTCGAACGGCCGGTTGGCCACGGCGTCATCGATGGCGCGGCGGTACACCTGCGCCGTGCGTGCCGTGTAATAGAACGACTTGGTGCGGCCCTCGATCTTCAGCGAGTCGATGCCCATGGCCGCCAGGTCGTGCACGTGCTGTACGGCCCGCAGGTCCCTGGAGTTCATGATGTAGGTGCCGTGCTCGTCCTGGTATGCAGGCATCAATTCGCCCGGGCGCGTTTCTTCCTCCAGCAGCATCATCAGGGGCTCATCCGGCTCATCCGGTTGCGTGGGATCGCTGACGGCGGGCAGCGGAACCACGTCGCCGGTCTCGGTCTCATGCGCTGGCTGCGCCGCGTACTTCCACCGGCAGGTGTTGGTGCAGGCCCCCTGGTTCGAATCGCGGTGCGAGATGTAGCCGGACAACAGGCAGCGCCCGGAGTAGGCGATGCACAGTGCGCCGTGCACGAAGACTTCAAGCTCGATGTCCGGGCAGAGTTCACGAATCTCGGCGATCTCCTTCAGAGACAATTCGCGGGACAGGATGATGCGGGCGAGACCGATGCCCTGCCAGAACCTGACCGCGGCATAGTTGACGACGTTGGACTGGACGGAAAGGTGTATCGGGAGGTCCGGCCAGCGTTCCCTGACCATCATGATCAGGCCCGGATCGGACATGATCAGCGCGTCGGGCCCCATCTCTACGATCGGCTCGAGATCGGCCAGGTAGGTTTTGACCTTGTTGTTGTGCGGGGCGACGTTGCTGGCCAGGAAAAAACGCTTGCCCAGAGCATGGGCCTCCTCGATGCCCCGGGCCAGCACGTCCTCCTTGCTGAACTCGTTGTTGCGTACGCGCAGACTGTAACGCGGTTGGCCTGCATAGACCGCGTCGGCGCCGTAGGCAAACGCGTAACGCATGCTTGTAAGGGTGCCCGCGGGCGACAACAGTTCCGGTTTTTGGGGCTTTTCAGGCTTGGCGTACATGGCCGTTATTGTAATCGCTGCCGGTGTTTCATGAGGCCCATTCCGGCGAGTTGACTGAAATCAAAAAAATGTTCAAAAAACAGAATGAATTTGATTTCTTGCCGGCTCGCAGAGGGTATAGTAAGCGCGTGGGTGCGCTTAGCGGATAACAAACCTGTGCATCAGGAATCAAGGAGCACACGATGATTACGATGTCTTTTTCCGTGCCGAGAAACCCGTCCCTTGGAGGTCTTGCCGCACTGGGGTTTTTGCTGCTGGGGATTTCCGGACCGCTGCTGGCGCAACAGGATTACGTCGGCGCTGAATACTGCGCCAACTGCCATCCGCTCGACCCGAGTGAGGCAGACAATTATGCCGACTGGCGCACTTCGGGACATCGGTTCATTCTGCAGGAGGGCGTCGAGGCCCAGCATCGGGCGCTGCCCCTCCCTGAAGGCTTCAGCTGGGACGACATCAGTTACGTCGTCGGCGGGCATTCGACGAAGGCCATTTATCTGGACGAAACCGGCCATATCATCACGAGCACCGTCGATCGCGAAGGTGAGCCGGTCGACGGCATGAACCAGTACAACCTGCTGACCGGCGAATGGTCTGACTTCGCGGCGGGTGAAGACCGCCCCTACGACTGCGGCGGCTGCCACACCACCGGTTACAATCCGCGCGGCAGCATGCCGGGACTTCCTGGCATCGAAGGCTCGTTCAAATTCCCCGGAGTGGAGTGCGAAGTCTGCCACGGGCCGGGCAGCACGATGCAGGTCAACCACGCAGCCGAGGAATGCGGTGCCTGTCACAAGCATCCGGATACCGACGGTATCGAGGCGGTGGGCGGCTTTATCCGCTCCGAGGGCCAGTACAGCGAGTTCAAGGCCGGCGCACACCGCGAACTGGCCTGCGTCAGCTGCCACAATCCGCACAAGCCGGCCGAGTTCAGCATCAAGAAGCAGTGCGAGGACTGCCACAGTGACCTGGCTGCTGACTATGCGACGAGCTTCAAGGGCGAGGCGGGCATCCAGTGCGAGGATTGCCACATGCCGTACGCGACGCTCTCCGCGCAGCCGCTCGGGCCGCACAAGGGCGACATGCGAACCCACATTTTCAGCATTGACCCCCGTGCCGGCATCAATATGTTTTCGGAGGATGGCAGCAGCGTTGTCCTGGATGACGATGGGAAGGCTGCAGTGACGCTGGATTTCGTCTGTCAGCGTTGCCACCAGGGCAAGCCGGCCGAAACCCTGTCCAAGTTCGCCAAGGACTTCCACGAGCGGTACTAGGCTCCGTAAACGGGGGCGGGGCAAATTAATTTCAGTTAATTTGCGCCGTCCCCTTTGTTTTTTCGCGGGTCGGCCGGGAAGTCGGCGGCGGTCCGACCGGCCATCTTCTCGTAGACATCCCAGCGCAGCCAAACGGTCTTCTGCGCGATTTCCATCAGGCGGTCGGCCTCGGCCTGGTCCTGTCGGGCCAGCGCCTGGAACCGGCCCTCGTGTTTGCGATATTCCTCCAGCGGCAGGGCGGGCCGCAGGCTGTCGAGAGTGAACGGTATGCCGCCGGACTCGCGAATCAACGGGTTATAGCGGATCAGCGGCCAGTGGCCGGTAGTGACCGCCCGTTTCTGCTGTTGCAGGCCCTGCGCCATGTCGATGCCGTGGGCGATGCAGTGGGAGTAGGCGATGATCAGCGACGGGCCCGGATAGGCCTCGGCCTCCCGCAGCGCTTGCAGGGTCTGCTGCGGGTTGGCGCCCATAGCGATCCGGGCCACATAGACGCTGCCGTAGGCGATGGCCTGTTGGGCGACGTCCTTCTTGCCGATGGTCTTGCCGCCCGCAGCGAACTTGGCCACGGCCCCCAGCGGCGTGGACTTCGACATCTGGCCGCCGGTGTTGGAATACACCTCGGTGTCCATGATCAGGATGTTGATGTCCAGGCCCGATGCCAACGCATGGTCCAGCCCGCTGGAGCCGATGTCGTAGGCCCAGCCGTCGCCGCCGACGATCCAGACCGAGCGGCGCACGAGGTTGTCGGCCATTGATTTCAGCTGCCGGGAAGCACGGGAGTCGATCAATTCAAGCCGGTATTTGAGCTCGGCCACCCGCTCTCGCTGAGCCTGGATCTGCGACTCGGTTTGCTGCGGCGTCTGCAGCAGGGCGTCGACGAACTCATCGTCCAGTTCACCGCGCAGTTCCTCGAGGGCCTGTTCGGCCTGCCGCCGGTGGTGATCGGCCGACAGGCGAAAGCCCATGCCGAACTCCGCGTTGTCCTCGAACAGCGAATTCGACCAGGCCGGCCCTCGGCCCTCGGCATTCTTGCTCCAGGGGGTGGTCGGCAAATTACCCCCGTAAATCGATGAGCAGCCGGTCGCATTGGCCACCATCATCCGGTCACCGAACAGCTGAGTGATGATCTTCAGGTAGGGTGTCTCGCCGCAGCCGGAGCAGGCCCCGGAGAACTCAAACAGGGGCTGCAGGAACTGGACCCCGCGGACATTCGAAAAATCGATCTCCGAGCGCTTGTTCCAGGGCAGTTTTTCGAACCAGGCCAGGTTGTCCCGCTGGCGCTCCAGTAGCTGCTGCTTATCGACCAATCGCAGAGCCCTCAACTCCTCGCCCCCGGTATCGACGTCGCGGACCGGGCAGGAGTCCACGCAGAGGTTGCAGCCGGTGCAGTCGTCGGGATAAACCTGCAACACGTAACGCATCTCGGGGAAACCCCGGGCGTTGATCGCCATCGACTGAAAGCCTTGCGGTGCGCCGTCCAGCTCGTCCTCGTGGCAGAACTTGGCGCGGATCGCAGCATGCGGGCAAACGAAAGAGCAGTTGCCGCACTGGATGCAGTGATCTTCCAGCCATTCGGGGATGAACTGGGCAATGCTGCGCTTCTCCCACCGGCTGGTGCCGGTCGGATAGGTGCCGTCCGCCGGCAGTTTCGAGACGGGCAGGGCGTCGCCGCGGCCGGCCATCATCTCGGCGGTCACGTCGCGTACGAAGATCGGGGCGATCCCCGGTACGGGAGGCCGCTCGCCGATTCCGCTGCGCGCGGCCGGATCGTAGTTCACGGGGTGGAGATGAGCGAGGGCCTGGTCCACGGCAGCGAAGTTCTTTTCGACGATGGATACACCCTTCCTGCCGTAGGTCTTCTCAATGGCCTTCTTGATCGCCGCAACGGCCTCGTCCGTGTCCATTACGCCGGCCAGCTTGAAGAAGCAGACCTGCATGATGGTGTTGATGCGCCGCCCCATGCCGGTGTCCGACGCCACCTGGTAAGCATCGATAACGTGCAGGCGCACGTTTCTGTCCGCGATCTGCTGCTGCAGGCGCTCCGGCAGCTTTGCCCAGACCTCTTCCGGTCCGTAAGGGCTGTTCAGCAGCAGCGTGGCGTCCGGCGCGGCGCGCGCCAGGATATCGCTGCTGTAAACGAAATCGAACTGGTGGCAGCCGATGAAATTGGCCGACTGCAGCAGGTAGGGCGCTTCGATCGGTTCGGGGCCGAAGCGCAGGTGCGAGACGGTCTGCGCGCCCGACTTCTTGGAGTCGTAGACGAAGTAGGCCTGTCCATAGCGTCCGGGGTCGGCACCGATGATCTTGATGCTGTTCTTGTTGGCGCCCACCGTGCCGTCGGCGCCGAGACCGTAAAACATCGCCCGCACGACATTGTCGTGCTCGATGTCGAACGAAGCGTCATAGTCCAGGCTCAGGTGGGTGATGTCGTCATTGATGCCCACGGTGAAACGGCGCTTCCTCTCCGTGCTCGCCAGGTTTTGGAACACGGCCCTGGCCATGGCCGGCGTGAACTCCTTGGACGACAGCCCATAGCGCCCTCCGGCCACCAGCGGCATCCGCCCGAGGGTCCCGTTGGCAAGCCCCTGGGCCAGAGCGGTCATGACGTCCTGGTACAGCGGCTCGCCATTGGCGCCGGGCTCTTTGGTGCGGTCCAGCACCGCGATGCGTTTCACGGTCGCCGGCAATGCGTCGAGCAGCATCTCGGCGGGAAAGGGTCGGTACAGACGCACGGTCAGGCCGCCATGGCGGCCATTGGTGTTCCGGTTCAGCCAGTCCACCGTCTGGCGCACGGTGGAGGAACCCGAACCCATCGAAACGATGACCGAATCGGCCTCCGGATGGCCGAAGTAATCGATCAGGTGGTAGCGCCTCCCGGTCAGCTCGGCCAGTTGATCCATCTTGTTCTGTACGATCCCGGGAACGGCCTCGTAAAACGAGTTGACGCTTTCACGGGCCTGGAAATAGGTGTCGGGGTTCTGCGCCGTGCCGCGCATGACCGGGGCATTGGGGTTGAGCGCCCGGCGATAGTGCGCCTGCACGAGGTCGTCGTCCACCAGCGCAGACAGGGTGCTCTCTTCCAGGCGGTGAATCTTGTTGACCTCGTGAGAGGTCCGAAAGCCATCGAAAAAGTGGATGAAGGGAACCCGGGCCTCCAGTGTCGCGGCGTGGGCCACCAGCGCCAGGTCGTGCGCCTCCTGCACCGTGGCCGAAGCCAGCAGGGCGAAGCCGGTGGTGCGGGCCGCCATCACGTCCTGGTGGTCGCCGAAAATCGACAGTCCCTGTGCCGCCAGCGAGCGCGCGGCGACGTGGAACACCGTTGGTGTCAGTTCGCCGGCGATCTTGTACATGTTCGGCAGCATCAGCATCAGGCCCTGCGAGGCCGTGAAGGTGGTCGACAAGGAGCCCGCCTGCAGCGCGCCGTGCACGGCGCCCGCGGCTCCGCCTTCATGCTGCATTTCCACCACGGTCGGGACGTGGCCCCACAGGTTGGGAATTTTCTTCGCGGCCCACTCGTCGGCCAGTTCGGCCATCGTTGACGAAGGCGTGATGGGATAGATCGCGCAGACCTCGGACAGGCGGTACGCCACCCAGGCGGCCGCCTCGTTGCCGTCGAAGCTGACCATTTCGACGGCGGAGTCCGGATCCTCCAGCATTTCGGACTTGATGTTCGATACTCTCATGCCGTCACTCCCATCGGCACCATCTCCATGGCGTTGCAGGGACACTGCAGAACACAGGCCTGGCAGCCTGTGCAAAGGTCATAGTCGATGCGGTAGCGCTTGCCGCGGCCAAGCCGGATGACGGCGTCCTCGGGGCAGGCCCCGAAGCAGCCGTCGCACTCGAAGCAGTTGCCGCAGGAATAGCAGCGGGCGGCTTCGAAGCGGGCCTCCTGCTCGCTGAGACCGGCAGTGACCTCGCTAAAATCGTCGGTCCGCTGCTCCGGCGGCAGCATGGCCTGCTGGCGCTGCTGCGCCTCGGTGTAGTAACGCAGATTCAGGTTCTCGAAGTAGACTTTCGGCTGCCGCGACTCTTTGTGGTAGCTCGCCCCGCGCAGCCAGGCGTCGATGTGGCGGGCGGCTTTCTTGCCGTGACCGGTGGCGACGGTCACGGTGCGGTCGGAGGGGACCATGTCACCGCCGGCAAACACTCCCTCCGCGCCGGTCATCATGTTTTCGTCGACCTCGACCACTCCGTCCCAACCCATCTGAATGCCGGGAATGCGCTCGATCACGCTGGTGTCGACGTCCTGACCCAGCGCCAGCACCAGCGCATCGGCCTCCAGTGCTTCGATCCGTCCGGTGGGCTGTGGCCGGCCGTTTTCGTCCACCTCCATGACTTCCACCTGGAAGGTTGTGCTGTCGATCGCGCGGATGGTCCGCAGCCAGTTGATCTTGATGCCTTCGGACTCGGCATCGATGGCCTCCGATTCGTGTGCCGGCATATGCTCACGATCGCGCCGGTAGATGATCATCGCCTCCTCGGCGCCCAGCCGCTTGGCGGTGCGCGCCGCGTCCATCGCGGTGTTGCCGCCGCCGTAGACGGCTACCCGCCGCCCCAATTTCGGGGGATCACCCTTCTCGACCGAGGCCAGGTAGCTCACGGCATCCAGAATCCTGCCGGAATCCCTTGCCGGGATGTCGACGTGCTTGCCTACGTGGGCACCAATCGCCATGAACACGGCATCAAAACCATCTTCCTGTTTGGTCGCCATGACGTCCTCGACCTTGCAGTTCAGCGTGATTTTCACGCCGATGCCCTCGATGCGCGCAATCTCCGCATCCAGTACATCCCGCGGCATCCGGTAGGCCGGGATGCCAAAGCGCATCATCCCCCCGGCCATGGGACCGGCCTCGCGAATCTCCACCTCGTGCCCCAGCAGGGCGAGGTGCCAGGCGGCCGACAACCCGGAGGGCCCGGCGCCGACCACGAGAATGCGCTTGCCGCTTGGCGCCGCCGTCATCTCGGGAGTCCAGCCCCGCTCCAGCGCCAGATCACCCATAAAGCGCTCAACGGCGTGGATGCTGACCGCGTCGTCCACCTGGCGCCGGTTGCAGGCGCCCTCGCAGGGGTGGTAGCAAACCCGCCCGTGGATGGCGGGCAGGGGGTTGTCCCGCACCAGGATGCGCCAGGCTTCCTCGAAATCGCCCGCCTGCGCCTTGTCCAGCCAGGCCTGGATGTTCTCGCCGGCCGGGCAGGCGTGGTTGCAGGGCGGCAGCGAATCAACGTAGATCGGCTGCTGCAGGCGCACCGGGCCGGTGCCGGATTTCTTCCGGAGGTCGGGGGGTTGGGTTATGTCGGAACGGACGCTGGACATCGTCATGAGGCTTCCTGGGGGTTCAGAGGCTTTTGGTCGCGGCGGGCTTGGCCGCCGCTGATTAGATGCGTAATTTCACCACAATTGCCAAGTTGAGTCATTTTTCGCGGCCGAGGTCGAACGGCATTATCGCCATCGATCTTCGCGACGACACGCTGGTCGATGTTGCGATCACCGACGGCCAGGCGGAAATACTGCTGGTTGCCAGCTCAGGTAAAGGCATTC
>JBFFUJ010000069.1:0-10501 GCA_041571375.1 Lysobacterales bacterium | reverse complement strand
GACGACCATGCCGGCGCCTACGAATACCGCACGGGCTGGAGGGACCGCGAGGAAGTCGTCGAGCCGGATCACGGCGCGCGTGCCGGAGATCCGCAAATCCTGGATCCCGGCGCCGGATTCGAAGCCGCAGTTCCAGGTGGTGGTGGAGCCGTCGTCGAAACGGATCACGCCGCTGCCGCTGACGCAGGCGCCGGTTTCGGGGTGCCGCCGCAGATAGGCCGAGCAGGACTCGATGCGTGCTTCCGGGGCGATGTACTCGGCTGCGGCGCGCATGTTGTACCAGCCGGTGTCGCCGATCGCGCCGTAGGGCTCCAGGTCCGGGCGCAGGCGGATGTTGTTGGTGTCCGACAGGCTGAACTGGAAGGCCGAAGCCACCGACCAGGGCCAGCCCACGTCCTTCGCCATGCGCGCCTTGATGTGCGCCGTGCGCGGTTCGTGCACGAAATGCGTGCCGTCCATGAAGCCCACGCCGTTGCCTCGGCAGGCGGCGACGATACGCTGCAGGGAGGGCAGGTTGGCGAAGGGCTTCTCGCCCAGGACGTGCTTGCCGGCATTGGCGGCGGCCACGCCGATCTCCTCGCGCACGCTGGTCGGGGTGGCGATGTAGACCGCGTCGATGCCGTCCCAGTCGAGCATTGCAGACCAGTCGTCGAAAGCCTGACCGACGCCGTGCCTCCCGGCGAACTCCCGCGCGGTCTCCATGCGGCGGCTGGACACCGCAGCCAGTTCGGCATGCTCGGCTTCCTGGATGCGCGGCGCCATGGCATTGGCGATGCGACCGGTGCCGACGATGCCCCAGCGCAGACTTCTCGACTGTTCGGCCCGCAGGGAACCCGCAGCCCCGGGGAAAACGCTGGTGAGCGTCGCGGCCGCCAGGCCGGCGCCGGCCGCGCCGAGCAGGCGGCGTCGCTCGCTGCCGGTGCTCGACAGGATGGATGGATGGCGATGGTTCATCGTCTGTCCCCGGTGGCGTCAATCGTCCCAGCATAAAACAGCGCCCGTGAGGCGGAAAGGACAGGGGGACGGCCGCCCGGGTTTGCTTGACCCGCGTCAATGCAGGGCCTGCCGCATTGGGCTGCAGTGGACAGGCCTTCGCTCAGGACCAGAAACAGGAGACTGAAAATGCAAACGGTATTGCTTGTAATCGCCACTGCGGTCATCGCGTCGTTCGGTACCGACCTCTGCGCAGGGGAGAAGTGGCAGGGGACTGCTTTCGCCGCCGATTTCAGTGAGACGTTCGGCAGCTCCGGGCAGGGAGCCCAGCAAGGGCGCATGTATCTGGATGAACCGGGAATGCGCATGGAAACGACCGAGGAAGGCGAGCCGGTCGTCATGATTATCCGGTTCACGGAGAACGACATGCTCTCCCTGATGCCCGGCGAGAGGATCTACATGAAGATCCCGTACAACTTCATGGTCGATGGCCAGAGTGCGCGTCTCGAACAGAAGTTCGCGGGGCCCTGCGCCGAATTCGCCCAGCGCGAGAAACTGGGCAGCGATACCGTGGGCGGCCGTGCGACCGAGAAGTGGCGCTGCGCGGGCAGCTACGAGGACGAGGCGGATGCCACCGAGTGGTATGACCCGGAGCTGGGCATCCCGCTCCGGGCCGAGGACGACGACGGCGGTCGCTTCGAGCTGAGCAACATCCAGGTGGGCTCACAGCCCGCGAACCTGTTCCAACCGCCTGCCGACTACGAGGTGATGGATATGGGCGCGATGATGCAGATGCAGATGGGCGACTGATTGTCGGAGCCAGACCACGAAGATCGGGTGCATCGGGAGCGGGGCAGTTGACGCCGGCCGTATTCCGCGCCCTGCCGCGGGGTTACACTGGGTTATCCACCGCAGCCCCGGGAGCCCCCCATGTACCGATTGCATGGCTTTTACACCCAGAATACGCTCAAGACGCTGTACGTCCTGGAAGAACTCGGCGTCGAATTCGAATTCCGCTTCGTTGACCTGGCCAAGGGCGAGAACCGCAGCCAGGAATTCCGCGCCCTGAACCCGGCGGGCCGGGTGCCGGTGCTCGAACACGACGGGCAGTTCCTGTTCGAGTCGGGCGCCATTGCACGTTACGTCGCCAGCCTGGAGCACTCGCCGCTGTTTCCGGCGGACAAGCTCGAACGCGCACGTGTGGATCAGTGGATGACGTTTTTCACCTGCCACCCCGGGCGCTGGCTCACCAAGCTGTTCTTCGAGAAAGTCGTCAAGCCCAAAGCCGGCTGGGGCGAGCCGGATGCCGCCGGCTGCGCAGAAGCCGACAAGTTCGCCCGGCAGCAGCTGCAGGTGGTGGACGACTGGCTCGCCCAATGCGAATGGCTGGCGAATGACCGCTTCTCGATTGCCGAGCCCTTCGCCCTGGCCTATCTCGAGCAGGCTCGCTACATCGATTTCCCGCTGGCCGAGTTCCCACGCCTGCATACCTGGTTCGAACACCTGGATCAGCGCGAGGCGAGTGAGCGCGCGCGGGCGCGCGTCCGTGCCCTCGCCCGCCCGATGATGGGGCTTTGAGTCGAGCGGTGCCGGCCCCGATCGTGATGTCCCGCGAACCGTCGACAACTCCGGGAGAGCCAGCGGCATGTCCCGACTGAAACCCAGTACCCTGCGCCTCGGTTACCGGTACCGGCCCAAGCGGCTGGCGCCGTCCTACGACGTGCTGGTGATCGGCTCCGGCATGGGGGGTCTGACCACGGCGGCGCTGCTCAGCGAACTGGGCCGGAAGGTCTGCGTGCTGGAGCAGCACTACACGGCGGGTGGCTACACGCACTCGTACGAGCGCGCGGGTTACGAGTGGGACGTCGGTGTGCACTATATCGGCGATGTCGGCGCGCGCACGCGGACCCGCCGACTGTTCGATTTCCTGTCCGACGGCCAGCTGGAATGGGCGCCGATGGATGACGAGTACGACCGTTTTTACATCGGCGACAAGACCTACTGCGCCCGCGCCGGCAAGCAGGCTTTCCGGGACAACCTGGTCGCGCAGTTCCCTGCCGAGCAGCAGGCCATTGACCGCTATATGGAATTGCTGGCCGAGGCGGGCAAGGCGGGCTCCACACTGGCCATGGAACGAATGCTGGGGCCGTGGCAGCGGGCGCTGGCCACGCCCTGGCTGAGGTGGAAAACACCGGAGTTCCTGTACCGCAATACCTGGGACGTGCTGCGCGAACTGACCGACGACCGTGACCTGATCGCCACGATCTGCGGCCAGTGGGGCGATATGGGGCTGCCGCCGAAGCAGTCGGCCTTCATGGTGCACGCGATGATCGCACGGCACTACCTGTTCGGCGGCTACTACCCGGTCGGCGGCGCCTGGCGCATCGCCGACACCGTCATGCCGCGGATCCGCCGGGCCGGCGGCGAGGTGTTCACCTACGCGCTGGTGCAGCGCATCCTCGTGGAGGATGGCGCCGTGCGTGGCGTGGAAATGGCGGACGGCCACCGGATCGATTGCGACTGCGTGGTTTCATCGGCCGGAATCGACAACACTTTCAACCGGCTGCTGCCCGCCGGTGTGGCGACGGATTGCGGTTACCGCGACCTGTTGCCGCAGGTGCGGCCCAGCATCGGTCACCTCGGGGTCTACGTCGGCCTCAAGGGCACGGCCGAGGAGCACGGCCTGCCGCGCACCAAGTTCTGGATCTACCCGTCCAACGACTACGATGGTGATCTGGAGGCCTTCCTCGACGATCCCGATCGTCCCTTCCCCGTGGTGTATGTCTCCTTCCCGTCGGCCAAGGACCCCGACTATCTGAGGCGGCACCCAGGTACGGCAACGATTGAAATCGTAGCCCCGGCACCCTACGCCTGGTTCGAGGCGTGGCGCGGCACCACCTGGGGGCAGCGCGGCGATGATTACGAGCGCTACAAAGGCGAACTCGGGGAGCGGTTGATGGCGCACCTTTACGACAAGCTGCCGCAACTCCGAGGCAAGGTGGATTACTACGAGGTGTCCACGCCGCTGACCACGGAGTGGTTCAGCGGCTACCGGCACGGTGAGCTCTATGGCCTCGATCACACGCCCGAGCGCATGCAGCTCAGGTGGCTGGGCCCGCGCACCCGGATTCCGGGTTTGTGGCTGACGGGCCAGGATACCCTGACCTGCGGGGTGACCGGCGCCATGATGGCCGGCCTGATGACCGCCACGGCGATGGTCGGCATGCGCCGGATGGGGCCGTTGATGCAGCGGATTTACGGCTGAGGCCGGGCTCCCGCCACTCCGGCGTGATTCGCCCGGCGTTGCGCCAGTCTTCTATTGCCGCCGTTCCGCGGATGGGTCGGCGCTCTGCTGCGCCCCGGCCATCGTACGAAGGCGGGACCTGGCTTGTGCGAAATGCTCCAGCAGATCGGGAATGGGTGCCTCGCCGTATCCTTCCCTGAGTGCCGCTTCAGACACGTCCAGCACCATCAACAGCGTCTCCGCGGATCCGTGCAGCGCGTCGGGATCGGTGCTGCCAACGGCTCCGAACCACACTGGGCTGGTTTCTGCGTACAGGTAGCTGTCCAGGGCCGGCCACCCGCTGTTGCGGCCCAGGACCCGCGCGGTGATCCAGCCGCCCGGGGGAACGGTGACCGAACCTTCGTAGTGCCTGCTGCCCGCCTCCGGACTGCCCTCCAGCGTCTGTATGGCCGTGCCGTTGACGAAAATCTGAACCCGGTCGTAGGGCAACGCCGAGTGCACGCTCAGGGTCCAGCTTACGATGTCTTCGTCGGACATCGTGACCTGGCCCGGTTCCATGCCACCCACCTCGAACTCGAGCATTGGGCCGGTGCTGACGAAGCTGCGACCCTTCTTCAACGCGTCGAGGTAGCTCTCGGCCGTCAGATCTCCCGTCGGCTTTACGTAAACCCGGCTGGCCCCGATGGCCATTGTCCGGTAGTAGTTGTTCATCACGTCGCTACCGGCCGATGCGGCCAGTGGAATACCCAGGTTGAGAATCTGGTGCCAGAGCGCGGCCGTTCCGATTTCATCGCTCCACAGACAACCCAGTTCGATGACGTCGACCTCGCCCAGCACCGCGTCGGCCACAAAGCCGATCGGCACGGACGAAGCCGTTTCCGGGGTGAGCGGATTTTCGACCTCGAGCGGATGGACGTAACCACCCAGCCCCCCCTGCGCACGGGCGTGGCGCAGAGCGGCGGCGTTGGGCCGATCATCCCCGCTGTAGACCTGATAACCCGGTCCCCAGACCCAGGGCCAGAAGAGTTCCCCGACACCCAGCAGCTGCAGGTGGCCCAGGAAATGCGAGCGGACCTCCTGTCCGAAGCGGATGATCGGTCCGTCGGAGTATTCCCAGCCCCATAGACCCTGCTGCAGGAAGCGATTGTGCAGGTTGGCCAGTAACGGGTAAGCCACGTCGATACCTTCGGCCCGCAGGTCCGGCAGGATGTCCTCCGGCTCCAGGCGGTAGGTGCCGCCATAATTCAGGTGGAAGTGATTGTCGCCGGCAAACCAGCCATGGGCGGAGGCATCCCAGAGATGCACCGTTTCGAGCGTGACGCGGGTGGTGAGGTCCGGGCGAACCTCCACAATTTCGACGCGCTCCGCCGTTTCGAATCCGTGCACGACCGAAATGGTTACCCTGCCGGCTGGCGCGATCAATTCGATCTTGCCGTCCGAGTAGAAGAAAACCCTGCCGTGCTGCCCCTCCGAACGCACCGCTCCGGTCTCCGGGATGACGGGATGGCCAGACGCATCGAGCACGTTCACTCGGACCGGAACCCTTTGCCCCCGGTTCTCCGAGCGGATGACGAGCCTGCCTGTGGGCACCCCCCAGTCCCATTTATTGATGGAGAGGGTTTCGACCGGTCCGCCGGCCGCGCGGATACGCCGAAGTTCGGCCCGCTCCTCGTCATTCGACTCGGCAAAGTAAATCCACTGACCATCGTGGCTGAAGGCCGGTGCCAGGGGCAGGCCGCGGCTGCGGGTCAACAGCACAGACGTGTTGGGTTCGGCCAGCGCAAGCAGCCGGAGTTCCCAGCCTCCGTCATAAGGCCAGGTGTAAGCCAGATAGTTGCCATCCGGGGACAGAGCCAGGTCGGACTGGGCGGTAATCCGATCCTCCAGCAGCGTGGTAATGGTGCCGCTCCGGGTGTCCAGCAGAGCGATCGAATCCCAACTGCTCTGCTTGTTCAGGAACAGGATGGATGCGTCACCGTCGACGGGGATGGGCCGGCGCCTGATCGGCCGCCGGAGCACCTCATCGGAAGTCGTTACGGGCTCGCGTTCCAGGGAATCGACGGAAACCCGCCAGAGTTCCAGCGTGCCCCCCTCCGAGGACGCGTAGTAGACGTGGTTCTCGTCCGCGGAAAACACCGGATCGAGGTGGATGGCCTCGGTATCGACCAGCAGCCGCTCACGGCCGGACTCGAGGTCCAGCAAGACGATACTCAGATGGCTGCCGCTGTCCCGAAGAAACGCGATGCGGCTGCCGCTGGAAGACCATTCCGGCCGGGAATCCATATTTGCAGAGCTGGTCAGCCGGCGCGCCGTCCCCGAGGAGACATCCAGCAGCCACAGCCAGCCCTTCGCCGAGAAAGCAATATGCCTGCCGTCCGGGGAAGGCGCCGGATCCATCGGCCCGGAATTCATCACGGGCAATTCGAACCCTTCGAGGTAGACGTGGTGATTGAAGCCGTCGGCCAATGGATAGTGATTGGTCCATTGCGCGTCGAGCGCCAGCGGCAGCACGGAAAGTACGACTGTCAGCAGAATGGCGTTTCGCATGGGGGTCTCGATTCTCCTCAAGATAGTATTTCGATCCGCAACCGTAACCGGTCAGACCGGTTACGGCCTCGCCGGCCCGACGGGACGCGCAGGCGGAGCCGTCGGAGCATTGTAGTCAAATGAGCCGGAGATCGTTAACGCCGTAATGCCAGGGAATCGATACGCCTCGTCGCGAGACGTGCGACCGCGACGCTCTGTTGCGCTGAGCGGCCGCCTGCGGTCAACCGGGTTCGGAGCCAGGAGGCGAACATCGGAAGCGCAAGAACCCGGGAGGCCTGCGGGTGAGGCCTCCCGGGTTCTGTGTTGGCCGCGCGGGTCGCGGTCAGCGGGCGCTTGCCTCGCCCATCGCCGTGCGTGCCTGGTCAGTGGTCCACACGGTGCTGGCCAGGAAGCGGAAGTTGGTCAACGCAGCTGCGTAACCGTCGATCTCCGGCGTCTGCGCCGCCGCAGTCGCGTCCTTGACCACGGCGACCTCGAATCCCTGCTCGATCAGTTCCCTCAGATGCGCTTCGACGCAGAGGTTGGCCGACATGCCGGCGAGAATGACCTTGTCGATGCCGCGCTTGCGCAGCTGCAACGCCAGGTCGTTGGACTCCGGACCGTATACCTTGTGGGGGCTGGCAACCACGGTTTTGCCGTCATTGATGAGCGGTTTGTATGACGCAAGCCAGTCAGCGCCCGAGCCTTGCAGACCGTCGATGGTCAGCGCACCCGCGCGGTCGAACATCTGGATGGAATGCATCATGGTCTCGACCGCGCCGCCAAATTGCCAGCCGTGATCGGTTGGATAGTAGTAATGTGGCGAAATGAATACATCGATGCCGCTGGCCTTGGCCGTCTTCATCAGCGACTCGATGTTGGCAACGGTGCCGTTGGCCTCGACGCTGGCGCCGACCAGTCCCCAGGTCGCCCCCTCGGGGCTCAGGAAATCGTTCTGCGGGTCCGTGATCACCAGCGCCGTGCGCCCGTTCTCCACCACCAGCCCGGGATCCGGCAACTGGGCCGAGGCGATCGCGGGAAACAGGCTGACTCCCATGATCAGCAGCATACATTTTTTGAATATTCTCTCCATTGTCTCTTCCTCGTCACTGTGTGGTCGCCCCGCGGGGCAGGTAGAATGTCTTGCCTTCAGGGTCTATGTTGAGTGAGAGGTCCGTGTAAATTGGTGCGTAGCTTGTGCGAAATCGTCCGTATTTTCCCCGAGCGGGGTAAGCTGGAGAGGCGCTGGTCCAATGATGCTTGATGAAGGAAACAGAGCGGAATCCCCACTGCTGGAGCGCTTTCTGGCTCATTTGCGGGTCGAGGTCGAGCCTTTCGCGCTCTGCATGGTGCAATGCGGGTGGCGATTGACCCTGCCGGGACCGCCCTGCGCCATGCTGCACTTCGTGGTTGAAGGCGATGGTTGGCTGAGTTGTCCGGAGGGGACGCACAGCCGGGTCGCCCCGAACTGGCTGGTCGTGATTCCGACCGGGACCGTGCATTCCCTCGATACCGAGGAGGATTGTCAGCACGAGTTGAGGATCGAATGCACGCCCAGCGGCCCACCGGTGCATCACATCGTGGCCGGTGAGTCGCCGGTGGAGATGGTGGTCGGTTGCGGCACGCTGAACGTGCGCTACGGCGATTCGGTGGGCTTGTTCGAGCATCTCAGCGAAGTATTGGTCGTCGACCTCTCCGGAGTGCCGGAGATGCCGGCGCTATTCCGATCACTGATCCAGGAGCAGTCCAGCGATGCGCCGGGCGGACCGGTTCTCCAGGGTGCGATCATGATGCAAGTGCTGGTTCACATGCTGCGGGCGCTGTCGTCGCAACCCGGGTCGCGGCTGACCTGGCTGAACGCTTTGACCGACCCTCGCCTGGCCCGGTCGATCGACAAAATCCTCGATGACCCGTCTGCCCCACACAGCGTCGACAGCCTGGCGGAGGCTGCCAATATGAGCCGCTCGGCATTCGCCAAGAACTTCCATGAGGCCTTTGCCATGTCGCCGATGAAGCTGGTCAACGAGGTGCGCCTGAAGCGAGCGGCGACACTGCTGAGCAGCAGCACGCTGCCGCTCGAACGGGTTGCACAGCGTTGCGGTTTTTCCAGCCGCAGCCATTTTTCGAAGGCGTTCAAGAAACATACCGGTCAAAGCCCCGCGGAGTTCCGGGGCCGCCACTGAGCGGGCTCGGTTCGTCACGCCGCACCCCGGCAAATGCCGCCGCGGGGAGAGCCTGACGGCGGATCCACTCAGCCGTCCGAACGATTCAGTTGAGCCGCATCAGTTCGGTCTGGGTCGGCGCGGCCTATGATGAAGGCAGCGGCGGTCCACCGCGTCGATCGTGGGTTTCTCAAAATGAAAACCTTCCCGAGAATCGCTCGTCTGTCGGCAGCGTGCCTGGCGATGTGGGCAACTGCGAGCATGATGGCGCCTGCCTTTGCGGAGGCCGACGCTCCACAGTTACGCGGTCGCGAGGTGTTCCAGACCTATTGCGTGACCTGCCACGGTCCCGAGGGGCAGCCCGATCCGGATTCGCCGCTCGTGCAGGGTCTCGGCGTGGTACCGGCAAATTTCTCCGATGCCCTGTTCAACAGCCGCGAACCGACATCCGATTGGAAGACCGTGGTGACCCACGGAGGCCCGGCTCTGGGATTCTCGGAGCAGATGCCCGCCTTTGGCCAGACCCTGTCCGAAAACGATATCGACGCCGTGCTTGCCTACATCAAGACACTGGGCGGCGAGCACGATTATCCGGACGGCGACCTCAACCTGTTCCTGCCGATCCGCACCAAGAAAGCCTTTCCCGAGGACGAATGGGTGTGGAAACAGCGTTACACCGGGCAGGATGGAGACAATGCCTGGAAGAACACGCTGGAGTATGAATTCCGGCTCGGCGAACGCGGCCAGGGCATTATGGAAGTGACCCATGAGGTCGAGGGCAGCCAATCCGAATTCGGACATCTCGAGCCAGGGTTCAAGTACGCGCTGAAGCACGACCGGCGAGCCGGCTACATTGTCACGGCCGCGGCGCAGGTAGGCATTCCGCTGAACAGCGGCGCCCACTGGGAATTCCTGCCGTACCTGGCCTTCGGCAAGATCCTGTCGGATGCCTGGACATTGCAGGGCAGCGGGCGGCTGAAGCTGGATCTGGAGGATTCCGACAAGAGCAGCGCCGAGATCGCGGCCATCGTCCATTGGGTCGATGCCCCGCGGCCGCGCTGGGTTTTTCCGGCTCTCGAGGTGGTCGCCGAGGTGCCGTTCGAACGCGGCAGCGGAGCCGGTCGCAAGGATGCCGTGCAGTTCTCGGCTCTGCCCCAGGTACGCATCGGCCTGAACAAGCGCGGCAACATCGCGCTCAATGTCGGCTGCGAATGGCCGCTGAACGACCGGGACCGCTACGACTGGCGCGCATACGTCTACTTTATCTGGGATTTTGCCGACGGCGGCCTTCTGGAAGGCTGGTAGCCCTACTGCTCGCGGTACAGCGACGGGCGGTCGAAAACGTCCGCCAACTGGATCAGCAGGCGCTCGGCGGGTTCCAAGTCCCGGTATCCTTCGAGCACCGAGACCGCCAGGGCCGGTTCATCGGTGATCAGGGCGTCGGCACCGCGCCCGATCATGCTGGCCATGGCCACGGCGTCGTTCACGGTCCATACCATGACACGCTTGCCGTTGCGGTGGGCTTGCCGGATCAGATGGCGGGACGCCGCCCGGCCGTTCAGTGCGAGGAAGTCGACGTCGAGTTGGGCGAGGTTGCCCAGCGCGACCGAGGACAGCAGACCGACGGTCCAGTCGG
>JBFFUJ010000068.1:0-10527 GCA_041571375.1 Lysobacterales bacterium | reverse complement strand
GACCTGTTCGTATCCAATGCCGGGGTCGCCTTTGGTGATGGGCCGGAAGGCGCCGCCTCGGCACCCGATGAGCACTGGCGGGCCTGTCTGGACATCAACCTGATGGCGCATGTCTTTGCCGCCCGCGCGATGATACCGCGCATGAAAGCCCGTGGCGGGGGTTGCCTGGTCAATGTAGTTTCAGCTGCGGGCCTGCTGTGCCAGATCGGCGAGGCCGCCTACACCGCCAGCAAGCACGCCGCGGTCGGATTTGCCCAGTCCCTGGCCATCACGCACGGGGACGACGGCATCCAGGTTTGCCTGGTCTGCCCCCAGGCCGTGGCCACGCGGCTGATCGGTTTCGACGACGACGGTAATCCGCAGGGCGATGTCGGGTATGGTGGAAATGACGTGGACGGTATCGTCAGTGCCGAATACGTGGCGGAATGCATACTGGACGCGGTCGTGGGTCAGCGCTTCCTGGTGCTGCCGCACGCCCAGGTCGCGACGTACGTTCAACGCAAAGCGAGCGACCACGACCGCTGGATTGAAGGAATGCGCCGCCTGCGGCGAAAAACGCTGGGAATCGAGGAGTGAAGCCATGGGGCTGACACCGCAAGAGATGAATCGCATCGATCTTTCCGGCCGGGTCGCACTGGTCAACGGCGGCTCACGCGGCATCGGTGAGGCCATCGCCAGAGGTCTCGCGGGCTGCGGCGCGCACGTGATCGTGAGCAGCAGAAGCGTGGAGAGCGTCCAGCCCGTGGTGGATTCGATCGTCGCGGACGGTGGTCAGGCCGAGGCCCGCAGTTGCCATGCCGGGCGCGTGGAGGAGATCGAACGCCTGATCGGGGCAATTGGCGCGGACCACGGCCGGCTCGACATCCTGATCAATAACGCTGCGACCAACCCCTACTACGGACCGGCTGCGGGCCTCCCGCCCGAAGCCTTCGACAAGACGGTGGATGTCAACCTGAAGGGGCCGTACTACCTGATGGCGCGGGCCGTGCCGCTGATGGCCGGAGGCGGGGGCGGGAGTATCGTCAACGTCGCTTCGATCGTCGCCCTGGTATCGATGCCCGGGCAGGCCATCTACGCGATGACCAAGGCGGGGCTCGTGAGCCTGACCAAGGCATTCGCAAAGGAATACGGGCCACAGGGGATTCGGGTCAACGCGATCCTGCCCGGCGTCGTCGAAACCCGCTTTGCGCAGGCACTGGTGGATGATCCGGGCGTGCAAAAATGGGCTTCGCGGTTGCCCATTCCACGCTTTGGGCAACCTGCGGACATGGTCGGTGGGGTTCTGTTCCTGGTTTCCGACCAGGCAGCTTTCACGACCGGCACGACGCTCGTGATGGACGGCGGCGCGACCCTGGGCTGAAGGGCCCTCGGCACAGGACATGGTCAGAACCACCTGGCACCCGGCGCGGCGGCCGGTGATCGCGGCGAAAGCGTCGGCGTAGGCCGCGAGCGGGTAGCTCTCGCTGACCCTCGGCGTCAACCGGCCGTCTTCGACCATCGCCGCGAGCTCGACCATGTTCTGCAGGGACTCGTCGGGGTTGCGGCTGGTCCATGTGCCCCACCAGACTCCGATGATGCTCGCTTCTTTCAGCAGGGTCACGTTGGCGGGAAAACTCGGAATCTCGCCGCAGGCGAAGCCGATCACCAGGTAGCGGCCGTGCCAGGCCAGCGAGCGCAATGCCATCTGGGCCAGTTCACCGCCCACCGGGTCGTAGACGACGTCGACGCCCCGGTCAGCGGTCAATTCCCTGACCGCATCACGCAGGGAAGTCTCCGCGTAGTTGATGATTCCATCCGCTCCGGCGTCGCGCGCAAAGCGCAGCTTCTCCTCGCTGCTGGCTGCCGCGATCACGTTCGCGCCCATCAGTTTGGCAATTTCCACGGCCGTGCTGCCGACACCGCCGGCCGCGCCCAGCACCAGGACCGTTTCGCCTCGCTTGAGCTGCGTAGACTGGCGGAAGGCATGGTAACTGGTGGCGTAGGTGATCGTGAACCCGGCCCCCTGCTCGAAACTCAGATTTTCCGGCAGGGGCAGGCAGAGCTTCTCGGCTGCCACGCATTGTTCGGCGAACGCGCCGCCCGTGGGCGTGGCGATCACCCGGTCACCCGGCCGCAGTCGACCGACGCCGTCTCCTGCGGCGGCGACGATGCCGGCGACCTCGTGGCCGGGAATGAAGGGCGGCGGAGTCTTCACCTGGTAGGTTCCGGCGATCGCAAGCACGTCGGGGAAATTGATCCCCGCGGCCCGGATATCGATCAGGACTTCACCGGGCCCGGGCTCGGGATCGGGGTGTTCCCCGAGAACCAGCGACTCGGGCGGTCCGTATTCCCTGCAGATCAGCGCTTTCATTGTTCAGGCGAGCTCGATTCCCATGGCTCTCGCCGCCTGGCGGGCGAATTTGCCGGTCTGATCGAACCCAGCCTGCAATTCCTGCATTCCCTCGGTAGCCGTGATGGCGGGCCAGGCCTCGGCCACGCCGTCCGGCGTGATGCGGTCCGGGGCGAGGTTGACGCCCACCGTTTCGAAGCCCTTGTAGACCGCGAAACTGCCGCCGCCAGCGCACAGCACGGTGCGGCTCGGGGCCTGTTCGCTGGCGAGGAAGACAACCCCGGGGCTGACAGCCTCGGGAGACAGCATTTTGAATACGACGTCGGGCATCAGGCCCTCGGTCATCGCCGTGCCGGCAGCCGGGGCCAGGCAATTGACCCGGATGTCGTACTTGGCGCCTTCCTGGTGCAGCGTGTTCATCATGCCCACCATGGCCATCTTGGCCGCCCCGTAGTTGGTCTGGCCGAAATTGCCGTAGAGACCGGTGCTGGAGCTGGTGAAAACGATGCGTCCGTAGGCCTGGTCGCGCATGGTCTGCCAGACAGCTTTCGTGCAGTACGCCGAGCCCATCAGGTGCACGTCGATCACCCGGCGGAAATCGTCCATTTCCATCTTCAGGAACGACTTGTCGCGCAGAATGCCGGCGTTGTTGACCAGGATATCGATGCGGCCCCAGGTCTCCAGCGCCTGGCGCGTCATGCCCTGCACCTGCTCCCAGTCCGACACGCTGGCCCCATTGGCCAGTGCCTCGCCGCCGGCGGCACGGATTTCGGCGGCGACGGCCTCCGCGTTGGCGGACACGCCGTCCGGACCGCCCAGGTCGTTGACCAGCACTTTGGCACCGCTATTTGCCAGTGCCAGCGCATGCGCGCGCCCCAGCCCACGCCCGGCGCCGGTCACAATGGCCACGCGCCCTTCGAGTGTGATACTCATGTTCGACTCCTGCAACAGTGATTGACCACGTCGTGATGAAACTTACTTGGTAAAGAACATCGCCAGCGTTTCGGCGACCAGGGCCGGCTTGGACTGGTTCTCGATCTCGATGGTCACGAGACTCCTGGTCAGCCACTGGCCGGGGGCTTTCTCAACCGCTTCGAGCAGTTTCTGACGGGCGCGGATCCGGCTGCCCACGGAGACCGGCTGCAGAAAGCGCACCTTGTCCGAGCCATAGTTCACGGCCATCAGCAGCCCTTCGATCGTCCGCGCCTTCTCGGCGGTCAGGAAAGGGACCAGCGACAGGGTCAGGAATCCATGCGCGACCGGACCCCCGAACGGGGTGGCCGCCGCGCGGACCGGGTCCACGTGGATGAACTGGTGGTCGTTGGTCGCGTCGGCGAACTGGTTCACCCGCTCCTGGGTGATTTCGAACCAGGATGACGGCTCGGTTTCCTGCCCAACCAGGGTCGGGAGGTCGGCGGGACGGATGGATTTACTCACTTTGAAGGCTCCTGGCGATTCAGAGTCCCAGCTTATCAATACCCGCGCAGACGGGCATAGCGATCCAGGTGGTAATGACGGTCGCCGTACAGGGTTTCCAGGATTCGGCAGCGCTTGATGAAGAAGCCGATGTCGAAATCATCGGTCATTCCGATGCCGCCATGCATCTGTATCGCCTCGGTCGCGGCTGTGTGTGCCGTCGTGCTGAGCTTGGCCTTGGCCAGGCTGGCGATTTCAGCACAGTCTCCCGGCTGCTGGTCCAGTTGCTGCAGGCATTTGAGCACGACCGATTTGCACATTTCGATCTCCGCATACAGCTTTGCGGCCCGGTGCTGCAGCGCCTGAAAACTGCCGATCGGCACGCCAAACTGTTTGCGGTCCTTCAGGTAGGCCATGGTGCGGTCGAAGGACTCCTGCGCGATGCCCAGCAGTTCAGCAGCCTGGCCAATGCGCGCGATGTCGAGGATCCGATCCAGCGGCATCTGGCCCTGGCCCGGTGCGCCCAGCAGCGCCGATTCGGGAACGGTACAGCCCTGCAGTTCGAGATCGGCCGCGACGGCGATGTCGAGGATCGGGTAGGGCCGGACCGACAGGCCCGGCGAGTCGGCGGGCACGAGAAACAGTGAAACTCCCTCCGGGGAACGGGCGCTGATTATGAACAGATCGGCCGCTGCGCCGTCCAGCACGGCCGTCTTCGTCCCGTTGAGGCGGAACCCGCCGCTGTCCGGCAGTGCCTCGAGCGCGACGGAGGCGGGATCGTGCAACGCAGTCTCGTCACAGGCCAGCGAGAGGAGGCATTCCCCGGCCGCCACCCGCGGCAGGATCGCGGCGCGCTGTTCCGGCGTGCCGGTCTCTAGAAGCGCGGCGACGCCCGTGAGCGCGGTGCCGAGCAGGGGACTCGGCGTCAACGTGTGGCCGCACTGCTCCAGAACCAGTCCGAGGCCCACGAAGCCGTAGCCGAGGCCATCGTGTTCCTCCGGGACCAGGATCGCGCTCCAGCCCATATCGACCATCTCGGCCCACAGTTCCCGCGAAAAACGGTGTTCGTTACCGCTGTCCCGCAATTGCCGCAGGTGGCTGATCGGCGCGCGCTGGGTCAGAAAGTCGCGCGCGGCAGCCTGCAGCATCTGTTGCTCTTCGTTCAAAACCAGGCTCATGATCGATACCCTGAGTGGTTCAGCCGGGAAGGCCGAGTATGCGTTTGGCGACGATGTTCAGCTGGATCTCCGACGTACCGCCTTCGATGGAATTGCCCTTGCTCCGCAGCCAGTGTCGCGGAGTCTCGCCGTCCCGACGGCCTTCACCTTCCCAGGACAGGGCGTCGTTGCCGCCAATCGCCACCAGAATCTCCTGGCGCCGCATGTTGAGTTCGGTGCCGTAATACTTGAACATCGAAGCGGTCGCGCCCAGGCTCACCCCCGCCTTCACTTCGTCCCGAGCGCGTTCGATCGTCAGGTCGAGGCTGCGCTCGTCGATCTCGAACCGGGCGATTTCGAAACGCAGCGCACCGTTGCGCAGAATCCCGCGATCGGTGCCGATGACGTCGATGGCCGTCTGGCTGACCGGCTTCGAGCCGGCGCTGGAAACGCCCATGGCGGCGATCATTTCCCGCTCATGGGTCAACAGGTACTTGGCAACCGTCCAGCCCTTGTTGATGCCGCCGATGACCTGGTCCTTCTCGACCCGGACATTTTCGAAAAAGGTTTCCGTGAACGGCGATTTGCCGCTGATCAGGCGGATCGGCCGTGTCGTTACGCCCGGCGTCGCCATGTCGAACATGACGAAGCTGATGCCCTCGTGCTTGGGGACCTGCCGGTCGGTGCGAACCAGGCAGAACATCCAGTCGCCCAGGTCTCCGTACGAGGTCCAGATCTTCGAGCCGTTGAGGATGAAGTGGTCGCCACGGTCCTCGCACAGGGCTTGCAGGCTGGCGAGGTCCGAACCTGCGTTGGGTTCACTGTAACCCTGGGCCCAGCGTATTTCCCCGCGGACGATGGGTGGCAGATGCTGCAGTTTCTGCTCCTCGGTCCCGAATTTCAGCAAGGCCGGCCCCAGCATGTGAATTCCGAAGCTGGCCAGCGGCGGTCGTGCGTGGATGCGATCCATCTCGTCCTTGAGGATTTTCTCCTGCGCGCGGTCCAGGCCCCCGCCACCGTATTCAGCGGGCCAGGTCGGTGCCGTCCATCCCCGCCCGGCCATGCGCTCCAGCCAGAGCCTCTGGTCTTCGCTCTGAAATTCAAAATGGCGCCCGCCCCAGCACAGTTCAGCTTCGGATCGGATCGGAGAGCGCATCGATGCCGGGCAGTTCTGTTCGAGCCAGCCCCGGACTTCCTGCCTGAACGATTCGGCCTCACTCATTGCTTGAATACCTCTCCCGCGACCGGGAACCGGTTTGGGGCATCGCCCCGGAATGACAAGCCCCCTGCGGCCGTCCGGCGGCAGGGGGCATCGTCCAAGTGGAATCGGATGTCAGTCGCCGCTGCCCATCGAGAGGTTTTGTTCATGCACCCAGATCTGGAAATCCGTGCTCTCGGTGGTATTGGCGAATTCCCGCATCATTTCGCCGGCCGCCTCCGCCGAGCCGAGCTTGTCGGCGAGGAACTGCGCGAAGCTCATCTCATCGCGGTCGAAGCTCGCGAAGTCGGCGTGCGGAACGATGATGGCTTCCTGCTGCCCACCCCCGATGGTCGTCGACCAGAGCCAGACGTGGTTGTCCGAGGCCCAGCCCTGCTGGATGGCGATCTGGCTCATCTTGTCGCGCAGCATGTCGAACTCCGCGGCATGGCCGGCCTTGATGTTGAACTCGGTGACCGCGAACAGTCGATACGGGCCGGCGGACTCGCTCCAGTGCGAATTGGCCCAGTCGAGCCTCTCGAAGTAATGGTGATAGTCGGCCGCGTGCGGGCCGACATGCTGGTCGAAGTGCTCGGAAACTGCCGGGTGGTTACGGTTCCAATCCTCGTAGGCATCCTGGTCCGCCCAGCTGAAGCAGCAGGCGCGCACCGCCACGCGGTTGAGGTTGTCCCCGAGCAGCGGCGTATAGCCCTGCCACTGGCGAGGGTCGCCCTGCTCGGCCCGGAAGGCCATGTGCTCCTTGAGCGCGGCAAAGAACTCGTTGCGATGATCCGGCTTCGGAATGATGACCCACATTTCCGCCAGCGGCGGCTGATCTTCGGCCAGGGACAGGGTGGGAGCCAGTAAAAGCAATACGGCGACGACACGCAAGGCGCCGGTCAGGGAGGTCTTGATCATGATCGTTCCTCTGATGCTGAAGCAGTTGATTAGTCAGATACAGGCGCACAGTATAGTGAAGTTAAGCTGAGGCGTCTGCTGGTGTAGAATGCAGCGCTTCGCCCCTGACAGGCTAGCGGCAGTGGAAATCAACCCCCAGTACAACCTCCTCGAGGACCTCACCGAGCGCAGCGAAGCGCTCAGGGGGTATCTTTGACTACGCGGCCAAGCGTGATCGGCTCGAGGAAGTCCACCGTGAATTGGAAAACCCGGAGATCTGGAGCGAGCCCGAGAAAGCCCAGGCCCTGGGTCGCGAACGCGCTCAACTGGACCTGATCGTAAAAACGCTGGACTCCCTGGAGCGGGGCCTGGCCGAAGCCCGGGAAATGCTGGACCTTGCGGCGGACGAGGGCGACGAGGAGATGCTCGAAGCCGTCAGCGGGGACCTGCAGGGCATGGAGCGCCAGGTCGGAGAACTGGAGTTCCAGCGGATGTTTGCCGGCGAGATGGACGACCGGCCCTGTTTTCTCGACATCCAGGCCGGATCCGGCGGAACCGAGGCTCAGGACTGGGCCGAGATGCTGCTGCGCATGTATCTGCGCTGGGCCGAGCGGCGGGGCTGGGACACTGACCTGGTGGAAGTTTCCTATGGCGACGTGGCCGGTATCAAAAGCGCGACGATGCACATCCATGGTGACCATGCTTTCGGTTGGTGTCGAACGGAGACGGGGGTGCACCGTCTGGTGCGCAAGTCGCCGTTCGATTCCGGCAATCGGCGCCACACGTCGTTCGCGGCGGTTTTCGCGTCGCCGGAAGTGGACGACAACATCGATATCGAGGTCAACCCGTCCGACCTGCGCATCGACGTGTACCGGGCGTCCGGCGCCGGCGGCCAGCACGTCAATACCACGGATTCCGCCGTGCGGATCACCCATATGCCCTCCGGTATCGTCGTCCAGTGCCAGAATGACCGCTCGCAGCACAAGAACAAGGATCACGCGATGAAACAGCTGCGGGCCAAGCTGTATGAACTCGAAATGCAGAAGCGCACCGAGGCGACGCAGAAGCTGGAAGATTCCAAGGCCGACATCGGTTGGGGCAGCCAGATCCGTTCCTACGTGCTGGATCAGTCGCGGATCAAGGATCTGCGGACGGGCGTCGAAGTCGGCAATACCCAGGCCGTGCTGGACGGCGACCTCGACCCTTTCGTCGAGGCTTCGCTGAAGCAGGGCCTGTAACCGTGCTCGTGCGCGTGGGTTGTTCGACCGCCGCGCCGGATGGCTGCTCGGGATGAAGAAAAATCTGACACAATGAGACGCATGGAAGAAACACCTGATCCGCTGTCTCCCGACAGCGACGAGAACCGCCTGATCGCGGAGCGGCGGGCCAAGCTGGCCGCCCTGCGCGAGCAGGGGCAGGCTTACCCGAACGACTTCCGCAAGGACACCACCGCGGCGGATCTGCACTCGCGGTTCGGGTCAGCGGAGGCGGAAGAGCTTGCCGCAGTCGAGGAGGAATTCGCCGTCGCAGGGCGGATGATGGCCAAGCGGGTCATGGGCAAGCTCGCCTTCGTGCGCTTGCAGGACCGCAGCGGATCCATCCAGTTGATGATCCAGCGCGACGAACTGCCGGAAGGCGCATTCCAGCAGTTCAAGTACTGGGACATCGGCGACATCATCGCGGGCCGGGGCCGCGTCGTGCGCACGCAGAAAGGAGAGCTTTCAGTCCGGGTGCGGGAGCTTCGCCTGCTGGCCAAGTCGCTGAGACCGCTGCCGGAGAAATATCACGGCCTGACCGACACCGAGATGCGCTACCGGCAGCGCTATGTGGATCTCATCATGAACGAGCGGTCACGCCGGGTGTTTCAGACGCGGTCCCGGATCATCACGTTCGTCCGCTCCTTCATGGAGGCTCCCGGGCGCGACTTTCTCGAGGTGGAGACGCCCATGATGCACCCGATCCCCGGGGGTGCCGCCGCGCGACCCTTCGTCACGCATCACAATGCGCTGGACCTGGATATGTACCTGCGCATCGCTCCCGAGCTGTATCTCAAGCGCCTGATCGTCGGCGGCCTGGGCCGCGTCTACGAGATCAACCGAAATTTCCGCAATGAAGGCGTGTCGACCACGCACAACCCTGAATTCACGATGCTGGAGTTTTACTGGGCCTACGCGGATTTCAACGATCTGATGGACCTGACCGAAACCCTGCTGGTCGGACTGACGCGGACGGTGACGGGGGGCGACGCGGTGGAATACCAGGGCCGGCAGATCGATTTCGGCGGTCCTTACGAACGACTGAGCGTCGAGGATGCCGTGCGCCGCTACAACCCGCGGCTGGCGGATGCCGATCTGTGGGATGCGGATTTCCTGCGCTCGGCCTGTGCCGGGCTGCAAATCCACACGGAGCCGTCGTGGGGAGCGGGCCGCCTGCTGGCGGAGCTGTTCGAGGCCACGGTCGAGGAGCACCTGCAGCAGCCGATCTTCATCACGCACTACCCGACCGAGGTTTCGCCGCTGTCTCGCCGCAATGACCAGAACCCGGAGGTGACCGACCGCTTCGAGCTGTTCATCTGCGGCCGCGAAATGGCGAACGGGTTCTCCGAGCTGAACGACCCCGAGGATCAGGCCGAGCGCTTTCGCCAGCAGATGGCCAGCAAGGATGCGGGCGACCTCGAGGCGATGCACTACGATGCCGATTACATCCGCGCGCTGGAATACGGTATGCCACCGACGGCGGGCGAGGGCGTCGGCATCGACCGCCTGGTGATGATCTACACGGATTCGCCGTCGATCCGGGACGTCCTGCTGTTCCCCTACATGCGGCCCGAGGCCGGGCTCGCGGAACCCGGTTGAGCCGCATGGTCCTGCGGGCACTGCTGGTGCAGGCTCAGCTGGGCTGGAAGGAGCCGCAGCGCAACCGCGATCATCTCGCGGCGCTGGTGGAATCATCGGATGCGGATGCGGACCTCATCGTGCTGCCGGAAACATTCACCACCGGCTTTCTCGGGGATGCGGATCTGCCCGCAGAGCCGATGGACGGTCCGACGTTGGGCTGGATGCGCGGCCTGGCCGCGCGGCGGGGCAGCGCGGTGGCCGGCAGCGCGGTCATCGGCGAGGACGGCCGCCGCTTCAACCGCTTGCTGTTCGTCGAGCCGAGCGGCGCAGTGACGCATTACGATAAACGGCACCTGTTTGCCTATGGTGGCGAGAACCGCCGCTATGCGCCCGGAAAGCAGCGGGTCAACGTGGAATTCATGGGCTGGCGAATCAATCTTCAGGTCTGCTACGACCTCCGGTTTCCAGCCTGGTGCCGCTGCCGGGACGACTACGAGCTCATGCTGCTGGTGGCCAACTGGCCTGCGAGGCGGGTCGAGCACTGGAACGCCCTGCTGAAAGCCAGGGCCATCGAGAATCAGAGCTGGGTGATCGGCCTCAATCGGGTCGGGCAGGACGGTAACGGCATCCAGTATCCAGGCAGCAGCGTGGTGCACGATCCGCTGGGCGCCTGCGCGGCTGACCTGGGTGATG
>JBFFUJ010000067.1:0-10535 GCA_041571375.1 Lysobacterales bacterium | reverse complement strand
TCGTCGCTCTTGATCCAGTTCATGTAGGCGCCGATATGCCCTGTCGGCTCGCCGTTGGTATACATGAAGAGGGGCCGGGCGATCGGGTAGCTGCCGTCTACGGCCGTCTCGACCGTGGGAGCGACACAGTCCGCCCCGGCTTCGGTGGAGACACAGGGCAGTTTCACGTGATCCGTGGCGTAAGCCAGTCCGCTGTAGCCGATGGCGCAGGGCGTTTTCTCTACCAGGTCCACGACGTCCTTTGAGCCGTGCATGTCACGGGTGCCGAGGCGGAAATCCTCCTCGCCGAGAACGGCTTCCCGGAAGTAGGCGTAGGTGCCGGAATTGTTTTGCCGGCTGACGACCACGATCTCCTGGCCCTGGCAGCCGGGGACTTCGACGCCGAGGTCGGTCCATTTCGTCACAGTCGCTCCATCGACGTAAATCTGCTTCAGCTGCTCGATACTGACGTCGTCGATCGGGTTGTCAGAGTGCAGAAAGATGGCCAGCGCATCGTACCCGACGATGTGCTGCACAGGATCCTGGCCGTTCTTCCGCGCCAACTCCGCTTCCCTGTCTTTGATGGCCCGGCTGGCGTTGGCAATGTCGACGGTGCCGTTGATCAGAGCCGCGATGCCGGTGCCTGATCCGCCGCCGCTGACGGCCACGACGACATTCGGATCGACCTCCTGATACGCTTCGGCCCAGGCCTGGGCCACGTTGACCAGGGTGTCGGAGCCCTTGTTCTGGATCACCTGGCGCCGCTCGCCTCCCCCGCAGGCGGTCAGCAGGAACACCGCCGAGATCGTTACGAGAAACTGCGCGCTGTATCGTTTGAGCATGTGGATTCTCCCAGTCTGCGAACCTCAACCGGTCCAAAGTACTGTTGCAATGTGACAGTTCTGTGACAGGACCGGATTCCATCATCAAGGGATTCCGGCCGACCGACCACCATTTACGCAGAATAATGCGCGATCTGCCGTGACCCGCATCAGCCCGCCAGTCATGTCAGCCCTTCCCGGGTCAACGCCTGCCGGCGACCTGCTCCAATCGGGAGGCCACGCGCTCGAACCGCTGAGCCAGGTCGGCCATGCTTTCCCCCGCCGCTTCGGGCGCCTGCCTGCGCAGCCCGAACGCGGGGCGGATCATGGACATCGCCTGGTCGGCGAGGGATTCGGCCTCCGGTGGTTGCGCAGCAGAGGACTCACGGACCATGGCCGTGCGCACCGAGTGTTCCAGGCTGCCGTAGAAACCATCGCGAAGCATGTGCAGGGGCAGGTCGTTCCGGAGGTCGCCGCGGGCGATGCCCTCCCGCACCACACTGTCGAAAACGGCAACGTACGCGCGATTGAAGCCGAAATACTCGGAACCGCGGTAATCCTTTCCGGTGAACAGCATCGGCATGGCCAGGGCCAGCAGGGCCCATTCATCCAGGCAACTCTTCAGGTGGTGCCGGGCCAGGAAAGCCAGACGCCCGTCCGTGCTCGTCAGCCCGGCCACCCCATCAGCGGCGCCTCTGGTCAGGCGTGCGTAGAATGCGCCGACCACGGCGGCGAGCAGCGCCTGTTTGTTCCTGAAGTAAAGGTAAAGCGTTCCTTCGGCTACGCCCGCACGCTTTGCGATGGCGGCGATCTTGGCGCCTTCGAAACCGTGCCGGACGAACTCGTCATGAGCGGCGGCGAGGATGGCGCCCTCACGCTCCTCGAGGCGTTCCCGGCGGGTCTTGTTGTTCGAATTAGCCATAAAACATTGTCGCTGAGAACTGCCTTTCAGAGTCCCATCTGCCGTGCTGCGAGGTCGCGCAGGATCTCCTCGGATCCGCCGCCGATCGCCATCACCTTGACCTCCCGGTAGATGCGCTCGATGCGGTCGCCACGAAGATAACCGGCGCCGCCCAGGATCTGCATGGCCTCGCTGGCACAGAACTCGAGCCCCTTGCTGGCGAAAAACTTGGCCTTGCAGATTTCGGCCACCGGCATGGGGCCATTCTCGATCAGCCAGGCGATGTGTTGAATCAGGGCCTGCGTGGCGTCGATGCGCGCGGACATGTCCGCGATCTTGTGCCGAATGACCTGGTGCTCGATCAGCGGCTTGCCGAAGGTTTTCCGTTCCCGGGCCCAGGCGACGGAATCCTCGAGGCAGGCTTTCATCATGCCGAGGCACTGCGCGGCCATGAAAAAGCGCTCGTAGTTGAAATTGCCCATGACGGCCAGGAAGCCCCGGTTTTCTTCGCCGAGGAGATGGCCCGCCGGTATGCGGCATCCGTCGAAGAACAGCGAGGCCGTATCGGAACACCACCAGCCCATCTTGCGGCGCAGCGGCTCACGGCTGAAACCGGGGGCGTCGGCGTCGACCAGGAACAGCGAGATGCCGTGCAGCCCGGGGCCCCCGGTCCGCGCCGCCACGACGAAGTGCGCCGAACGCATGCCGCCGGTGATGAAGGTCTTGCTGCCCTTGAGCACATAGTGGTCCCCATCACGGACGGCGCGCGTACTGAGATTGGCGACGTCGGAGCCTCCAGACGGTTCGGTGACGGCCAGGCTGCAACCCCTGTCCCCACGCACCACCGGCGGCAGAACGCGCTGCTTGATTTCCTCGGATCCAAGCGAGTGAATCGGCCCGACCGAGATGGCACGCGCGCCCAGGTCGGCAGGTATGCCGGTCGCCCCGCACTGGCTGATCTCCTCCGCGTAGATCGCGCGCATGAAGGGATCGTCGAAACCAAGCCCCCCGTAGCGCTCCTCGATGCCGAAGCCGAACAGGCCGAGTTGCCCGGCCTTGCGGTGCAGGGCCCAGGGCACCTCGCCGGCTTCGTCCCAGGCGTCGGCGTGAGGCCGGATTTCGCGTTCGACGAATTCGCGCAGCGTCGACCGGAAAGCCTGCCGTTCCTCGGTATCAAACGGGCTGCGCATAGGCGATTGACGTCCGATGCAATAACTGAACTTGACTCATTTATACTGATTTGCTTTCATATGTCAAGATAGGTGGATCGTCCAGGCGATGTCAGAAGAACAGCGCAAGCAAATCATCAGGATCGGCGGTGCCAGCGGCTTCTGGGGCGAATCGCAGCTGGCGACGGCACAGCTGCTCGCGGGCGGAGGACTCGACTACATCGTCTACGATTATCTGGCCGAAATTACGATGTCGATCATGGCGCGCGCCCGGGCGGCTGATCCCGAGCGCGGTTATGCCGTCGATTTCGTGAGCGCCGCCGTCGGCCCCAACCTGAAGGAGATCGCGCGCCAGGGCGTGAAAATCGTCTCCAATGCGGGCGGTGTGAACCCGCAGGCCTGCGCGGCTGACCTGAAGGCCCTGATCGAATCGTCGGGCCTGGATCTGCGCGTGGCGGTGGTCAGCGGCGACGACCTGCTGGGGGACGCCCAGCGTCTCGCGGATCGCGGCCTCAGTGAAATGTTCTCGGGCGCGCCGTTTCCCCCGGTCGAACAGGTCGCCAGCGTCAATGCCTACCTCGGCGCCTTTCCCATCGCCGAGGCCTTGGCGGCCGGTGCCGATATCGTCATCACCGGGCGGGTCGTCGACAGCGCGGTGACGCTGGGAGCCTGCATCCGCGAGTTCGGGTGGTCCGCGGACGATCTGGACCGGTTGGCCGGCGGCAGCCTGGCCGGCCACATCCTCGAATGCGGGCCACAGGCCACCGGGGGCAATTTCACCGACTGGGAGCTGGCGGCCGGCGACTATGCGGGAATCGGCTACCCCATCGCCGAAATCGAGGCGGACGGCAGTTTTGTGTGCACCAAACCGGGGGAAACCGGGGGCCTGGTGACGCGCCACACCGTCGCCGAGCAGATGGTTTACGAGATCGGCGACCCACAGGCTTACGTCCTGCCCGATGTGACCTGCGATTTCACCCAGGTCACGCTCGAGCAGACCGGTCCCGATCGCGTGCGCGTCCGCGGCGCCCGCGGCCATCCGCCGCCCTCGGCGTGCAAGGTCAGCGCCACCTGGGCGGACGGCTTCCGCGCGGGACAGGTCCTGTTTTTCGCCGGCTTCGACGCGGACCGCAAAGCCCGCTGTTACGCCGAGGCGGTGCTGCGGCGCGCACGATCGCGCTTGCAGGCCGCGGGTTTGCCGGACTTTGCCGAGACCTGCATCGAGCTGATTGGCGACGAGAGCCACTACGGTGCCCGCCGCGCTCTCGGTGGCGCTCGCGAGGTCGCGCTGAAGATCGCCGCCCGCCATCAGGACAGCAAGGCTCTGCTCGTCCTGCTGCAGGAAATCACCGGGCTTGCGTTGGGCGGCCCGCCCGGACTGACCGGCTTCGCCGGCGGCCGGCCCAGGCCCTCGCCGGTGGTGCGTCTCTACTCCTTCACGCTGCCGGTGAGCGAGCTGGACGTCTCGATCGAGCTGGATGGACGAAGCTGGCGCCATCAGCCGGCGGCCTCCGCTGCAGCAGCCGCGCCGTCGCAGCCCACGAGCCCGGCCGAGCCGCCGGTCCCGGAGGCCGACACCGACCTGGTCGAGGTGCCTCTGATCCGCGTGGCGTTGGGGCGCAGCGGTGACAAGGGCGACAAGGCCAATATCGGCGTCATCGCCCGGCGGCCCGGGTTCCTGCCGTGGATCTGGCGGGCCCTGACGGAGGAGGCGGTCGCAGGGGTCTTCGCACATTTTCTCGACGGGCAGGCCGACCCACCGGTGGAGCGCTTTCTGCTGCCGGGCCTGCCCGCCGTCAATTTCCTGTTGCACGGCGTGCTGGGTGGCGGCGGCATCGCCAGTCTGCGTAACGATCCGCAGGGCAAGACTTACGCGCAGATCCTGCTGGACTACCCGATCCCGGTGCCGCCTGCTTTGCTGGAGGAGAGCTGATGGCTGCATTTGAATCACGCATCGACCCCGGCTCAGAGGACTTCCGCTCCAACCGGGAAGACATGCTCGGACTGGTCGGGCAATTGCGGGCAATCGAAGCGCGGGCCGTCGGCCTCTCGGAGAAGCGTCGCGCGGTGTTCGAGCAGCGCGGACAGCTGACGCCGCGGGAACGGCTGGCGCGTCTGCTGGATCCCGGCATGCCGTTGCTCGAGCTGTACAACCTGGCCAATTACCTGGTCGACGAGCCGGACCGCAAGAAAAGCATCCCGGGCGCCAGCCTGCTGGTCGGCATCGGATTCGTCAGCGGCGTGCGCTGCATGGTCATGGTGGACGACAGCGGCATCAGTGCGGGGGCGATCAAGAAAAAATCGCTGGACAAGGCGCTGGGTGCCCTGCGGGTGGCCATGTCTCAGAAGCTGCCGTTCATCCATCTTGTGGAGAGCGCGGGCGCCAATCTGATGGAGTACGAGGTGGAGCTGTGGGCAGCGGGCGGCGGCATGTTTTACGGTCTCGCGCGGTTGAGCGCTGCGGGCATTCCGACGATTACCGTGCTCCACGGGCCTTCGACGGCGGGCGGCGCCTATCAGCCGGGCATGAGCGACTACGTCATCGGCGTCAAGAAGAACGGCATGGCCGCGCTGGCCGGCGCGGCCCTCGTCTATGCGGCGACCGGCGAGGTGGCCGACGAGCAGGAGCTGGGCGGTGCGCAGATGCATGCGACGGTTTCCGGCCTGGTCGAATACCTGGCGGAGGACGACGCGGAAGGCATCGCCATGGCGCGCGACCTGATGCGGCGGCTGGACTGGAACCGCCGTTGCGCCGTCCCGGCCGCTCCGGTCTTCGAAGAGCCGCTGCTGGACCCGGACGAGATCGCCGGAGTCGTCCCGGTCGACTACCGCAAGCCCTACGATGTGCGCGAAGTGGTGGCGCGCATCGTGGATGGCTCGGACTTCGTCGACTTCAAACCCGGATTCGGCCCCGGCACCGTCTGCCTGCAGGGCCGGATTTTCGGCCAGTCCTGCGGGCTGATCGGTAATAACGGCCCGATCGACCCCAATGGGGCGGCCAAAGCGACCCAGTTCTTCCAGCTCTGCGACCAGGCCGACCAGCCGATCATTTTCCTGAACAACACGACCGGTTACATGGTGGGCACGGAGTACGAGCAGGCCGGGATGATCAAGCACGGCTCGAAAATGATCCAGGCCGTGTCCAACGTGAGGGTGCCCAAGATCACGCTGTACATTGGCGCCAGCTTCGGTGCCGGCAATTACGGCATGGCCGGGCTGGCGTATGAACCGGACTTCCTCTTCGCATGGCCCAATGCGGTCACCGGCGTGATGGGCGGTGAGCAGGCCGCCGGCACCATGGAGCTGGTGGCCCGCAATGCCGCCAAACGGCGGGGCCGGGAAGTGGACGAGGGGCAGCTCGCCGCCCAGCGGCAGGCCATCGCCACCCACTTCGACCGGCAGTCGGATGCCTTCTACACCTCCGGACGGGTGCTGGACCAGGGGGTCATCGATCCGCGCGACACACGGCGTGTCCTGGGCTTCGCACTCGAGACCATCCTGGAATCCCGCCACCGCAGGCTGCAGCCGAACAGTTTCGGCGTGGCCAGAATCTGAGGAGCGACGCGAGCATGAGCGATCGGCCCGAAACCCAACAGATCGAGCTGGAAACGCGTGACGGCTGGCTGACGATCTGGCTGAATCGACCACAGTCACGCAATGCCCTGAGTACCGGGATGATCGAAGGGTTGCTCGCGGCTCTGCGGGCGGTGCGCGAGGATCGCGGCATACGCGGCATCACCGTGCGCGGACGCGGCGGGGTGTTCTGTGCCGGCGGCGACATCAAGGAATTCAAGGCGGTCTTTCAGGGGGAGCTGACGGATGCGCGCGCGGTCGCTGCGGCCAACCGGCGGGGCGGCGAGCTGTTCGGAATGCTCAACGAAATGCCCCAGGTCGTCGTGATGCTGGTGGAGGGCGCGGCCATTGCGGGCGGGCTGGGCATGTTGTGCGCGGCTGACGTGGTGGTGGTTACGGAATCAGCACAATTCGCGCTCACTGAAACCGCGCTGGGCATCCCTCCCGCGCAGATCGCTCCGTTCGTGGCCCAGCGTATCGGCCTGCCGGCGGCGCGGCGGCTCATGCTGACCGGCGCCCGCTTCGATGGACGGGCCGCCCGCGAGCTGGGGCTGGCCGATCAGGTCGTCGACACCGCCGAGGCGCTTACCGCGGCCGAACAAACGATCCGCGACCAGGTGCGGCGATGCGCGCCCGGCGCGAATGCAGCGACCAAGGAAATCCTGCTGGCGGCTGGCCGACTGGACCGTGAGTCCCTGATGCAGCTGGCGGCCGAACGCTTTGCCGCCTGCATGCTGAGCGACGAAGGGCGAGAGGGCGTGGCAGCTTTCGTCGCGAAGCGTCCGCCCGGTTGGAGCGCATGAGGTTCTCCCACTGATGAGCGGTGACGGCGCAGACACGGGCGGCGGGCGGCGCTTCACCAGTATCCTGGTGGCCAATCGGGGTGAGATCGCGTGCCGCGTTCTGCGCACGGCTCGCGATCTGGGTTACCGGACCATTGCCGTGTACTCCGAAGCAGACCGTGAGGCCCCGCACGTCGGCTTGGCCGATGAAGCCGTCCTGATCGGTCCACCGCCCGCTACGGAATCCTATCTGGACGCCCGCCGGATACTCGATGCCGCGGAACGCAGCGGGGCCGAAGCCATCCATCCCGGTTACGGCTTCCTGTCCGAGAACGCCGGCTTCGCCCGCGCCTGCGCCGCTGCCGGCCGGGTCTTTATCGGGCCGCCGGCTGAGGCGATCGAACTGATGGGCAACAAGGCAGCCGCCAGGCGCCGTATGCTCGAAGCCAATGTGCCGTGCGTCCCCGGCTATCAGGGCACGGAGCAGGATGACGCCGCGCTGTCCGCGGCCGCGCTGGAGGTCGGCTTGCCGATCATGATCAAGGCGGCGGCAGGCGGCGGCGGCCGCGGGATGCGGCTGGTGAGGGACGAATCGCAGCTGAGCGATGCCCTGCGCCTCGCCCGGGCGGAGTCGCTGAACGCGTTTGGCTCGGACGAACTCATTCTGGAAAAAGCGCTGGCCAGGCCGCGGCATGTCGAGTTCCAGGTGTTCGCCGACCGGCGCGGACAGGTCATTCACCTCGGTGAGCGCGATTGCTCGGTGCAACGCCGGCATCAGAAGGTGGTGGAAGAGGCGCCGTGTCCGGCGATCGGCGCCGATCTGCGCGAGCGGATGGGCTCGGCGGCGGTCGAGGCCGCCCGCAGCATCGGCTACGAGGGCGCCGGCACGGTGGAATTCCTGCTCGACGAGGGTGGGCGCTTCTATTTCCTCGAGATGAACACGCGCCTGCAGGTGGAGCACCCCGTGACCGAATGGGTGACGGGTCTCGATCTGGTGGCCCTGCAAATCGCCGTGGCGCAGGGTGAACCGCTGCCGCTGGCCCAGCAGGACCTGGCCCTGGCGGGGCACGCCATCGAGGCCCGCCTTTACGCCGAGGATCCGGAGAATGACTTCATGCCGGGTACCGGGCGCATTGAGCTCTGGCGGCCGCCCGGCGGCGAGGGGATACGGGTCGATGACGGCATCGTCACCGGCCAGGAAGTCACCCCCTTCTACGACGCGATGGTGGCCAAGATCGTGGCCTGGGGCCCGGACCGCGAGGCCGCGCGGCGGAGACTGGTCAGGGCGCTCGGGGAAACCGCACTGTTCGGACCGCCGACCAATCGCGATTACCTCATCAGCATCCTGCGGCACGAGGCCTTTGTTGCCGGTGAAGCGACAACGGCCTTTGTCTCCGAGCAGGCCGGCGAACTGGTGTCGCGACCGGCCCTGTCGGCGTTTCAGCGAGCGGCCGCGGCTGCCGTTCTGGCCTGCCGGGCCGAGAACGGACGTTCCCATGCGGCGGCGGTGTGCGTTTCCCCGGGCCTGCTGGGCTGGAGCAGTTCCGGCGCGTTGACCTCGCATTGCCGGATGTCCGTCGCGGGCGCGGTGCATGACCTGAGCGTCACGATGACCGGCACCTCCTTCCGGGTCAGCGGCGAGCAGGGGCACAGCACGGTCGAGGTCCTTCAGGACGACGGCAGCAAGGCCGAGATCGTCCTCGACGGGGCCGGCCACCGGGTGGTCTACCGCACGGCCTCGCGGGCCGAGACCTGGCTGGCCTTCGACGATCGCATGGAGCGGCTGGTGGATCTGCTGGCCGGGTCGGGCGACAAAGGCGACTCCGGCGGTGACGCCTGCGTCAGGGCGCCCATGCACGGGCTGCTGCGGGCGATTCACGTGAGCGAAGGAGACCGGGTGATGCGCGGCCAGCGGCTGCTGGTCGTCGAGGCGATGAAAATGCAGCACGAGGTGCAGGCCGGCATCGACGGCATCATCCACTCAATCAGCCGGGCAGCCGGCGGACAGGTCGCCGCCGGCGAGGTGATCCTCGAAATCGAGCCCGTCGAGACGACGGGCGGCACGGACTCAGGTACCGGGAGTGAGAAAGCATGAAATCCCCGCTGTGTGAAAAACTGGGCATCGATTTTCCGCTGTTCGCCTTCAGTCACTGCCGTGACGTGGCCGCAGCGGTCTCCCGGGCCGGCGGCATGGGCGTGTTCGGAGCGGTGACGCTGACCCCGGAGCAACTGGAAGCCGACCTGCGCTGGATCGACGCTCAGGTCGACGGCCGGCCGTACGGCATCGATCTCATCGTACCCGACAAGATGCAGGGCAAGGGCGAGACGCACGATGCCGACCGGCTGTTGGCGTCGATACCCGACAGCCACAAGGGTTTCGCCGAAGCGGTGCTGCGGGAAGCCGGCATGAACGGCGAAGGTCTGGAAGACGACCGTCGCGAGACCATCCGCTTCGCGCTCAATCTGCAGGAAGGGGGGGCGGAGGAACTGCTGGAAGTCGCCTTCTCGCACCCGATTCGCCTGATCGCCAACGCGCTCGGGGTGCCGCCACCGGTCATGCTGGACATGGGGCGGCGGCACGGCGTGCCGGTCGCGGCCCTGGTCGGAGCCAAAGAACACGCGGTGCGCCAGGTGCGGGCCGGTGTGGACATCATCATCGCCGCGGGTGGCGAAGCCGGCGGGCACTGCGGGGAAGTGTCGACGCTGGTGCTGGTTCCGGAAGTGATCGAGGCGATCCGGCCCCTGGGGGACGTGCCCGTGCTGGCCGCGGGCGGCATCGTCACCGGGCGCCAGATGGCCGCCTGCATGGCGATGGGGGCCGCCGGAGCCTGGACCGGATCGGTCTGGCTGACCACGGCGGAGGCGGAAACCAGCCCCGCGGTGCGGGAAAAGCTGCTCGAGGCCGGTTCGCGGGACACCGTGAGGTCGCGCAGCCGCACCGGCAAGCCTTCGCGGCAGCTGCGGTCGCCCTGGACCGAGGCCTGGGAGCGCGAAGGGCCGGAGCCGCTGCCCATGCCGCTGCAGTCCATGGTCAGCGAACCCGCCTTGCGCAAAATCGATAAACTGTCACAGGGGGGACACGAGGGCGCCCGCCGGCTGGCGACCTACTGGGTCGGCCAGGGCGTCGGGCTGATGAACCACGAAACGTCTGTGCGACAGGTCATGCAGGACTTCCAGGAGGATTTCCTCGAGGCCTATGAGCGCTTGCAGGCCAGCAGAGGTGACGGGTCAACCGATGGGATCGCTACCTTCGACGGATTCATCTAGACCACGGCCAGGGATCGCGATCTGACCCTGAACGCCTTCCTTG
>JBFFUJ010000066.1:0-10625 GCA_041571375.1 Lysobacterales bacterium | reverse complement strand
GGAGCCGTTCCCTCGGGCGGTGGCGGCAGCTCCGGCAGCCGGTCCTGGGACTCCAGGCCGCTGAGTATCAATTCCCGCATGGCCGCATCGATGGCCGGGTCGGTGTCGACCGGTTGGTAGGCAGCCAGGCGGCGCTCGACCTGCTCGCAGGCCCGTTCGACCAGGCCGGGGGCTCCCGTTTCCTCGAACGTATCGCGGGTGCTGCGGTCGATGACGGGGTCCGTCAGGTAGAGTTCGCGGGGCCAGTGCTCGAGGGTCTGCGGCGCCGTGATCAGGTGGCCCTCGTTCATCAGGTGGTCGACCAGCTGCTGGCTGGGCAGATCGTCCAGCGGCCGGATTTCGCGGCAGAAATGCAGGGCCTGGCCGCAAACCTCGTTGTCGAACACCAGTTTCGGCAAGCTGAAGGTCAGCACGAAATCGAGCATCCCGGGCCCGGCGACCGAATTCACACCCGCCAGGGCCGCCAGCAGTGCGCTGCCGAATGACTCCCCGCCGGCCTGGGCATCGAGTTCCTTGCCGTCGCTCAGCGCCATGTACGCCTGGGATGGCAGGCCCAGGTGCTTGGCAATGGCGACGTAGGCGACATCCAGATGCTGCGCCTCGATCGCAGCCATGGGCGAACTGGCCGCCTTCATGTGGAAAGTGGCGGGCGCACCGCCGAACAGCACGGGATGGCCCGGCCGCAGAACCTGAGCCATCGTCAGGCCGGTCAGCACATCGACACAATGAAACACCAGAGCCCCGACCAGCGTCACCGGCGCAATCAGGCCCATCAGCGTGACCGGCACGATTTCCACGGGAATCCCGGCCTCAACGCAATCCAGAAGGTTCTGGCAGGAATCCTCGCCAAAGCGGAAATTGCCGGTGGCCGTGATGGTAAACACCGACATCGGCTTGGCCGCCAGTTCGGACGCGTCACGGCGGAACATCTGCAGCAGGCTCACCAGCCGCGGTATGCCGTGCTCGCTGAACGCCCCGGAGGCAACCGGGCGCCTGGAATTGACCAGTGTCATGTACAGGCGCCAGGCGTCAGAAACCTGGGGTTCGATGTCCCGGGTCGAGAAGGCGGTCGCGAGGTAGCCGAGGTGTTCGAGGCCGTCGGCCAGTCGCACGTACTCCACGAAATCGGCCGAAGTGGCCAGTCGCGTTTCGCCGCTGCGGTGATCCAGGATCTTCAGACCGCTGGATCCGGGAACGAAGTTCACGTTCCAGCCCCCCAGTTCAGCGTGGGGCTGGCCATCGCGATCGAACAGCGTAAAAGACCCCGGCGCCGTCTCGATAGCCCGCCGAACCGTGTCTTGCGGGAACAGGATGCGCTGTCCGCTGGGGTCGGTTTTCAGGCCGTGGTCGAGCAGGCGCTGGCGCAGGGCCGCGCCCCGGATTTCCATCCCGGTCTCGGCCAGGATGCGCTGGCTTTCGGCGAGGATCCGTTCGATCAGATCCTCGCTCAGGATGTTGAGCGTCGGTCTCACGTCATTCGTTCAGGTCGATATCGACCATCAACTCGTTGGCCAACTGCTCCATCTCCGCGCGCAGGCGGCCCAGGGCAACGCCGGGTGGTATCAGGATGCGCGCATGAGCGATGAATAGCGATTCGCCGGACATGGAGGCGCTCCGCACAGAGGTTTCGAGCTCGAGGACGTTGATGCCCAGGCGGGCCAGCACCTCGGTGACGTCGTGCACGATACCTGGATGATCCTGGCCGATCAGCTCGATGGAATACTCGCTGGACCCGTCCGTCTTCGGCGCGGGCCCGGAACGCTGCGCGACGATCTGCATCCCGCCGGCTTCCATCGAGTCCAGCACCTGGAAAAAGGAGTCAACCCTGGACTCGGGAACTTCGGCCAGCAGGATTCCGGCGAACTTGCCCGCCAGTGTCATCATGCTGCTCTCGGTCCAGTTACCGCCGTGCGTGGCCAGCGCGTCGGACAGCTCCTCGACGATACCCGGATGGTCGTCAGTGACGACTGTCAGTACGATGGGGACATTCATTTCTGCGGACTCCGGCTGTGTGCTGGACAGCATAGGTAAATCGCCCGATACAGGTCAATTACCGAGCGACGCGAAAGCTTTACGCCACGCGGTGATGTCAGGGGGCACCCAACGCTATCGGACCGCAACTGGCGGCGCCTTGAACACGAGGCCGCCCTTGACGACGGCATCGGCCCGCTCGAGGATGGAGACGTCCTCGAGCGGATTGCCCCGCACCGCCATCAGGTCGCCAAAAAGCCCCGGCTCGACCGCACCGACGCGATCGGCCCAGTCCATGTAGCGCGCAGCGACAGACGTGGCCGATTTGATCGCCTCCATCGGGGTCATGCCCCATTCGACCATGTAGCGGAATTGCATGCCCTGCATGCCGTGCGGATAGATGGCGACATCGGTGCCGTAGACAATGGTCGCGCCGGCTTCGTGGGCCCGCCGGAAACTCTCGCGCTGCGCCTGGGTCGTCTCCAGCACTTTGCGCTGAAACTCTTCCACCCAGCCCTGCTCCCGTCCGGCCTCGATCATCCAGTCCCCTGCGCCGATGTCCATCACGAGCGCGACGTCGTGCTCGATGGCCAGGCGGATGCCTTCGTCGTCCAGATAGGTCGCATGTTCAATGGTGTCGGCGCCGGCCAGGATCGCCTCGCGAATGGACCGGGCTCCGTGGGCATGCGCCGCGACCCGCAGGCCTGCGGCATGGGCGACCTCGGTCACGGCCACCAGTTCCCCGGGCGTCATCTCCGGCTCGCCCGGCACGCCCCCGTAGGCCAGCACGGCGCCCGAGGCGATCACCTTGATCACGTCGGCCCCACCGTCCACGGCCTCCTGCGCATGCTGGCGGAATTCCGCGGTTGTGCGCGACACCCCGAGGCGCAAGTGCGGGGGAATGACCGCTTCGTCCCCGCCCACTTCCAGCAGGTCGCCGCCGCCGCCGGGCACGGTCAGGTAGAAGCCGGCAGCCTGCATGCGCGGCCCGATGATTTCGCCGCGGTCGATCCGATCGCGCAGTTCCCGGTCCGCCCAGCCGTAGTAGGCCCCCAGGTTGCGGGCGGTCGTGAAACCGGCCCCGATGGCCAGCTTCGAGAATTCCCGCCCCGCGTCCAGGAAGTCCTCGAGCGAGTCATCGTAGTAAACCGTCAGGTCGGTGAGCGCCTCGAAGCTCTCCAGCATGTGGGCATGCATCTCGATCAGTCCCGGCAGGCAGGTGTGCCCGGAGAGGTCGAGCACCGGCACACCGGGTCGGGGCTGCAGTTCAGGTCCGAGCCGGGCAAAGCGGCCGTCCTCGATCAGCACGTCGATGTTCCGGCGCAGATCGTCGGACCGGCCATCGATCAGGGCGCCGCAGCGCACCAGCAGGTCGCCGCTGTCCGGAACGTGCGGCGCCCCGGTCAGGGTGGGCCGCGGCGCCGCGGACCGGTCCCCACAGGCTGTCAGCAGCACCAGGGACAGCAGTGCCGATGGGGCCAAACGGGTCATCATTCCAGATTCCCTCCAGTTCGCGAAAGGGCAATTTAGCACTCCGGCCGACCGAGATAAACGTTGCGCGGGACCCGCCGTCGAGGATGCGGCCCGGCGCCCGATACGGCCAGGTTGCGGACGTTATTCCTGGGGCTTTTCCGGTTCTTCCTGCCGCCAGTTCCTTACCAGGCAGATGGGGCACCGCAAGCGCTCGCGCAGCAGCTGCAGGTTCTCCGGTGTCAGCAGCTCGTCCGTTGCGGCGATGACGAACAAGGCGGGCGCCTCGGCGCGTGCCGCGTCGACGAGCGCCTCGATGCCCCGCTTTGCGGGTACCACGCGCAGTCGGGCGGGGCGACCGGACAAGCCCTGCTCGCATAGCTGGCCCAGGCCCTTGACGTCCACGCCGGCCGCGCCGGTGGCCAGGATGGTGATGCGCCCTGCTTCGCCTTCGGCCAGGTGGCCGGCGGCCAGCATGGCCCGCCGGCCGCTTTCGAAGTCGCTGACGGCCACGACGATTCGATGGCGTGCGGCGCGCCCATGCAGGCGCCGCGGCACCGGCTGGCCGATCCAGCGTGCCGGTTCGAAGACCGTGATGTCCGAGGCGCTGGCCGTCTCCAGCAGCAGGCGGATGGCGGGTCCGCGGACATTGCGGAACGAATGCAGGACGCCGGTCCGCTTGGCCAGCACGGACAGCGCGCGTTGCGCCGAGCGCATGCGCAGGTTCAGGGTGCGTTCGAACTGATCACTGGTGAATTCCCGGACGCTGAAGGTCACCCGGCAAAGTTCCTGCACGAAGGGTAATTCCGCCGCGTGCTGGATTTCCGCCTCCTCCAGAAACACGCCCTGCATCTCGATGCCCCGGTCGCGGACCAGCAAGGGCAGAACCAGATCGAGCAGGTTGCGGCTCAAACCGCCGGCGCCCAGAATCACGGCAACACGCCGCGCTTTCCTATCAGGCAGGTTGGCCGCCATTGCCCTCGCCCTCGCCCGCGCCCTCGCCCTCAGCGGCGTCCGCGGCAGCGTTTTTGCCGGAACGGTTGCTGAACGATCGCCGCTGCTCCGCAAACGCGACCAGGCGTTCGCAAATGCGTCGATTCAGGCTCCCCTCCGGAAACTCGCCGCCCGCATCCCGCTCACCGGCGGGGATTCCGGTCAGCAGCGTCAGCGCCTGGTCGACGTGTGCCACGGGATACACCTGGAATCGCCCGGCTTCGACCGCCTCGATGACGTCACGCCGCAACATCAGGTGTTTCACGTTGGCGACCGGGATCAACACCCCCTGATCGCCGCTCAGGCCCCGTTTCTGGCAGATGTCGAAAAAGCCCTCGATCTTCTCGTTGACCCCGCCGATGGCTTGCACGCGCCCCTGCTGGTCGACCGAGCCGGTAATGGCCAGCGACTGCTTCAACGGCACCTCGGCGATGGCCGAAGCCAGCGCGCAGAGTTCGGCAGCCGACGCGCTGTCGCCATCGACACCGCCGTAAGACTGCTCGAATACCAGGCTGGCGGACAGGGACAACGGCCGGTCCGTGACGTAATGGGAGCTCAGGAAGGCGGTCAGGATCAGTACGCCCTTGGAGTGCAGCGGCCCGCCCAGCTTGACCTCCCGTTCGATGTCGACGACTTCGCCGGAGCCCAGGGAGACCGTTGCCGTAATCCGCTGCGGGCGGCCGAAAGCCGCGTCGCCGAGTTGCAGCACGGCGAGCCCGTTGACCTGGCCGCCGCGCGCCCCCGAGGTTTCGATCACGAGGGTCTCGCGCAGCAGTTCGTCCTGCATGCGATCGCGTAGCCGGCTTCCCCGTCGGATGCGGCTGTCGATGGCCTGCTGTACCGCCTCGGACCCGATCTGGTCCGTGCCGCCGCGCCCGGCCCAGTAGTGGGCCTCCCGGACAAGGTCGGTGGCCCGCCGAATATCGGTCGACAGGCGCTCGCTGTCGCCCGCGTGGCGGGCGCATTCCTCCAGCAGGCGCGCCATCCCGTCGCTGCTCATTTCACGCAGCCCCTCGCGGCGAATGGTGGTGGCGAGCCACCGCGCCATTCCCAGCTGATTGCGATCGTCACGGTTCAGCTGATCCTCGAAGTCCGCGGCAACCTTGAACAGCTCGGGAAACTCCGGATCGTACTGCTCCAGGAGATAGTAGTAGATCCGTTCCCCGACCAGTACGACCTTGAGATCGACTGGAATGGGGCGCGGCTCCAGGGTCACCGTGCTCATCAGGCCGATGTCGTCGGCCAGTGAACGAATCCGGATTTCGCGGGCTTTCAGCGCGCGCTTCAGACCGTCCCAGGCCAGCGGGTAGGTCAGAAGCTTCTCGGCGTCGATTACCAGATAGCCGCCGTTGGCCCGGTGCAGGGCACCGGCCCGGATCAGGTTGAAGTTGGTGACCAGAGAACCGAATTCCGATTCGTGCTCGATGCGCCCGATCAATTCCACGAAGCTGGGTTTGTCGGCGAATATCACCGGTGCGCCCTGGGCGTCGCCGCGCTCCACCAGCACGTTGATGGCATAGCGCCGCATGGCGGCCGATTCGCGGGATTCCATCATCTGCTGTATGGGTGCGGGGCCTTCCTGTCCTTCGGCCGGCCGCAGGAACAGACCGACAGTCTCGACGATGTCCTCCTGCATGTGCTGCAGGTGCTCGACGACTTCAGGAACGTCCTGGTACTTCTGCACCAGTTCATCCACCAGACCGGTCACCGCCATGCTCGCGACGTCGCGCTCCAGCTGGCGTATCTTCTGCCGCATTTCACGCGCCCGTTTCGGGGTCGTGCGCATCACCTGCTGCAGGCGCTTGGTCAGGCGGGCGATGTCGTCATGGAACTTGCGCTGCTCTTCCTCGGGAAGTTTCTTGAACTCCTCGGTGCCCAGGGCTTCGCCCTCGCGCACGGGAATGAAGGCGATGCCGGTGGGTGTCTGGATGACGCCGATATCTCCTTCGCCCGCCTCCTCTTCCACCTCCTTGAAGGCTTTTTCCTGGGCTTCCTTGAATTCCTCGGCGATGCTTTCCCGCTGGGCCTGGAAGTCTTCGCTCTCGAAGGCCGTCGGGATGGCGGTCTGGGCGTCGGCGATGACCTGCTCGACGTCCTTGCGCAGCTCGCGGCTGCGACCCGGCGGCAGTGCCAGGGCCCTCGGCTGCCGCGGATCCTCGAAGTTGTACACGTAGCACCAGTCCGGCGGCACCGGCAACTGAGCCGCCTTCTGTTCCAGGTACCGCAGCGCAAACAGATGACGGCCGGAACCGGCCGGTCCCAGCACGAACACGTTGTGGCCGTCGACATCGATTTCGGTGGCGAATTGAATGGCTTCAAGCGCCCTCTCCTGACCGGGAATCTCGCCGAGTTCCTCGAGTTCCGCGGTGGACGCGAAGCCCAGTCCTGCCGGATCGCACGCGCTGAACAGTGCGTCGGTCGGGAGCGGTTTGCCTGGCTTGATATCCATCATATTGCCTTCAAAAGCCTGGTGCCCTCGGGTCGTTTCTATGCTGACACGGCCAGAACGGGCAATGAACAGGCAAATCGCGGTTGCCAGACCCACGTCAGGTCAAATCGGTTAAAATATTGGATTCGCGGGCATTCTCCCGTCCCACAACACCCGAGGCTGCACCATGGACCAAATCGCTGAAGCCCTTCCTACCGAACCCGCCGGCACGCATCCCGAACCGCAGCAGGGCCCGCAAGCCGAGATCGCCGCGATGCTCCGGGCGGGCTTCAACAAGCAGAAGGAAGCCTACCTCGAGGCGCCCATTCCCGATGCGCCACAGCGCAAACAGGACCTGCTGACGCTGAAGCGCATGCTGAGCGAGAACCGCGAGGCCATCATCGAGGCGATCAGCCAGGATTACGGCAACCGCTCGCGCCACGAGAGCCTGTTTGCCGAAGTCATTGCCGTCACTGACGGCATCAACGATACGATCAAGCACCTCAAAAAATGGATGAAGCCGCAGAAGCGCCATGTCGACATCACGCTCTACCCCGGCGCGAAAAACCGCGTCATACCGCAACCGCTGGGCGTTGTCGGCATCATCGTTCCGTGGAATTTCCCGGTGAACCTCTCGTTCCTGCCGCTGACATTCGCCTTTGCGGCCGGTAACCGTGCGATGGTCAAGATGTCGGAGAACTCGATCGCCCTGTCGCGCCTGCTCAGGGAAATCTCGCCGCGATACTTCCCGGAAGACAAGCTGATGTGGTTCGAGGAGACCGGCGGCGTCGGCATCGAATTCTCGCAGATTCCGTTCGACCTGCTCATGTTCACCGGTTCCGGCCAGACCGGGCGTGCCGTGATGGCTTCAGCCGCGAAGAACCTGACGCCGGTGGTGCTGGAACTGGGCGGCAAGTGCCCGGCCATCATCGATCCGGAGTATCCACTGGCCACGGCCGTGGACCGCATCATGTTCGTCAAGCAGTTCAACGCGGGTCAGATCTGCACCAACGTCGACTACGTTTTCGTCCACGAGTCCCAGAAGGACGAGTTCGTCGAACTGGCGCGTGCGTACGTCAAACGTCACTGCCCTGACATCAACCATCCGGATTACACCTCGGTCATCGACGACCGGTCCTACCAACGCCTCGAGGAGACGCTGGAGGACTCACGCAGCAAGGGCGCCACCGTGATCAACCTGTCGGACGGCCAGCAGGGCAACCGGGATGCCCGCAAACTTCCGATGCACCTGGTTCTGGATACGACCGCCAACATGACCATCCGCAACCGTGAGACCTTCGGGCCGCTGCTGATGGTGCTGACCTATCGGCAACCCGAGGAGGTCATCAAGTACATCAACGGGCAGGACCGCCCGCTGGCACTGTATCCATTCACCAGGAACAGGGAGCTGCAGTCCCTGTACATCGATCGGATCATGTCCGGCGGCGTCACCGTCAACGACGCCCTGTTTCATGTCGGCCAGCACGATCTGCCATTTGGCGGAGTCGGCCCCAGCGGCATGGGGCACTACCACGGCTACGAGGGCTTCGTGACCTTTTCCAAGCTGCGGCCCATCTTCTACCAGGCCGGATTCAGCGCGATGAAATACCTGAGGCCGCCCTATGGGGCCTTCGCCACCCGGGTATACAATCTGCTGGTCAAGCTGAAAGGCTGACGGGCCACCGGGTGACCTGACCTATTCCCCGTTCTGGCGCTTGGCGCTGATCCGCTCGTTGGCCTTCTGCATCGCGCGGGTCCAGGAAATCTCGTCCCCGACCCGGACGGCACGCGCCAGGTCGTCGAACACCTTCCTGAAGTGTTCGACAACCTCGCCGGTCATGGCATTACCCTGCTGGATCTCGTAGTAGAGGTGCGGGTTTTCGGAAACCACCTGCGCGGCCACCTGCAACTGCGCGTTGAACGTGCTGCTGGAAATTTGCCGCAGCAGCGGCACGGCCTCACCGCTCTCGGCCAGCGCGCTGGCGAATGCGATGTTTACCAGGTGCGAGAGCCCGAGCACCCAGGCCATGACCTCGTCATGCTCCTGCAGGCTCAGGTCGACACACTCTGCCGCAGTGTGCGCAAACAGGGCCCGGGCCTCGGCCAGGGCCTCGGCATCACCCACGTCCACGAACAGGATGTGCCGCCCCGAAAGCCCGATCTCGTCGGGACCGAACATCGGGTGCACCGAGCACGCCCGGCAGCCTGCCTGAACCAGCGCCTGCAGGCCGGTTTCCATGGGGCTCTTCAGCGAGCCGATGTCGAAGACCAGGCCCCGCGGCTTCAACTCGGCCAGGCGATGCAGAATGGCATTGGACGGCCGCAGCGGCACCGCCACCACGACCAGGTCGTATTGGTCGATGACGGACTCCCAGTCTTCCACCCGGTCGAACGGCGAATCCGCGTCGCCGGGATCGGCCACGTCGACGTGAAACCCGACCATGTCGAGATAGCGTGACATCCACTGGCCCATGCGCCCCAGTCCGCCGATCACCAGGGCCTGTTTGCCCTGGCCGTGTTCCGAATGAACCAGTTGGTGGGTTTCCTGCTTGCCCAGCGAATGATGGATCAGGGTTTCGAGGATTTCGCGGGCCACCCGGCCGGACACGCCGAGCGCTTCGGCGCGCTGCATGCCGCGGTCGATCACCTCCCGCTCCCGTTCGAAATGCCGCAACGGCACACCGGTTTTCAGCTTGTGCTCGCCGATGGTGGTGACGATGTCCTGGCGCTCCGCAATCAGGTCGATGATGCCGTCATCGATTTCATCCAAGCGCTCGCGGAATCGAAGGAGTTCGTCTGGGGTCAATGTGCGATCTGAGGCCATGCTTCAAAAATGTCTGCCAGCTCTATGGCGAATCGCTGCATTCTATGGCTTTGGGCCGCATCGCTCCAGCCCATTTTCAGCGGTGAGAGCGAAGTGCCTGTCCTGATCGCCAGGGCCGCGCCAATCGGGTCACTTCATCCAGTTCACGGACCAGGCCAGCAGCAGGGCATCTCGATTGGTCCCGGCCCTGACATGGGTATCGGAGGCTAACCAGGTCACCTTCAGCGACTGCCGGGCGCTCAACGGCATTCCCAGGCTCAGGGCCCAGTAATTCGACCTCGTGTCGTTGTTCTTCGGTACGTCGTTGACGAACACCTCGCCGCCATAGGCGTAACCCGCGCTCAGGCTGGCCCACCAGCCGGGTTTGAATTCGTGGATGATGTGACCCTGAACGAACCAGAGCGGGTCCTGCTCCAGGCGTGAGCCAAGCCAGAACTCATCGTTGTCCTGGAACAGGAACAGCGACCCGGTCATTTCGAATTGCCACGCCTGACGCTGGTGCAGCACGCCCAGCTGCGGCCGGATGACGTACCGCTTGCTGCCCAGGTTGATCAACCAATCGCTGTTGTACTGGCCCAGCGGCACGGTCACGACGAGGGCGGCTCCGACGGTGGTATTGACGGGGTTTTCGTTGCGGTAGCCAAGGAACTCCAGGCCGCTCAGGGGCGGGGCACCGTACAGGTTCATCGACAGGCGAATACGCGGGTCCGCCAGGCCGCTGCGGCGCCGACTCGCAGATTCCCCATCGAGCAGTCCCTCCCAGCGTCCATTGGCATACGGAACCGTCACGTCGATACGGCTGCTCTTGCCGAACCACTCGAAAGTGCGCACGTAGGTCGCCCCGAGGCCGTAAAGCTCGAAAGTCGCATCCTCGATCAACAGGACGGGGTCAAAGAAAATGTCTCCGTCTGTGCGGCCGGCGCCGATGCCCAGCACGTT
>JBFFUJ010000065.1:0-10677 GCA_041571375.1 Lysobacterales bacterium | reverse complement strand
GAACGCGAGTTCGGCCGGCGCCACGGCGGCAGCCTCAGGACCTGCCTGCCCGCCCGGGCGCTCGCCGCAGGCTGTCAGCGCGAGCAGCAGCAGGGCGAGAAGCCCTCCACGACCCCGTTTGCAAGCTTCGGAGCGATGCCATCCCAGCCAGCGCACTCTCCTTGTCCAGATGGTCGCCACGGCCCCGCTCACATCCCCTCGAGACCGCGCTTGGCCAGGGCGCGCGCGATGATCAGCCGCTGTACCTCGCTGGCGCCTTCCCAGATCCGGTCGACGCGGATCTCGCGGCTGAAGCGTTCCGCGCAGTTCTCGCGCATGTAACCCCGTCCGCCGAAGATCTGCACCGCGCGGTCGGCAACGCGGTAGGCCGCCTCCGAAGCGAACAGCTTGGCCAGTGAACAGCGCGCGTGCAGCGATTTCAGGTCTTCTCCGCGATCGTGGGCCGCGGCCGCCTCGAAGGTGATCAGCCGGGCGGCCCACCAGTCGGTCACGCTGTCCGCCAGCATGGCCTGCACCAGTTGCTTGTCGATCAGCTTTTCACCGCCGACGTCGCGCTGCTTCGCCCAGGCGGTGGCTTCCTCGATCAGCCGTGCCGCGGCGCCGCAGTCGCGCGCGGCGATCATCAGCCTCTCGCGTCGGAACCAGCTGTGCGTGTACGCCATGCCGTCGCCCTCGTCCCCGATCCGGTTCGCGGCCGGGACCTCGACATCCGTGAACCGCAACTCCGGGTGATGGTGGCCGAACGTATGGCTGAACAGCGGCGAGCGGATCTGCTCGATACCCGGGGCATCCCTGTCGACCAGGAACATGGCTTCGGCACCGGCATGTGCGCCGTCGGCCAGCCTGGCCTGCACGAACAGGAAGTCCGCCAGGTTGGCCGTGGTCACGAACCATTTCTCGCCGTTGATGCGGTAGCCTTCACCGGCACCCGCCGCGGTGGCGTTGATGACCACGTCGGACCCTGATTCCGCCTCGGTGATGGCGTAGCACTCCTTGCGCTCGCCCCGCATCATTGGCAGCACGTAACGCTGCAACTGATCCTGGCTGCAGGCGTCGAACATCCAGCGCTGCGGCTCCGAGAAGCACCAGCAGAGCGCGTTGGTGACCCGGCCCAACTGCTCCCATACCGCCACCTGGTCGACGGTCCGCAGCTCGTGTCCGCCGTGTTCGCGCGGTACGTCCATGGCGCTGAAACCCAGTTCCAGAGCGAGCTTCTTGTGCCGCGCGACGACGTCTTTCGGCAGAACACCGCCATTCATCTCCGCCTCGACCTCGCAGGGGATCAACTCCTCCTCGGCGAAGCGCCGCGCCCGGTCGGACCACTTCTGGGTCACCTCATCCATCTTCAGCTTCATGACGCGCGCAACTCCCGCGTATCGTCCTCCGGCCCGAACGGCCTGAAATGCTGTCCGAAGATCGCGGCCAGGAATTGCTGGCAGATCCGCCGCGCCTCGCTGCGGCTCGTGGTCCGGGGGCTGGTCAGCAGGTCCAGCCACAGGCCCGATGTCATGGCCGACAAGCCCGCTGCGACGGCCTCGGCATCCAGCCCCCTGTAGCCGCCCTCATCGATCAGTGCCCGGCAAACCTGCACCATCTCCTCGCGATAGGCCCGATCGCGCTCGGCACAGATCTGGCGGTAGGTCGGGCGTGACTTGCTCTCGCCCCAGAATGCGAACCAGACTGCCAGCTTGTTCCGGTCGCACACCGGCAGGCGGAAATCCACCGACATCAGGGCCGCCAGTTGTTCCGCAGGCCGCCCGCCCGCCACCGCCAGGACCTTCGTCCACGCATGCCGGTACTCGTCTGCGATGTAGCGCAGCGTCTCGACGAGAAGACGCTCCTTGCTCTGGAAATGCAGGTTGATGATGCCCTGGCTGAGCCCGGCCTCGCTGGCTACCGTGGCCATGGTGGTGTCGGACAGCCCGTTCTGGGCGACCGAGCGGATCGTGGCCCGGATCAACTGTTCCTGCCGCTCTTCCTTTGAAGCGGTGCGCCTTCTGGGCGCTGATTTGAGCGCGGCCTTCGCCATCGGCGTTCAAGCCTCCCGGACATGTCATGTGAAAACGAAAAACGCTCTTGTGACTGGACAATATAAGCGAGCGCATTTATCTTTGCAATGAATGATTATTCATTCATTTATGTGGACAAGCACGCCGCAGTTGTGCCAATCTAGGCGGACGCAAACGAACAACAACCAGTCGCAATGAGTCGCTCGCTGAAAAAATCCAATGCCCACCATCGAAAGGCGCTGCAGAGGCTGCCGCTGGGCGTTTCCTCGAACTTCCGCTACTGGGGCGCCGACCGGACCATTTACGCCGACCGTGCGCGCGGAGGCCGTCTCTGGGACATCGACGGCAACGAATATGTCGACTACCGGATGGGGTACGGGCCCGGCATACTCGGATACGCGGACCCCCGGGTCGACGAGGCCGCGCGCCGGGGCATCGAGGTCGGGGGCGTGTTCGCCCTGTCCACCGAACGGGAATACGAGGTGGCGAAGCGGCTTTCGAAAATGGTGCCCGCGGCGGAACTGGTCCGATTCTCCAATTCCGGCACCGAGGCGGTCATGGCCGCGCTCCGTCTGGCCAAGGCCCACACCGGCAAGGATTCGCACATCATCGTGGAGGGCGGCTATCACGGGGTGTTCGATGCCGTGCTCTGGTACGTGGAGATCGAGGAGTGGGACCCGAGCATGGGCGACCCGCCGATCGAAGCGGACAGCGAAGGCGTCCCCCGCATGATGAGGAAGCTGGCCTACTTCACGCCACTGAACGATGCCAATGTCCTGGAGGACCTGCTCAGGAAGCACCACAACAGCATCGGAGCTTTCCTGATCGAGCCGATGATGGGAAACTGCTGCTCGATCACGGCGACCCGCGAATACGTGCAGGCCGCCAGGGAACTGTGCAGGAAGTACGACGTCGTGATGATCGTCGACGAGGTCAAAACCGGTTTCCGGGTCGCCCGCGGCGGAGTGCAGGAATTGATGGGCATCAAAGCCGATCTGTGCACCTTCGCCAAGGCGGTCGCGAACGGTTACCCGATCTCCGTCGTGGCGGGCCGCGAGGACATCATGCGGCAGATCGGCGACGGTGTGATCCACGGCGGCACGTACACCTGCCATTCGGTTGCGCTGGCCGCAGCTGAAAAGTGCCTGGAAATCCTCGATGAAACCGACGCGCTGGAAACGGTAGCGCGCTACGGTGCCGAGCTGCAGGCCGGCATGGGCCGAATCCTCAGCGCGAGGGATATCCCGCATTCCTTCGTCGGGCACCCGTCTATGGGCGGACTGTTCTTCAGCGATACAGCGCCCAGCAATTACCGCGACTGGCTGGACTCGGACTACACGTTCTACGACACCATGGCCCCCGAGCTGCATGAACTGGGCGTGCTGTGCGAACCGGATTCACGCGAGCCCTGGTTCATATGCGAGGCGCACGCGCAGGACGACAGCCTGGCGCGGACTCTGGATGCCTTCGAACGGGCCGTGGACACGACCATGGACAAACTGGATTACGGCGGGCCGGCGAAACACACCGCCAGAGCCTGACCGACGACACTCAGAGGGACTACAAGCGGAGCTGAACCGTGACCAAGAAGTATGACGCGATCGTCATCGGCGCGGGCCACAACGGCCTGACCAACGGGGCCTACCTGGCCAAGGCGGGCCTCAAGGTGCTGATGGTGGAGCAGAACGAATTCATCGGCGGCGCCACCGTGAGCCTGCCGAAGTACAGGGACTGGAAGTACTCCAACTGCTCCTACGTCTGCAGCCTGCTGCGTCCGGAGATCTACCGCGACCTGGACCTCGCCAAGTACGGCCTGCAGGTCGTGCCCTACGGGGGCAGCGTGACCATTGCGCAGAACGGCGACCACATCGGCAATTATGTCGACCCGGACGTCACGCGACGGGAGGTCGCCCGCCACAGCGAACGGGATGCCGACGCCACCGTACGCTACGACCGCGACATCATGCGCCAGTGCCGCTTCATCCGGCAGTTCCTGTTGCGCACCCCGCCCGACCCGACGTCGTTCAAGCCGCGCGACCTGCTCGAACTGATGTACCTGGGCAAGGAAGCCATGAAACTGGGCGAGGACCTGATCTACGACACGATGCGCTTCTACACGATGAGCATCACGGACTTCCTCAACGAGTACTTCGAGAACCCGCTGGTGCGCGCATCGCATTCGGGCAGCGGCATCATCGGCTCGGCGCTCGGCGTCATGTCGCCAGGCACGGCCTACGTGCTGCTGCACCACGCCATGGGCGACGTGGACGGCAGCATGGGCGCCTGGGGATTCGCGCGCGGCGGCATGGGTGCGATCGCGCAGGCGATGCACGACTGCTTCGCGGAGTACGGCGGCGAGACGCTTTGCGGCTCGGGCGTCGAGCAGATCATCGTCCGCAACGGGCGCGCCAAAGGCGTGGCCCTGAAGAACGGCAACGAATATCACGCGGACGTCGTGGTGTCCAACATGACGCTCCCACGCACCTTCCTGGAATGCATGGATCCGAACGACCTGGATCCCGGATTTCTGAGAAAGGTGCGGAATTTCAAGATCCGCGGATCCTCCGGCAAGCTCAACATCGCGCTGGACGGCCTGCCGGATTTCACCGCCCTGCGCGGCAACCCGGAGCTGCTGCGGGGCGATCTGCACCTGATCGATTCCACCGAGCGGCTGGAGCGGGCCTACGACGACTGGAAAAACGGTATCTGGTCGCAGGACCCCTACATCGACATGCTGATTCCGTCGCTGACCGACCCGACCATGACGCCGCCCGGCAAGCACTTCATGTCGGTATTCGTGCAGTACGTGCCGCCCAAGGTGCACGGCAAGGACTGGACCGACGAGCAGGTGCAGGCTTTCGGCCAGACCGTGGTCAACCAGATCGACGAATACGCGCCGGGTTTCAAGGACCTGATCCTGCACATGGAAATCCGCACCCCGCGCGAACTGGAAGACGAGGTCGGTTTGACCGAGGGCAATATCTTCCAGGGCGAACTGACCATGGACCAGTTGCTGTTCAACCGGCCACTGCCCGGCTACGCTCAGTACCGCGGCCCGGTTCGCGGCATGTACATGTGCGGCTCGTCCACCAGCCCGGGTGGCGGCGTCATGGCCGCGCCCGGGGCGAATGCCGCGCGCGAGATACTCGGCGACCTGCGCAAGACGAATGTGGTGCCGGAGGGCTGGCTCGATGATTAGAGAGTCTCACGAGCGACGGCATTCCGCCGGCACTTCTTCGCCCGCGGCGAAACCGTACCGGCTACATCGCCTGCTCTTCCCTTCTTTCGCCTGCGGCGAAAACCGGCTGCGCTCGACTGCATTGAGGAGTTCGCTCCGCGAACATGGAAGAGTCTCACGAGCTACGGCATTCCGCAGGCGCTTCTTCGCCCACGCGCGGCGGCGCTCCGCTGGCACTTCTTTCGGCTCTCCCGAAAACCGCTCCAGCTTCGCTGCCTGCGCTGCGAAACTGCACCAGCTGCATCACCTGCCCTTCCCTTCTTTCACCCGCAGCGGCGAGGTATCCAGCCATGAGCGGTAACGAATCCATCATTGTCATCGGCGGCGGCCACAACGGGCTGGTCTGCGCGGCGTACCTGGCAAAGGCCGGGCGAAAGGTCACGGTGCTCGAGGCAGCCGATCAGGTTGGCGGCCTGGCGGCGACCCGTGAATTCGCACCGGGCTTCAAGGCTTCGGTGGCACACCTTTTGTACCTGCTGGACGAATCCATCGCCAAAGAGCTGGCGCTGGAATCCAACGGTCTGAAATTCGCCGCGAACGATCTGCAAACCATCGCGCTGGGCGAGGACGGCAACCACATCGGAATCGGCAGCGATCGCATCGAAGGCGCCGGGCTGTCGCAGGAAGACAGGAACGCGTACACCGAGTACCGCCGCTTCATGGCGAAATTCGCCGCCGTGATCGGCGCACTGCACAACCAGATCCCCCCGCGCATCACGCAGGAACGGAGCGACCGTCTGGCGCTGGGCAAACTGGCGCTCAAGATCCGCATGCTGGGTCGGGACGACATGCGCGAGTTCCTGCGCATCGCCGGCATCAACATTTACGACGTGCTGCAGGAAAACTTCGAAAATGAGCTGCTCAAAGGCGCCCTGAGCCTCGACGCGGTGCTGGGCACGTTCTCCGGTCCGCGCTCGAACAACAGCGTGTTCACCGCCCTGCATCGCATGAGCGGCAACAACGGTGGCGCTGCCGGCACCCTGTCTGTACCGGGCGGCGGCATGGGTGCGGTCACCGAGGCGCTGGCCGCAGCCGCCCGCAGTGCCGGGGCGGTGATCCGGACCGGCACACAGGTGGCGCGCATCAGGATGGACGGCCTGCAGGTCTGCGGGGTCGAACTGGCCGACGGCGAGGTTCTGGATGCCGCCACCGTCGTCTCGAATGCCGACCCGCGCGCGACGATCACGCAGTTGCTCGGCATGCGTCAGGTGGAAGCCGGTTTTGCGCAAAAGATCAGCCATGTGCGGACGCGGGGCTATGCCGCCAAGCTCCATCTCGCACTGGACGGACTGCCCGACTTCCGTGGCCTGACTCCTGAGCAGCTGGGCTCGCGGCTGGCGATCGCCCCTTCGCTCGACTACGTGGAGCGGGCCTTCAACCCCTGCAAGTACGGCGAGTTCTCGCCGAAACCGGTGGCCGAAATCACGTTCCCGACAGTCCATGATCCGGGCCTTGCCCCGGCCGGCAAGCACGTACTCTCGGCCGTGGTGCAGTATGCGCCACGCGATCTGAAGTCGGGCTGGGAACAGGGCCGCGCGGAATTCATGCACGTGGTCCTGGACCTGCTGGACGGCTATGCACCGGGCATTCGGGACCGGGTCGTCGGGTCCGAACTGTTGACGCCGGAGGACCTCGAAACAAGGTTCCATGTCTCGGGCGGCCACTGGCACCACGCAGAGCTGTCGCTGGACCAGTTCCTGATGCTGCGTCCGGTACCGAAGTCGGCGCAATATCGAACGCCCGTCGACGGGCTTTACTTCTGCAGCGCCGGCTGCCACCCGGGCGGCGGCGTGATGGGCAGCGCGGGACGCAATGCGGCGAAAGCCTTGCTGGCCGCGTGAGGAGGAGCGGGAGAACGCCATGAGAACCGTAGAACTGCATCGTCGCGATCACTTCAGGAACGCTGTCTATCCCAGCCCCTTCCACTCGCGGCAGAAGGAACACAACCAGCTGCGCGAGTGGAGCCGCTGGTCGGACTACCTGTCCGTGCCGGCCTACTGGTGCGACTCCATGGAGTATTTCGCGGGGCGAAACGCCTGCGGCGTGTTCGACCTGACGCCGATGATCAAACACCGGATCAGCGGACCGGATGCCCTGCCCTACCTCAACCGGCTGATGACGCGCGACGTCGGCAAGATCAAACCGGGGCGTGTCGGCTACAGCGTCTGGTGCAACGAGCAGGGCCGGGTCATCGACGACGGCACCATCTTCCATCTCGACCAGGGGGTTTACCGGATCTGCTCGCAGGAACACCAGCTCGACTGGTTTCTGACCAATGCGCTGGGCTTCGACGTTGACGTGATCGACGAGACCCACGACATTGCGGCGCTCGCCGTGCAGGGGCCCACCAGCTGCGCCATCCTGAAAAAGATGGGACTGGCCGGCATCGAGAACCTGACGCCCTTCGGCATGGCGGGTTTCGACTTCGAAGGGAAGCGGCTCATGGTGTCCCGGACCGGCTACACCGGCGATCTCGGCTACGAGCTCTGGATCGATCCGGACCACGCGGAGCGGCTCTGGGACCGGCTGTTCGAGGCCGGTGAACTGCACGGTATCCGCGCCATGGGCAGCCAGGCGCTCGATTTGCTGCGTATCGAGGCGGGTTTCATCCTGGCCGGCGTGGATTTTCTGCCCGCGCAGCAAGCCGTGCGACCGACCCATACCCGCTCGCCGTTCGAGCTGGGTCTCGGTTGGCTGGTGCACTTCGACAAGGGCCTGTTCAACGGACGTGCGGCCCTGCTCGAGGAGAAGAATAATGGTTCGCGTTACAACTTTGTCAAACTGGACATCGATGGCAACAAGCCGGCGAACCACTCCTATGTGCTCAGCAAAGACCAGAAAGTGGTCGGCACCGTGACCTCGGCGATGTGGTCGCCGTCCGCCAAGGCCAGCATCGCGCTCGCCTCGCTGGAAGCGCCGCACGGGCGCGTCGGCGAGGAGTTCATCGTCGAGATCTACTATCAGCGGGAGCTGAAGTGGAGCAAGCTCATGGCCCCGGCCCGCGTGGTCAAGGACAATTTCTGGGATCCGCCACGGCGCCGTCAGACACCGCCCGCAGACTTCTGAACACCAGTGCGGGTGATTACCGGCAGCGAGTTCGACTTGCCGAACAAACCGGCCATCCCTTCGGGCAGCTTCTCGGGCGCGGGTAACGGACACCGTAACCGCACCCCCAGGGAGAGGAGGGAACGACCGCTTTCCCTCGCCGACGGATGAATCCTCTCGCGCACCGCCTCGACCCCCTGCTCCGGCCTGCCTCCATAGCCGTTGTCGGCGCCAGTGAAAAACCCGGCTCGGTCGGGCGCCGGACCGTAGAGAATCTGCTGCTGGGACGCTACGGGGGCAGACTGTACACAGTCAACCCCGGCTACCAGTCGGTCTGCGGCGTGCCCTGCTTCCCCGCGTTGGCCGCGCTGCCGGAAACCGTGGAGCACGTGGTGCTGACGCTGGGGGACGCCAACATCGAGACGGGCCTCGATGCCGCCATCGGGCACGGCGCGCGCGCCGCCACGATGATGTCGACGCTGATCCTCGAGGGGGATCGGCCCCCGCTGCTGCGCGATCGGGTGGCACGGCGCATCGAGGAATCCGGGCTGATCGTCTGCGGGGCCAACGGGATGGGGTTCTACAACTTTGCCGACGGCATCTGGGTCTGCGGTTTCGACACCCGCAGCAGCCATGTCCGGGGAGGCTGCGTCACCCTGATCAGTCACTCGGGTTCCGGGATGTCCGGGATCATAGACTGCGAGGAGCGGATCGACTTCAACCTGGCTGTTTCCACCGGCCAGGAACTCAGCGTGACCATGGACCAGTACATGGACTGGGCCCTGGACCAACCCGAGACCCGTGTCATCGGCCTGTTCATGGAGACGGCGCGGCGGCCCGATGGCCTGGCGGAGGCCTTTGCCAAAGCCCGGCGGAAAGGCGTCCCTGTGGTCGTGCTGAAGGTCGGGCGCACCGAACTCGCGGCGCGACTCGCCGTTTCGCACTCGGGCGCCATTGCCGGCAGAGACGACGCCTACCAGGCCCTGTTCGATCGCCACGGCGTGCAGCGGGTCAGCGACATGCACGAACTGGCGACTGCACTGATGATGTTCGCCCAGCCGCACCCGGTGCCGGCAGGAGGATTGGTCAGCATTCATGATTCGGGCGGCGAACGCCAATTGCTGATCGATCTCGCCGATGAGGTGGGCGTCCCGCTGGCCGATATCGCGCCGTCGACCGTCGAGCGCCTGCAGCAACTGCTCGACCCGGGGCTGCCGCCGGTCAATCCGCTCGACGCCTGGGGCGCTGGCGGCCCCGGGGCGGACGGCATCATGCAGGACTGCCTGGCCGCGCTGATGGCTGACCCGGCAGCCGCCGTCGGCGCGGTGGTTCACGACCGTGCGCCGCACGGGACGTTGTATCCCCACTATTTCGAATACATGCGCGCCGGCCATGGCGCATCCGGAAAACCGGTCTTCCTGGTCTCGAACCACCAGGGGAGCGGCAGCGACCCCGCCGCCGTCGCCGTCACCCGCGAGGGATTCCCGGTCGTCGACGGGCTGCGGGCTTTCCTGGTCGGGGTGCGGTGCCTGCTGAGCCACCGGGACCACCGGATTCACGACCGGGCAGCGCCAGCGCCGCCGGCAGCGGCAATCACCGAGCGCTGGCGCCTGAGGCTGACCACGGGCGAGACGCTGGAGGAATACGAGGCCGGCCGCCTGCTGAGTGATTTCGGTTTGCCGATGAATCCCGCCATTCGGGTGGCCAGCCAGGCCGAACTGTCGTCCGCGGCCAGGCAACTGGGCTTTCCGCTGGCCCTGAAGACCGCTGAGGCGGGCATCCTGCACAAGACGGACTGCGGAGGCGTGGTCCTCGAGATCGCCTCGGCCGGGCAACTGCAGCAGGCCTACGCCGGACTGAAGGCTCGCCTGGGGCCGGCGGCCGTGGTGGCGCCGATGGTCAGCGAATCCGGACCCGAGATGGTGCTGGGCGTGGTCCACGACGAGCAGTTCGGGCCGCTGGTGATGCTCGGTTTCGGCGGCGTCAATGTCGAGGCGATCCGCGATGTCGCCTGTGCGCTGCCACCGTTCGATGCGGAGCACGCCCGGCGCATGCTCGATTCGCTCCGTCTGCGCCCGCTGCTCGATGGGCTGCGTGACCGTGCAGCGGTCGACATCGATGCCTTCTGCGAGGCTGCCGCAAGACTCTCGGTTCTGGCCGCCTCGCTGGACGACGCCATCGACGAAATCGACATCAACCCCGTGATCCTCCACCCTGCCGGATGCATCGCGGTCGACGCTCTGGTCGTGGGCCGCAGCCAGCCCTGACCGGATCAGTGGTATCTTGCAGCAACGTACTGGACCCAATTCGAGGAAAGCCATGAGTCTCTCCACCATTGAATCCCATGATCTGCAGCGCTGGGCCGCCGTGGCACAGGAGGCCAGG
>JBFFUJ010000064.1:0-10721 GCA_041571375.1 Lysobacterales bacterium | reverse complement strand
GGCGGTCCTCCGCGTGTGCGACCAGTTCCTCCGCCCCGTTGAGCCAGCAGGAGATGTTGGTGCACATGTTGACCTTGTGCCGTCCGACCGGCGCGGTGAAAAACATGGAATAGAACGAGACCACTTCGTGTGCCCAAACGGGCGGCAATTCGAGATACTCCGCCACAGCCTCCGTCAACTCCTGCGTGATCCAGCCCCCGTTCTGTTCCTGGGCTGCGATCAGCGACTGGATCAGGGCGGACCGTTTCTTGTCTGGCGGAAATTTCGCGACCCAGTGGTCGATGGTCTTGCGGGTTTTCTCGCTCAGCATGGCCACACCACCGCTTGCGCTATTCGGAATCGAGGCACTCATCGGTCCACCTCGCCGAATACCAGGTCCAGCGTGCTGATGATCGCCACGGTGTCCGCCAGCATGTGGCCGCTGGCCATTTCGTTCATTCCGGACAGGTGGGCGAACCCCGGGGCGCGGAAATGGGCACGGAACGGTTTGTTGGCTCCATCGGACACGAGATAGCAGCCGAGTTCGCCCTTGGGCGCCTCGACCGCGGCATAGGTCTCGCCCGCCGGCACGCAGTAGCCCTCGGTGAACAGTTTGAAGTGGTGGATCAGGGCTTCCATGTCGTCCTTCATTTCCTCGCGCGTGGGCGGGATGACCTTGAAGTTGCGCAGCATCACGTGCCCCGGATTGGCCCGCAACCAGTCGACGCACTGCAGGATGATCCGTGCCGACTGGCGCATCTCCTCAATGCGCACGAGGTAACGATCGTAGCAGTCGCCGGTTACGCCGACCGGCACGTCGAAATCCACCTGGTCGTACATCGCATAGGGTTGCTTCTTGCGCAGGTCCCACTCGACACCGGAGCCGCGCAGCATGACACCGGAAAAGCCCATCTCGATGGCCTTTTCCGGCGAGACGACGCCGATACCCACGGTCCGCTGCTTCCAGATGCGGTTGTCGGTCAGCAGGGTTTCGTACTCATCGATGCGGTCCGGCACATCCCGCGCAAAGGCCTCGATGAAATCGAGCATGGAACCCTCACGCCATTCGTTGCGGCGTTTCAGGTCCTTCCCTTTGGTCCAGCGGGTTTCCTCATATTTCGGCATGGTCTCGGGCAGGTCACGGTAGACACCACCCGGACGGTAATAGCCGGCGTGCATGCGCGCGCCCGAGACCGCCTCGTACATGTCCATGATCATTTCGCGCTCTCGGAACGCGTACAGAAACACGGTCATGGCGCCGAGATCGAGCCCGCAGGCCGCGGTCCACAGCAAATGGTTGGAAAACCGCGTGATCTCGTCGAACAGGGTGCGGATCCACTGGGCCCGCGCCGGCGGTTCGATGCCCAGCAGCTGTTCGATGGCGCGAACGTATGCGTGCTCGTTGCACATCATCGACATGTAATCCATCCGGTCCAGATAACCGATGGACTGGTTGAAGGGCTTGCTCTCGGCCAGTTTCTCGGTCGCCCGATGCAACAGGCCGATGTGCGGATCGGCCCGCACGACGGTCTCGCCATCCATCTCCAGCACCAGACGCAGCACACCGTGCGCCGCCGGGTGCTGGGGGCCGAAATTCATCGTGTAGTTGCGTATTTCAGGCATCGGTCCTGTCCCCGGCGGCAGCCGAACTGCTCTCCGCGGCCAGCTGCTCCGCCATCGAATCCGCGGCCTGATCGAACTCGTCGGCCTGATAGCGCGCGTCCTCGCGGATGACCCGCGGCACGCCGACGCGCGGCTCGATTTCCACGGGTTCGTAGACGATCCGTTTCTTCTGGCTGTCGTAGCGCACCGACACATTGCCGATCAGCGGAAAATCCTTCCGGAACGGATGCCCGGTGAAACCGTAATCGGTCAGGATCCTGCGCAAGTCCGGGTGCCCTTCGAAAACGATGCCGTAGAGATCGAACGCCTCCCGTTCGTACCAGTTGGCGGAACTCCAGATGTCGACCAGGGATGGGACGATGGGCATGCCTTCGTCAGGAGCGAAGCAGCGCAGTCTCAGGCGCCGGTTGTGGCGGAATGACAGCAGGTGGACGACCACTGCGAAACGCTGCTCGACGTCGGCGGCCTCGGGTCGCGAGGCCCAGTCGAAACGGCCCGGCCCCAGGCTCTGCACTCCCCGCCCGAACCCGGTCTGCGTCGCGGCATCGGTCTCCCACTCGGACTGACCGAAACCCAGGTGATCGACGCCGCACAGGTCAGTCAACTGTTCGAAACCGAACGGCTCCTCGTCCCGTAACGCCCTGCAGACCTCGAGCCAGGAATGAACGTCCGTCTCGACCGTCACGATGCCCACAGTCGCCGGGAGAATCGAGATGCGCTCACCGAACCGTTCCTGCAGGGCCTCGACCAGCGACTTCGTGGTTTCGTTCATGCGTCTACCTGGCGATGGTGGTTTCGCGGCGAATCTTGGCCTGCAGCTGCAGGATGCCGTAGATCAGCGCCTCGGCGGTGGGTGGGCAACCCGGTACGTAGACGTCTACCGGGATGACACGATCGCAGCCGCGGGTGACCGAGTAGGCGTAGTGGTAGTAACCCCCGCCGTTGGCGCAGGAACCCATCGAGATGACCCACTTCGGATTGGGCATCTGGTCGTACACCTTGCGCAGGGCGGGCGCCATCTTGTTGGTCACGGTACCCGCCACGATCATGACATCGGACTGCCGGGGGCTGGGCCGGAAAATCACGCCGAAACGGTCCAGGTCGTAGCGTGCTGCCCCGGCCTGCATCATCTCCACGGCGCAACAGGCCAGGCCAAAAGTCATCGGCCACATCGAACCCGTCCGGGCCCAGTTGAGCAGCGCATCCAGCGAGGTCGTGACCATGCCCCGCTCCAGCACCGGATTGGCGTCCGCGCCCGGGCGCAGGATGTCGTCGACCGTCTGCAGTGGGACGGGGTTGTTTATTCCCATTCCAGGGCTCCTTTCTTCCAGATAAAAAAGAACCCGATCACGAGCTCGGCAACGAATATGATCATCGCGGCCAACCCGAAGAAGCCGAGTTTGTCCAGCACCAGCGCCCAGGGGATGAAGAACGCGATTTCCAGATCGAAGATGATGAACAGGATGGCGACCAGGTAGTAGCGGACGTCGAATTTCGAACGCGTGTCCTCGAAAGCCTCGAAACCGCACTCGTAGGGGGAAACCTTCTCGCTATCCGGCGCTCTTTCACCGAGGACCGTACCCAGGATGCCGCCGGTCAGCAGGAGAATCACCCCCAGTGCGACGGAAATCGCGATAAACACCAGTACCGGAAAATATTCTGCGAGCATGCTCGTTTCTCTCCAGCGCGGCACCGAACACCGCGGCTGCCGTTATGGTGCCCAAGGCCGGACTCGAACCGGCACGGCTTTCGCCACTACCCCCTCAAGATAGCGTGTCTACCAATTCCACCACTTGGGCTCTGTTCAACCCCGATGCGCCACGCTCTCAACGTTCGTCCGGGCGGGGCTCCGTTGCTCCATCCGCACTGTCGAGAGGCGGCAAGTCGTCGATCGGTTCCCCGACACCCTGTTCACTGAACCCGTCGAGGGCGGGCACGTCTTCCGTTGGCTGCTCGAGCGCCGGCAGGTCTGTGGTCCGTTCGTCGCCGGAAATCAGCGTCGGCTGTCGGGGCTCCTCTGAACCTGCTGCATCGACGGCCTGCTCGACCGCGGAGACGACACCGAGGTCTGCCTCGGGGGCCTCCGTCATCATGCGGGAAACCATCACCGCCATGACGAGACTGATGGTGCAGAACAAGGCCGCCAGGACCCAGGTCGAACGGCTGAGGAAATTGCCCGCACCACGGGCTCCGAATACCGTGCCTGACGCTCCGCTGCCGAAAGCGGCCCCTGCAGTGGCGCCCTGGCCGCGCTGCACCAGGACAAACGCGATCAGCGCGACCGCAATCAGGACGTGGAAAATGTTGAGTGCTTGCATGTTGAATCCGTTCTCCGCCTTATCGGGGTGCCGCGTCTCGTATAGCGAGAAAGTCTTCCGCCTGCAGCGACGCGCCTCCGACCAGCCCGCCATCGATATCTTTCCGGGCAAATAAATCGGCGGCATTGGAGCCATTCACACTGCCGCCGTACAAAATTCGTAGTTGACTTGCGATTATATCATCCAGAGCGGCCAATTTGTCACGGATGAAGGCGTGCACAGCCTGAGCCTGTTCCGGTGTCGCCGTGCGCCCCGTACCGATCGCCCAGACCGGCTCGTAAGCGACCGTGGCCCGCCGGAATCCGCCGATTCCACTGTGCCCGAGCACCGCTTCCAATTGACGCTGCACGACGGCTTCGGTCTGTCCCTGCTCCCGCTCATCGAGCGTTTCGCCAACGCACAGTACCGGCTCCAGGCCGGCGTCGAGCGCGGCCCCGAACCGATCGGCGACATCCTCGTCGCCCTCACCGTAGAGCGTGCGCCGCTCGGAATGCCCGACCAAAACGTAGCGACAGCCAAAATCACGCAGCATGGACGCCGCTACTTCGCCGGTATGGGCGCCGGACCCGACCGGGTTGAGCGTTTGCGCACCCCAGCCGATCGAGCTACCGTCCAGCAGATTCTGTGTCTGGGACAGGTAGGGGAACGGGGGGAATACGGCCAGATCGACCCCGTCCCGCGGCGGCGCCTCCAGCAGGGCCTCCAGCAGGCTCTTCACCATGGCCTTGGAGCCGTGCATCTTCCAATTTCCTGCCACCAGGATGCTGCGCATTGTCCATTCCTTGCGGGTCGTTGATCGGCGCGCGCTAGAATACCGACGGGCGGTGGATATCTCAAGCCGGCAGGCAGGGGCCGTTGACACGGGTCATGCCCCGGATCGAGAGGCCGTCAAAGCTCTTTGAGTTTGTCGAAAAATCCGATTTCTTCAGCCGTCATGCGGCCGATTTTGCACTGGCCGAGATCTTGCGGCATCACCCAGTCGATCGCATTGATGGGAATGACACCGCCCATGATTTCGGCACGCTCCTGAGGAAACAGCGGACGCAGGTTGGGCTCGGCGAAGCCGTGGGGAAAGACCGGGCTGCCGGTCGAGATCACGTACTTGTCGGATGCGCCCAGCACGTGCAGCAGCTCGTGGGTGAACACCACGAGGTTATGCGGCTGCATCGACTCGCGGGCGAACGCCTTGACGATGCCGTACCGACCTTTGCGCATCCCGACGGAAATGCCCATCTCTGAACTTCCGTTGGTTCCGTGCAGCATCAGGAACATCTGGATGTCGGGCTGAATCAGGTCATCCCCGAAATCCCTCATCCAGGCCCACCAGCGCATCCGCAGGCTCCACCAGCCGATCGCCGCGGGGTCGAACCGATGAGGGGCCTCCGGGGGGCGCTTCAGCGAGACCGGGGCCACCTGGAAGCGGAAGGCGGGCGTCACGGCAAAGCCGTACGGCCTGGCCTGAAGATCGAAGAACTCGTTCACTTCGCGGAACGAGTCCTCGTTGATTCGGCGGGCGAATCGCAGCGTGGACGGCGCATCGTCAGCCGCAATCGGGTAGATGGTCACGAGGATGGGACGCTTCCATTCCGCCATCCTCTTCTCCGTCATCCACGTGCTGGCGACGAGGACGAACAGCAGACTGAGCAGAAAGACGATGCGGGCGGTCTTGAACAGACTCATGATCCGGCCACCATCATCGTACTGATCAAAACATGACCACAATGGATGTTTCCGCGGGTGTCGACATCGCAGCCGGCCGCCGCAACATTGGCATACATGTCGCGCAGGTTGCCGGCGATCGTGATTTCCTCCACTGGAAACGCGATTTGCCCGTTTTCGACACGAAACCCGGCCGCGCCCCGCGAGTAGTCCCCGGTCACGAGGTTGACGCCCTGCCCCATGACTTCGGTGACCAGCAGCCCGTCTCCCATGTGCGAGACCAGGTCGTTGGTGGCGCAGCCCCCGGGTTCCAGCAGCAGGTTACGCGCGCCTCCGGCGTTGCCCGTGGTCTGCAAACCCAGCCGTCGTGCCGAATAGGACGAGAGGACGTAGCCCGTCAGCGTGCCCTCGCGAATAATGGGTCGTTCCTGCGTGGCCACGCCCTCCGCATCGAACGCGGCGCTGCTGGCACCACGCGGCAGGAGCGGCCGTTCCTCCAGGTTCACCCATGCGGGGAAAAGCTGCTCCCCCGCCTGGTCCCGCAGGAAGGAGGCATTGCGATACAGGGCCGATCCCGAAATCGCGCTTAGCAGGTGGCCGACCAGCCCTTTGGCCACCTCCGGCGCGAACAGCACCGGCATTTCCGCAGTCCCGATCCGGCGGGCATCGAGGCGCCGCACGGTGCGGCGGGCAGCCTCCCGACCGGTGTCCTCCGGGGGCTCGAGGTCGCCAAGCGCGCGGCGGCTGTCAAAACTGTAGTCGCGCTGCATGCCATCGCCTTTGCCCGCCAGCAGGACACAGGATTGCCCGTACTGGGTACCCGCGCTCCGCCCCAGGAATCCGTTCGAGTTACCGTAGACGGAGAGTCCGAGGCCGGCGTCGAATCCCGCGCCCTCGGAGTTGCTGATGCGCTTATCCCCGCGGCCGGCATCCTCACAGCGCAACGCCCGCCCGATCGCCGACTCGGCATCCATGGGACTGGGGTGCCAGAGATCGAGGTCGGGAAACGACCGGGCCAGCAGGCCCGCGTCGGCGAGACCGTTGCAGGAATCTTCCTGGGTGAAGCGGGCGATGTCGAGCGCGTGCTGAACGCAGCTGGAAATGGATTCCTGCTGCAGGTCGGCACTGCTGGAATGCCCCTTGCGCCGGCCGATGAAGGCCGTCACGCTGATGCCGCGATCGCGCATGTGCTCGAGCGTCTCGACCTCGCCGAGACGCACGTTCACGGAAAGCCCTTCGCTGCTGTGCGCCGTCGCCTCGGCTTCGGTCGCTCCGCCTTTGCGAGCCAGTCGCAGGGCCTCCAGCACATGGCCTTCGAGCGCATCCAGCTCCGCTTCACGGTCCCGGGCGGACTGCGCTACGATGATTGGGTCGGACATCTGATACCCCTTATACCGGGAATCTTCGTCAACTATATGCCAGAAAGCAAGGAAAATTTTACCGAAAATGCTGAGCGGGTCAGTAAGAGCCAGCGCCGCCGCGAGGCCCTCGAGGCAAAAACCCTGGCCGCCCGGCTCATCGCGCTGAACCCCGGCGAGCTGGCCGGTCTGCCTCTGGATCAGCCGCAACTCAACGCGATCGCGGAGGCCCGCCGCATTCGCTCGAATGTCGCGCGGAAACGGCAATTGCAGTATGTCGCTAAACTGTTGCGGCGCGCCGACCTGGAACCCGTCCTGGCCGCACTGGAGAACCGGGAGCAGGAGGCCAGGCGGTCCGTCGCCCGGCACCATCGCGTGGAGGAATGGCGAGACCATCTTCTGCAGGCGGGTGATTCGGCGCTGAGCGAACTGCTCGATCAGCGTCCGGGCGCGGACGGGCAGGAACTGCGGCAGCATCTGCGACGCGCCCGCCAGGAGGCGGCACGGGGCAGACCGCCCGCTGCCGCCCGCAGGCTGTTTCGGCTGCTGAGGGATATGGACGAGGCCGCGCCGCTACCGCCACCGGGCGACGCCGCAGGCTAGGTGTCGGTTCCACCCACCGTCAGGCTGTCTATGCGCAGCGTGGGTTGACCGACGCCCACCGGCACGCTCTGTCCTTCCTTGCCGCAGACGCCTATGCCCGCGTCGAGCTGGAGGTCGTCGCCGACCATGGAGACCCGGGTCATGACCTCGGGACCGTTGCCGATGAGGGTCGCGCCCCGAACCGGGCGGGTCACCTTGCCACCCTCAATGAGGTAAGCCTCGCTGGCGGAGAAGACGAAGCGGCCCGAAGTGATGTCGACCTGTCCGCCGGCGAAATTGACCGCATACAGACCCCGGTCCACCGACGCGATGATTTCCTCGGCCGCGTGCCCACCCGGCAGCATGAAGGTGTTGGTCATGCGCGGCATCGGCAGGTGGGCGAAGGATTCCCGGCGCCCGTTGCCGGTAGGCTGCATGCCCATCAGCCGCGCATTCAGCTTGTCCTGCATGTAGGTGCACAGAACCCCGTTTTCGATCAGCACGGTGCGGCTGCTCGGCGTTCCCTCGTCATCGACCGTCAGCGAACCACGGCGGGCAGCGATGGTCCCGTCATCCACCACGGTGACGCACTCCGAGGCCACTTGCTCGCCCATTCGACCCGAGAATGCGGAGGTACCCTTGCGATTGAAGTCGCCTTCGAGGCCGTGACCCACAGCCTCGTGCAGAAGCACGCCTGGCCAGCCCGGACCCAGAACCACCGGCATCGTGCCCGCGGGCGCGGCCACCGCCTCGAGGTTGACCAGTGCCTGGCGCACGGCCTCGTCAGCCATACGCCGCCAGACTTCGCCGGCGGCCAGTTCCAGGGAGCTGAACCTCCCGCCGCCGCCGTCGCTGCCCTGCTCCCGGCGCCCATTCTGCTCGGCAATGACGTTGACGTGCAGCCGAACCAGAGGCCGCACGTCGGCGGCCAGCGTACCGTCGGTTCCGGCCACCAGGATCGTCTCGTGCGTCGCGGCAAGATTGACGATAACCTGGCTGACGCGAGGGTCGCGGGAACGGGCATAGGCGTCGATCTGGCGCAGCAGGTCTACTTTTGCGGCGGCGTCCATCACCGCCATGGGGTCCTCATGACTGTAAAGGGCCGGTGGCGACCTGCGCTTCCATGCCTGCACCTGGCCCTGCCGGCCATCGCGCGCGATGGCCCGTGCCGCTCCCGAGGCCTGCAGCAGCGATGGGAGAATTATCTCATCGGCATAGGCAAACCCCGTTTTTTCGCCCGAAATCGCACGAATGCCGACACCCTGCTCGGTAGCGTAAGTGCCGCTCCGCACCAACCCATCCTCGAGCAACCAGGATTCATGTGACAGCGACTGGAAGTACAGATCGCCCGAGTCGACCGCCGGGCCCATCAGCTCATTGAGCACACGCTCGAGGTCCCGTTGCTCAAGGCCGCCCGGCTCGAGCAATTCCTGTTCCGCCAGTTGAATCGTATCAGTCATCGATAGAACCTTGTTTTAACTGGAACCAACATGCCTAGGCTGAGCAGCGGCGTCATCCGCCCTCCCGCTTGACTTCCACGGCCTCCACGACAGGAGCTTCCCAGCTACCGGTGACAGAGTATTGCACCTGGGTCGCCTCGGACAGCGGCTCCTGCAGCAGGCCCTGCAGGGCCAGCCCCGCCGCTGCGCCTCCAGGTCCGCCGGCAAGCGCGCCGATAATGGGCAAGGTATTCCCAACCCCTGGCCTGATGGTCAGCAACTGGTCCCACTGCTTGGCCACCAGGTCCGTCGCACCGCTGACGCTGATGTTGGCGGCGGTGGAGCGCAGCACGACGTCATCCGTTGTCGCCATCCCGTTCTCCATCCGGAAAGTCCCGCTGGCCTCTTCGAACGCGAGGCCCGAGTCGAACACGTCCCTGAAATCGAGCGCCAGGCGCCGGGGCAAAGCCTGCACGCTCAACAGTCCCAGAAGGCGTCCGCCGCCGGCATCGGCACCCGTTATATTGCCGCCGACGACGCTGAATTCAAGCTCACCATTCAGCCGGGACAGCGCAAAGGCCGCGGGCGAACCGGGCCACCAGGCGTTGAAATAAGCCAGCGTTTGCCCGCCCTGCACGGGCGACGCCAGGTCAAGTGACTGCAGGAAATCGCCAAGCGATTCGGAAGCCACGCGAATGTCGAAATCGGAGCGGTACCCGCCCTCCTCCAGCAGCCAGTCACCCGTGGCCTGGATTTGCAGCTGCCCGGATGAAGTCTCCACTTTCTCGAAATGGAACCCGTTCCCTTTCGGATAGGCCTCGACGCGCGTCTCGCCCAGTTCAATCCCGGCGTACCGCAGCGAGTGTGCATACAGATGCAGGGCGGGCAAGCCGGCGGGGTCCGCTTCCACTTCGACGCCGGAAGACAGTGGTGTGTCGAGCGCGAGTCGCTCGAATTCGGCAGAGAGGCTCCGGGCCCCGCCGGCGCCGGGCGTGCGGCGCACCCTGCCATCGATGCCCTCGCCGGCGAAGCCGGCGCTGAAAACCGACTCGTCCGCGCTGAATTCCAGGTCCACATCGGTGAAACTGCGGTCGAGAAGAATCAGCTCCCGCGCAAAGACGCCCCTCCAGTCGAGCGTCAGACCACCGAGCCTGACGCCGCGCTCCATTTCCTCGACTATCACGTCGATCCAGTGATCGAGGTCCAGTCGTCCGGCGGCGCCCTCGATGCGCAGCAACCCTGCGGGCGGAAGGCTCGCGAAACCCCCACCCAGACGCAACACGCCCCGGGTCGGACCGATTGCGGCCTGCGCGAGTTCGAGCCGCAACGCGAGACGGTCCTGCACGTCGAGCAGCACAACGCGGCGGCCTTCCGCGAGTGGGAATTCCAGCATCAGCGGCCAGTTTTCGTCCGCAGACTTGGCGAACGGGGCCGGCAAATCGAGCACGGTTCCGTGCAGATCAGACTCGACTTCGAGCACGGCGCGGCTCGCGGACCCGTCCGCTAGCGGCCGGACGACAACGGAGGCCCGCCAGGGCGAAACGCCGTCGGAACGCTGGAGGATCTGCAGGTCCTCGAGCAGAAATCCCGGAATCGCCTCGACCACGGTGAACTCGCCGTGCAGGTCGGCCCGGAATGTCTCTTCGCCGCCGGCCTGAGCCTTGAGGTCGAGCACCACGGGGCGGTCCCGGTATGCGGCTGACAATTGCGGGCCGCTGAAGCCCTCCTCGGTGAATTCGATTCGGCCGGCAATGTCGGTGATT
>JBFFUJ010000063.1:0-10769 GCA_041571375.1 Lysobacterales bacterium | reverse complement strand
TGTCCTCGGTCATGGCGGTGACTACGAAGGCACCATGAAGGTCATCCACGACATCGAGACCTATGTCGGCATCCTGATCGGCGCCGTGACGTTCTCCGGGTCGGTGGTCGCATTCGGCAAGCTGTCGGGCAAAATCAGCGGCAAACCCCTGATCCTGCCGGCCCGGCACTGGTTCAACCTGCTCCTGCTGCTGGTCGTGATCTACTACGGGTACCAATTCGTGATGCAGTCCCCGACCGGCACGGCCGAAAACCCGGCCGGCTGGGTTCCGCTGATTATCATGACGGTGCTCTCGCTGCTGTTCGGCATCCACATGGTGATGGCCATCGGCGGCGCCGACATGCCGGTCGTCGTGTCCATGCTGAACAGCTATTCCGGATGGGCGGCGTCCGCCACCGGCTTCATGCTCGGCAACGACCTGCTGATCGTGACCGGTGCCCTGGTCGGCTCCAGCGGCGCCATCCTCAGCTACATCATGTGCCGGGCGATGAACCGGAGATTCCTGGCGGTGATCGCAGGCGGCTTCGGCACCAGCGAGGGGACACAGCTCGCAGCCGGCGAGGACCAGGGCGAGGTTGTGCCGATTTCACCCGAAGACACGGCCGAACTCCTGAATGACGCCAAGGAGGTCATGATCATTCCCGGTTACGGCATGGCCGTCGCCCAGGCGCAGCACATCGTGCACGAACTCACGCAGGCGCTTCGGGAGCGGAAAGTCAATGTTCGTTTCGGTATCCACCCGGTGGCCGGGCGCATGCCGGGACACATGAACGTACTGCTGGCCGAAGCCAAGGTGCCCTACGACATCGTTTTCGAGATGGACGAAGTCAACGATGATTTTCCGGACGTGGACGTCTCGATCGTGATCGGCGCCAATGACATCGTCAACCCGTCCGCCCTGACGGATCCGGAAGGCCCGATCGGCGGCATGCCGGTACTGGAATGCTGGAAGGGCAAGACGACGATCGTGCTCAAGCGCAGCATGGCCACCGGCTACGCCGGCGTGCAAAACCCGCTGTTCTTCCTCGAGAACACCCGCATGCTGTTCGGCGACGCCAAGGACAGTCTGGACGCCGTATTCAAGGCCCTCTGAGCGGCGGAGCAAGATTCCTCAACCCCCTGGCGCACTCGCCCGCCAGGGGGTGCAGGGCCCCCTCAGGTTCCCGCCGCAGTCAGCCGCCCGCGCATCAGGGATTGGCGTTGGCTGGCTGCCCTCCCGGCGACAGGTTTTCAGCCAGGAAGGTCTCCATGCGGCCGTAGAAGTCGTAGCGGTTTTCCTCCTTGCGGAAACCGTGCCCCTCGTCCTTCTTGACCATGGTTTCGTATCGCACTCCGGCCTTGTCCATCGCCTTTTCCATCACGTGCGCGTGCTTGATGTTGACCCGGGGATCCTGCAGACCATAGGCCATGAACACCGGCGCCCGGATCTTGTCCGCATGGCTGGACGGCGACCACTGCTCGAGGAACTCCTCCTCGGTGTCCGGATTGCCCACCATCACCTTCATCTGTTCCTCGCCGGCGGCCCAGGAATCCGGGGCCGTGCTGAACAGCAGCGGCAGGTCCGTGACCCCCACGTAGTTGATGCCGCAACGGTACAGCTCGGGCGTGAAAGTCAGTCCGGCCATGGCCGCATAGCCTCCGTAGCTGCCCCCGTAGATGCAGATGCGACCGGGATCTGCGATGCCCTGTTGCACGGCCCAGTTTACGGAATCGGTGATGTCATCCTGCATCGCCTGTCCCCATTGTTTCCAGCTCGACTTCATGTGATCCATGCCGAAGCCGGTCGACCCGCGGAAATTCACCTGCAACACGGCATAACCGCGATTGGCCAGAAACTGGTGTTCCGGGTTGTAGCCCCACCCGTCCCTGGCCCAGGGCCCGCCATGAGGGTTGACCACCAGCGGCAGGTTCTTGCCCGCGCTGCCGTTGGGCAGGGTCAGATAGCCGTGCAGTGTGCGGCCGTCCCTTGCCTCGAAGGAGTAGGGCTGCATCGCAGCCATCTGCGTCGGCTCGATCCAGGGCCGCGATTCGGCCAGCCACTCCAGGGTGTTCTGCTCGAAGTCGTACAGGTAGTAGACCGGGGGCTGCGTCGAGTTGAAGGCCACGACCACCGCAACGGTTTCCCCGTCGTCGATGCTGGCAAATCCGTTGATCGTATCGGGCAGCGCCTGGTCGATGCCGGACATGATTTTGCTCCAGCGTTGGTCCAGGTACACCCGTTCAGGCTTACCGACCATGTATGCAACACCAATCATGTCGCGTGATTTTTCGTTCATGATCAGCCCGCAGCAGTCGATCTCGGGATGCTCGTAAACCAGCTTGCCGAAGGTCTGTGTCTTGAAATTGAATTCGTACAAAGCGGCCTTGTCGCGCGCCTTCCCGTCGGGTGTGAGGTGGGAAGTGACCCAGCCTTCCTCGCCATTTCCCTTGATGCCGGCCGGCGAGTAGCTGGGCTCGTCGAACCGCGAGCGGGTGAGCGTCTCCCATTCCCCCGTTCCCTCGCCGGACAGCATCATGAACCCGGTTTCCAGCTTTTCCTGGAAAGCCGCGCCGATCACTTTGCCGTCCCAGTCGGTGAACCAGCCGGTCACATTGCCGGGATTGCGCTGGACGATCTTGGTCCGCCCGGTGTTGATGTTGAGCCGGAACACCTCGGGGTAGGCGGCGCGCCGTTCGTTGCTGCTGACCAGGACCCATTCAGGCTCGCTGTCCAGCGTGTCGAGCACCCGAACCACCCGGATCCGGGACCGGCCGCCCCTGATCTGGGCCTCCAGCGGCTCAACCAGCGTACGCGGCGAACTGCCGTCCTTGTTGACGGCGAATATGCCGAAAGACTCGCTGCCGTCCTTGTCCATGAAGAACAGGAGCCGGTCGTTGTTGGCCCACATGAAGCCACTGACGTCCTGCGAACTCACGCCCGTGATGGCCCGGGGTTGGCGCGTCGCCAGGTCCATGACCACGATGTTCATCCGGCCATTCACCGGCGCCAGCGCAGCCAGTTCCCGACCATCGGGGGAGACCTGGAAGGCCGTGAACTGGGGGTTCTTGAAAAAACTTTCCAGCGGCAGGGTCTCCGCCTGCAGACAGTGGCTGGCCACCAGGGTGAGGACAGCCATTGGGAGGAAATTCCTGGTCTTCATATGCTTGCTCCAATCCTGATGAATACGAAGTCTGGGTGCGCGGATCACCCGCGGGTCGAGCGACGAAATACAGATTGCCATTCTACCAGCCTGGCAGGGGCCGGAAAGTGACCGAAGTCCTGCCCTTCCGACTTTCATTGCGCGGGGGGGAATGCTCCAAGCTGACGCAGCGAAGCCTGCCCGCCCGCTCTTGTGCATAGTGTTGTACTGTGGTATAACACCTTTACACTAAACCTGGATGCTCAGACATGCGTGCTTCTACCTGGCTCATCGCCTCCACCTTTCTGGTCCTGTGCCTGGCAGCCTGCAGCCAGGACGACAGGGTTGGCTATTCGGACGGCTCCGGCAATGTACTGCTGGACCATGTCCCGGCGGAAACTCCATATCTTGCGGCCAACCTCGAGCCGCTCCCCGCGGACGTGGTCGATGCGCACCTGCTGCGACTGCAACCCGTGATCGACGAAATGCAGTCGCAGTTGTCCATCACGCTCGAAGACCTGGAACGGGCCGAAAACACCCGCACCGACCCGCCGCCCGTCGAACAGCGACTTGGACTCGCGCTGTTGCGCGAACTCGACGGCAAGCTGAGCCGCAGCGGACTGGCAAGCCTCGGGCTGGACGTCCTCTCGCACAAGGTGGTTTACGGCGTTGGCGCCTTTCCCGTGATCAGGATGGGCCTGTCCGAGCCGGATGCCCTGACATCGACGATCCGCCGAATCCTGGAAAGCGCTGAGATCCCGGGCGCTGAACAGCTGTTCCAGGGGGTCAGCTACTGGCGTATCGCGCCCGATCCGGCGACCGATCTGCCCCTGGCCCTCTACCTGGCCATAGTCGAGCAGCACCTGGCCATCGGCCTGCTCCCGTTCGGGTATGAAGCGGAATGGTTGCCTGGTTTCCTCGCGCTGCAGCCCCCGGCCGCCAGCGACGCCCGACACCAGTTGGCAGAACTCAATCGGGCCAATCGCTACACAGCGTACGGCTCGGGTATCCTCGACCTGCACCGGCTGGCCGACGAGCTGTTGCAGCCCGGCAGCCTGACCGCGCGCGTCATGGCCGCCACCGGCGCCTACGACCCCGGGTCAGTCAGCGCGGAATGCGTCGCAGAGGTGCACCAGATCATCGACAACATGCCGCGGCTCACTGCGGGAACCGCCGAATTCGGCACCGACGCCATTGCGTTGCAGTATCGCCTGGAATCGCCGGCACCGCTGGCCGCCAAATTGGCGGCCCTGGTTTCGCCCGTCCCGGAGGCGGATGCGGCGAGCCAGCGCTTGCTGGATTTTTCATTCGGGCTGCGATTCGGAGCGGTGCGCGATTTCCTGAGGGAAAAGGCAGGCGCCATCAGCGCCGACCCCTACGGCTGCGATTTTCTGCAGGATGTCAACGACAGCGCGAACCGGGCGCTCGTGCAGCTGGATCAGCCGATGCCGCCGTTCATAAACAACTTCCGTGGTCTGCGGCTCAGCCTGAGTCATGCCGATCCCGGCGGCGACCTGGCGCCACAGGATGCGCGGGGTCATATCGCTCTGCATGTCGAGCAACCCGAAATGTTCGTCGGCATGGCGCAGATGTTTCTGCCTGATCTGTCGGGACTGGAACTCAAGCCGGGCGCCGAGCCGATAGCGGTTCCGGCCTCGTTGACGGTGGTGCCGGACATGGTGGCATTCGCCGCGATGACCGGCGATGCGATCGGCCTGTCGCTGGGCGCCGGCGAGGAGTCCGGGCTGCTGGAGTTCATGGGCCGGGACCCGGGACCGGAGGACATGTTCCTGTCGGCCAGCTACGACATACCCGCCTACATCGAGTACAGCAAGAAGTGGTCCAGCACGCAGCACGCGGGTGAAAACGGTGACCCCGACGCCACGTTCGGGGCAACGCAGGCGCTTGGGCTGACCGCGCGAGGCGCGATGCAGGACGTGGCCCAGCGGAGCCTGACCACCCTGCGCTTCGGTGCGGGAGGACTGGTGATCGACGAGCGGCTGACCTTCAGGTAGGTTCGTAGCGAAAGTGCTTGATCGGTTCCCCCTTCTGGCCGAGTTCGGTCATCGCCTCGATGCCGATCCGCAGATGCAGGTGAACCCATTTTTCAGTCACCTTGCGGTCCGATTCCTCGGTCTTGACGCCCTCGGGCGTCACGGGAACGTCCGACACCAGCAGCAGCGCGCCCCGGGGAATGTCATTGGCGTGCCCGACGATGAACAGGGTCGCCGTCTCCATGTCGATGCCGAGGCAGGTCATCGCGCGCAGTTTCTCGTGAAAGGCCTCGTCGTGTTCCCATACCCTGCGGTTGGTGGTGTAAATGACCCCTGTGCGGTAATCGAGCCCGTGCCGCAGGATCTTGTCGGACACGAATTTGTGGAGTTTGAACGACGGCAGCGCGGGCACCGACGGCGGGAAATAGTCATCGCTGGTGCCCTCGCCGCGGATTGCGGCGATGGGTAATATGAAATGGCCGATCTCCGTCGAGCGCTTCAGACCTCCGCATTTTCCCAGGAACAGGACCCCCTTGGGGTGGATGGAACTCAGCAGGTCCATGACGGTGGCTGCGTTGCTCGAACCCATGCCGAAATTGATGATGGTTAGGCCGGCGCTGTTGGTCGCCGCGGGCATGGTGCGGTCCTCGCCGTAGATGTCGCAGCCGAACTGGTCCGCGAACAGCCGCACGTAATTGTTGAAATTGGTCAACAGAATGTAATCACCGAATTGGTCCAGCGGCATCCCGGTGTAGCGCGGCAGCCAGTTGCGGGTGATATCCAGCTTGTTCAGCATTCCTCGCTCCTGAGTTTTTGGCCGAGCACTTCCCGCGCCAGCGGCACGGTGATCTTGCGCTTCGCGGTGAAGGCGGCGTTCTTGAGGCGCTCCAGCGACGTCAACAGGGAAGCCATGTCGCGTTTGCCGTAGCGCAAGAGGTAATTCTGGACGTCCAACGGCACTTCGATCCGCAGGGTGCGGGCCCGCTGTTGCAGGATTTCCAGCTTGCCCGCATCATCCGGGGGCAGCAGGCTCTGCCGCACGCCCCAGGACAGACGCGATGTCAGGTCGGGCAATTGCAGCGGCAAAGCGGAGAGCGGCAGGGCGCTGCTGACCAGCAAGCGTCCGCCGGCCTCCCGGATCTCGTTGAAACTGCGGAATAGCGCCCGTTCCCAGACCGCGCTGCCGGCGACACAATCCAGGTCGTCCACGCACACGAGATCGAGTTGCTGCAAGCCCTCGAGCCCCGCTGCAGCCTCCTCCGACAGGCGTTTCAGCGCAATGTAGAAAGCTGCCAGCCCGGCCGCCCGCGCGGCGTGGCACAGGGCGTTCAGCAGGTGGGATTTGCCTGAGCTTTCAGGCCCGGACAGGAAAAGAACGCCGCCCGGCTCGTTCAGCAACTGTTGCACCGCACCCAGCGCAGTGGCATTGGGACCCACGACAAAATCCTCGAAGCGATCCGGCCTCGGCGGTTCCAGCTGCAGCGGAATTTGCGGCGAAAAAAGCACTCAATCCTCTCCGGCGACCGACTCCGGTCTGTTGTAAACGGCGCTCTGCCGATATCGATCACCGAGGTGCCGCAGCAGCACGTTCAGCGCAGCAGCGGCCGGCAGTGCCAGCAGGATGCCGAGGAAGCCGAACAATTGTCCCCCGGCCAGTACCGCAAAGATCACTGCCACCGGGTGCAGGCCGATGCGGTCGCCTACGAGATTCGGTGTCAGCACCATGCCCTCCAGCGCCTGTCCCACGCCGAAAACGACCAACACCAGCGAGGGGTGCAGCAGGTCCCTGAATTCAAACACTGCGGCGACCAGGGCCGCGATGACCCCTACGAACGTTCCGAGGTAAGGAACGATGCTGAGCAACCCCGCGCTCACGCCAATGATGAATGCCAGGTCGAGACCGACCAGGGTGAGTCCCAGGGCGTAGATCGAGCCCAGCGCCAGCATGACCACCAACTGGCCGCGGATGAAGGCTCCCAGCACGTCATCGACCTCCCGGAACAGCGCGCTGACCCGCTCCTCGCTGTTGCGCGGAATCAGGCCGCGCACGCCATCGACCAAACGGTCCCAGTCACGGAGAAGATAGAACGTCACCACGGGTATCAGGAGCAGGTTGACCAACCAGGCGACGACGGCCTGCCCCCCGCGGGACACCGTTCCCAGCACGCCCAGCAGGGCCGAACTGGCCTCTTTCCAGTAGGTCTTGGCAGCTGCGGCGATGCTCTGCGGATCGATCTGCAGCGATGCAAGCCCCAATTGCGTCTGCAACCAGGGCCAGGCCGTGCCGACCAGCCATTCGAGGATCGCGGGAGCGCGCTCGGCCAGGTGAACGATCTGGTCGCGTAACAGTGGCAGGAAGATCAGCAGGCCCAGCACGAAAGCCGCCACCATCAGCAGGAAGACGAGCACTACGGCCGGCGTCCGACCCACGGTCCACCTGAAAACGCGCAGTGACTCGAGCCGATCTACCAGCGGATCTCCGAGGTAGGCGAGCGCTGCGGAGATGACAAACGGCGTGATAATCGGCGAAAGACGGTGAACCAGCCAGCCCACGCCCAGGATCAGCGCCAGCACGAACCAGTTGCGGGATTCAGCGGTCATCGGAGCCTGATCCCGCAAGTCGGTAACTGCGGTCCTCTTCGGTCCATAGCAGGAACCCGCCGCTTTCCAATGATTCCTCCAGATACCGGGGTGCGGCCGTCAGATCGAGCCGCAGGCTCACCGACCCCGCCCGGGCGGAAATCGCTTCGACCCCGTCAACGATGCTGATGCCCTGCAGATAGTTGATGCACCGCCGGTAGTCCTCGGCATCGGCCAGACCCGTGACGGTGATCTCCTGCCGCCAGCGCCCCAGGTCGGCGGCCGCGATCGAATCGACCGCCGCAATCTGGTCGATCGCGATCTGTGTTCCCTCGGTCAGCGCCGCCTCCAGGTAGATGTCGTTCAAACGCCAGGTCCAATGCTGTCCCCGGTAGCCCAGATTGACGCGCAGTGTCCACTCGGGCCCCTCACGGCGCGCCGCCGCGATCAGGATACCCTGCCCCGGTGCCGCGACCAGATCTTCAGTGTACCCGCCCCAGAGAATCTGGTCGTCCACCGGGTACGCGCCGTCCTCGTCCGGCCGCGGCCACTCGAGCAACATTCCGCGGCCGTCCGCTACGTCCGACATGAGCTGCTGCGCGTAAAGGAACTCCACCGGCATGATGCGGCGCCCGAGCCCGTCGTCGATGACCATCCAGACCAGCAGCGGACGCCGGACCGGAGGCCAGAACGGCAGTTCCAGCTCCCGCGCCATCTGGTCCACGGCGGATTCGGAGAACCGGGCGACCAGGCGCAGATCTTCCTGCACACCGCCATCGGGCCGCGGCAGTTGGACCTCGCGATAGTGGTAACTGAGCAACAACTCGGGGGCACGGGAGAGCGCCGGCGCGACCAGCGCATAACCCTCGAACTGGCGCAGCCCGCTCAGTTTCTGCAGCACCTGCTCCAGCGCCCGCGGCAAGGCGCCCTCGCGCTCGGCGCTGCCCTGGTCGGCGACCGCTGCCTCGCCGCTGTACAGGTGGACGCGGTCGGCCGCGTGGCACGACAGTGTCGCCAGGATCAGCAGCAACGGCAGAATGCGTTCTCTCATGAATTAACGGACGTAGGAAAGACCAAATAAGATACCATATGGGTTCTTTGACGGTAATGAACCAGGCATGCAGGCAGGCGATTTTGAACAGCCACTCCTCTGACCGCGAATCGCTGTCGTACCGGGATGCGGGGGTCGATATCGACGCCGGCAATGAGCTGGTCGAACGGATCAGGCCCGCCGTGGCCCGAACCATGCGGCCCGAGGTGCTCACCGGGCTCGGCGGTTTCGGCGCGCTTTTCCGGATGGACCCCGGCCGCTGGCGCGAACCGCTGCTGGTCTCCGGGACCGATGGGGTGGGCACCAAGCTGCTGCTGGCCCGGCAGCTGGGACGGCACGACAGCATCGGGATCGATCTGGTCGCCATGTGCGTCAACGACATTTTGACCAGCGGGGCCGAGCCGCTGTTCTTCCTGGATTACTTCGCCACCGGGAAGCTGCATCTGGACGAAGCCCAGGCGGTGATCGAGGGCATCGCCGCCGGCTGTGCCATCGCTGGCTGCGCCCTGATCGGCGGGGAAACCGCGGAGATGCCCGGCATGTACGGAGCCGGCGAATACGATCTTGCCGGATTTGCGGTTGGTGCCGTGGAGCGCGAACGCCTGCTCGACGGAAGCCGCGTCGAGGCCGGCCATCGTCTGCTCGGCCTGGCTTCCAGCGGCCCGCACTCGAATGGTTATTCCCTGATACGCAAAATCGTCGAGCGCAGCGAGGCCGACCTCGGGCACCCGCTAGCGGGTGCTTCCGGGGGCATGACCACCCTCGGCGCCACGCTGCTGGAACCCACCCGGATTTACGTCCGCGAGGTGTTGCAGCTGTTGCAGCGCGGCGGCCTGGACGCGCTCGCTCACATTACAGGTGGTGGTCTGACCGAAAACATCGTTCGCGTCGTTCCGACCGGGCTGGGAATCGAGATCGACCTGCAGTCCTGGCGCCGGCCGGCGGTATTCGACTGGCTGCAGCAGAACGGGGACGTCGAGGAGCGGGAAATGCTGCGCACCTTCAACTGCGGGATCGGCATGGTGATGGTGGCATCGCCCGATGCCGCCGCGGATCTCGCGGCTGACTGCCGCGCGCAGGGCCTCGAGTGCTTCGAAATCGGGGGCGTCGTCCCCTGCAGTGAGGGTCCGCGGGTACGGTATCTCTGATGGCTGGCCAGAACCCCCCTCTCCGCGTCGCCGTGCTGATTTCCGGCACCGGCAGCAACCTGCAGGCCCTGATCGACGCCAGGCGCCAGGGGCTGCTCGATGTGGACCTGGTACATGTAATCAGCAACGTAGCCGATGCCGCGGGACTGCAACGGGCGGGCCGGGCCGGCATCCCCACCAGCGTGCTGGAGCACACGGGTTTCACGGACCGCAGCGAATTCGATCGTGCGCTGGCGTTGTTGATCGCCGCCCATGAGCCGCAGTTGGTCGTGCTGGCAGGATTCATGCGGATTGTGGGTCCGAGAGTGCTCGAGCCCTTCGGAGGCCGGATGATCAATCTGCACCCTTCCCTGCTACCGCGGTTCCGGGGCACGGACACCTATCAGCGGGCCATCGACGCGGGGGACCGGCAGCACGGCGCCAGCATCCACTTCGTCACGGATGAATTGGACGGCGGGCCGGTCATCTCCCAGGTCGTCATTCCGATCGAGGACGACGACGATGCAGCCCGCCTCGCCGCGCGATTGAGTCCGATGGAACACCGGCTCGTCGTCGCCACGGTGCGGCTCTTCGGCTCGCGTCGCGTCGAATGCCGCGACGGCAGCGTCTGGATCGATGGCAAAAAGCAGGCCAGGCCTTTGCGTTTGCAGGCCGATGACCAACTGGAGATTTGACCGTCCGACGGGACGGCTCGCCATTTTGCTGGCGGCAGTCCTGCTCGCCCATCCGCCGGCAATTGCCGCAGAGGCCGGGGACCCGGCCAGCAAACCCGGCCCCGAAGCGGTCAGCCTCCTGCCCTACGAAGCCCGCTATGCGATCTACCGCAACGGGAGGCTTACCGGCAAGCTGGAGGTGGCCCTGGAACGGCACGGCGATC
>JBFFUJ010000062.1:0-10863 GCA_041571375.1 Lysobacterales bacterium | reverse complement strand
TCTCGTCCAGTTTGGCGATGTGGCCGTCCATGCTGAATACGCCGTCCGTCGCAATGAGCCGGCTGCGGCAGTCCCGGGTCGACTGCAGGATGCTTTCCAGGGCCTGCATGTCGCTGTTCGGATACCGATGGCGCTGTGCCTTGCAGAGGCGGATGCCGTCGATGATCGAAGCATGGTTGAGCGCATCGGATATGACGGCATCTTCGGGCCCGAGCACGGTCTCGAACAGCCCCCCGTTGGCATCGAAACAGGAGGTGTACAGGATGGTGTCCTCGGTGCCGAAAAATCGGGAAATCGCGGCTTCCAGCTCCTTGTGCAGGTCCTGGGTGCCACATATGAAGCGCACGGAGGCCAGGCCGAAGCCGTGATCGTCGAGGGCCCGATGAGCCGCGGCGATCACATCGGGGTGATCAGCCAGTCCGAGGTAGTTGTTGGCGCAAAAATTCAGCACTTCCCGCCCGTCCTGCACCCGGATCGAGACGCCTTGCGGCGTTGTTATCACGCGCTCGGTCTTGTACAGGCCGGCCGCCCGAATCTCGGCCAGGGTTTGTTCAAAGCGGTTGGGTTCGTTCATGTCCATCAGTCTGCCTTTTCGCGCGGATTCAGGATGCGTCGGCCGGCCTGTTCTCGCGCCTGTAGGACTTCATTTGGCTGATCAGGGTCACCAGCACCTCCGATGCCTGGCCGCGCAGACACTGGTCTGCGTGCACGCTGAGGGGTGTCGCCATCGGGTTGATCTCGACCAGCGCGGCGCCGTGTTCCAGCGCGTACAGCGGCAGGCTCGCCGCCGGCTGCACCAGTGAAGTCGTACCAATGGAGAAGCAGAAGTCACAGCGTCCGGCGGCGGCCAGTGCCGCCTCCACAGCGGCCTGGGGCATCGCTTCCCCGAACCACACCACGTCCGGCCGTGCCAGGCCGCCGGAGACATACGGGGACGGCGGCGGGCTGTGCGGCGAGTCCGCGATCCAATCGGCCCCGATGGGCCGCAGGCTGAGGTGGCACTTCGAACGCAGGATATTGCCGTGCAGTTCCCAGACGCGGGTTGATCCGGCCCGCTGGTGCAGCCCATCGACATTCTGGGTCGCGATGGTCACCTCGCGGACCAGTGACTCCAGTTCCGCGAGGGCCAGATGACCGGCATGGGGCTGGGCTTCGCGCACCGTCCGGCGCCGCTCCTCGTACCACTGCCAGACACGGCCGGGATTCGCGGCGAAGGCCTCCGGGGTTGCCAGTTCCTCGGGTCGATATTGCGACCAGATGCCCGTCTGCGCATCGCGAAAGGTCGGGATTCCGCTCTCGGCAGACATGCCGGCACCCGTGAGCACCAGAATGGAGCGTGAGCCCGCCAGGCGCTCGAGAAGACGATCGTGCAGGTGATGGGCGCTTTGGCTCATTGTCCTGCGCCGCCATTTCGTGGCAGTGAAGCGGTCATGCGTGTATTCTACGCGGTCCCCGTTGCTGAAGTTCAAACCGAATGCAGGGCAAGCTGTACATCAAGACCCATGGCTGCCAGATGAACGAGTACGATTCGGCAAAAATGGCCGATGTGCTGGCGGCTTCGCACGGCCTGGTGCTGACCGATCGCGAGGAAGAGGCGGACGTGATTCTGATCAACACCTGCTCGATCCGGGAGAAGGCCCAGGAAAAGGTCTTCTCGCAACTGGGCCGCTGGAAGCGGCTGAAGCGCGACAATCCGCGCGTCGTCATCGGCGTCGGGGGTTGTGTTGCGAGTCAGGAGGGAGAGGCCATCATCGAGCGCGCGCCGATGGTCGATCTCGTATTCGGACCGCAGACCCTGCACCGCCTGCCGAGCATGCTCGACGAGGTCCGCGCAGCGGGGCGCCCCGCCGTGGACATTTCCTTCCCGGAGGTTGAGAAATTCGATCACCTGCCGGAGCCGGGGACGGTGGGCCCGTCCGCCTTCGTTTCGGTGATGGAAGGCTGCAGCAAGTACTGCACCTTCTGCGTCGTGCCCTACACGCGCGGCGAGGAAGTCAGCCGTCCGTTCGACGATGTCATTTCGGAGTGCGCCATGCTGGCGGACAAAGGCGTGCGCGAGATCAACCTGCTCGGTCAGAACGTCAATGCCTATCGCGGAGCGATGCACGACGGCACGATGGCGGACCTGGCGCTGCTGATCCACTACGTGGCAGCCATCGAGGGGATCGAACGCATCCGTTTCACCACTTCGCATCCCGTGGAGTTTTCGCAGAGCCTGATCGATGCCTTCGGCGAGGTGCCGAAGCTGGCCAATTACCTGCATCTGCCGGTACAAAGCGGTTCGGACCGGGTGCTCATGCTGATGAAGCGTGGCCACACGGTTCTGGAATATCGCCAGAAAATCCGTCAGCTGCGCAAGAAACGACCCGATATCAGCCTGTCATCCGATTTCATCGTCGGCTTTCCGGGCGAGACCGAGCGGGATTTCGAGGACACGTTAGGGCTGATCCGCGAACTGGACTTCGATCAGAGCTTCAGCTTCATCTTTTCCGCCCGGCCCGGTACGCCCGCGGCCTCATTGCCCGACGACGTTCCGCTGGCGATCAAGAAAGAACGCCTGCAGCGCCTGCAGCAGCTGATCGACAGCCAGGCCGGGCGGATCAGCCGCAGCATGGTGGGTTCAACGCAGCGGGTGCTGGTCGAGGGGGCCAGCAAAAAGAGCAGCCGGCAGCTGGCCGGGCGCACGGAAAACAACCGCGTCGTCAATTTCGACGGCCGCCCCGAATTGATCGGACGGTTCGTGGACGTGGTGATCACCGAGGCGCTGAGCCATTCGCTCAGGGGGCGATTGACCGGCGCAGGGCAGGGGTCGGCAGACGCCGCATGAGCGAGCGCCTGACACTGGAACTCGAGCCGGCTGACACCCTGCGGCTCGCCAACCTCTGCGGACAGTTCGACGAGCACCTGAAACAGATCGAGTCGCGGCTGGGCGTGGATATCTTCTGCCGGGGGAACCTGTTTACGATCCAGGGTCCGCGGCAAACCGCCCGCGCGGCGCGCCGGCTGCTGCAAAGCCTCTACCGTCTCTCCGCCGAAGAGATGCTCACCCCCGACCTGGTGAATCTGCACCTCCAGGAGTCGGGCATCGACGAGCTGAAGCAGGAGGACCAGCCCGGCGAGGAGGAGGTGACGATCAGGACCAAGCGCGGCACCATTCGCGGCCGCGGACCGAACCAGAAGCGCTACCTGAGGGCCATCAGCCGCCACGCCATCAATTTCGGCGTCGGCCCGGCCGGAACCGGCAAGACCTACCTCGCTGTCGCCTGCGCGGTCGATGCCCTGCAGTCCGATCGGGTGTTGCGGATCGTGCTGGTCAGGCCCGCTGTCGAGGCCGGAGAACGCCTTGGCTTCCTGCCCGGCGACATGGCGCAGAAAGTCGACCCCTACCTTCGCCCCCTGTACGACGCGCTGTACGAGATGCTGGGCTTCGAGAGAGTCGCAACCCTGATCGAGCGCAATGTGATCGAGGTGGCGCCGCTGGCATTCATGCGGGGCCGCACCCTCAACGACGCGTTCGTGATCCTGGACGAGGCCCAGAATACGACCCGGGAGCAGATGAAGATGTTCCTGACCCGCATCGGTTTCGGTTCGACGGCCGTGGTCACCGGCGACGTGACGCAGATCGACCTGCCGCGCAAGAGCGTTTCCGGGCTGAAGCATGCGCTCCACATCCTCGCCAAGGTCGAGGGCGTGAGTTTCAGCTTCTTCTCTCCCGGCGACGTGGTGCGCCATCCCATGGTTCAGCGCATCGTTGAAGCCTACGAGCGGGAAACGCCGGAATCCGATGACAATTGAACTGGAGGTGCAGCGGGCGACGGCCTCCCGGCCGCTGCCCAGCGACCGTCAGTTCAGGCGATGGGCGGAAGCCGCCCTGGCCGCCAGGCCAGGGGCCGTACTGACGATTCGGTTGGTCGATCGCGAGGAGGGACGCGAACTCAACAGGCGCTACCGGGGCAGGGATCAGGCCACCAATGTTCTGTCCTTTCCCGCTGAGCTGCCCGATGAGGTCGACCTGCCATTGCTGGGTGACATCGTCCTGTGCGCCCCGGTGGTGGCCGCCGAGGCCGCGGAGCAGGAAAAGGATATACAGGCGCATTGGGCCCATCTGACCATCCACGGGATACTGCACCTGCTCGGCTATAACCACCAGCAGGGAGCGGAGGCCGAGGAGATGGAGGCGCTCGAGATCCGCCTCTTGCGGCAGCTGGGCATCGATAATCCTTACGAGTAGCGCGGCAGATGCCTGCGCATGAAGCCGCAGAAAGTGCTGGATTAGCGTGCCCGGTAGCCCTATATTCGGGTTGACGCAAACAGCGTCGCTGAAAAAAAGGCAATGAACGAAGACCAACCGAGCAACGGTTCCGGGAAAAAAACGTGGGTCGAGAAGATCGGCGCGGCGTTTTCCCACCAGCCCCGGAACCGCGAGGAACTTCTGGAAATCCTGCGCGCGGCCTGCGATCAGGGCATCCTGGATGACGACGTCCTGGCCATGATGGAAGGTGCCATCGAAGTTTCCGAAACACAGGTTCGCGATGCCATGATTCCGCGCTCCCAGATGGTCGTGGTGAACGGTGATGCCCGGCTGGCGGAATTCCTGCCGCGTATCATCGATTCGGGCCACTCGCGGTTCCCGGTGATCGGCGAGGACAAGGACGAGGTGCTCGGAGTCCTGCTGGCCAAGGACCTGTTGCCGCATGTGGCTTCCGGGGGCGAGCAGTTCGATCTGGCCAGAACCATTCGGCCGGCGGTCGTGATTCCCGAGAGCAAGCGACTGAATCTGCTGCTGAGGGACTTCCGTGTCAGTCGGAACCACATGGCCATCGTGATCGACGAGTACGGTGGGGTGTCCGGCCTGATCACCATCGAGGACGTGCTGGAAGAGATCGTCGGCGAAATCGGTGACGAGTACGACGAGGAAGAGGAAGTGCTCATCCAGCCACTTGGCGGCAACCGCTTCCAGGTGCAGGCCCTGACGCCGATCGAAGATCTCAACGAAAAGTTCGGAGGCGAACTCAGCGACGACGATTACGACACCGTGGGTGGACTCCTGCTGGCGGAATTCGGTCGCGTGCCGGAGTTCGACGAGGTGGTTACGCTCGCGGACCGCTTCGAGTTCCGCGTCACCAAGGCGGACAATCGCCGCATCATCAGCCTCGAAATGAATGTCCTCGATTGATCGCCGCGGCCGGCAGGTTGTCTGACGGATGGGCGGTCACCCGGGACGCGGCCTCAGGCGCCTTGCACTGTGGTTTCTGCTGCTGACCGGCAGCTTGCAGGCTGCCGCCGCGGAGAATTCAGAAGTCTGGCTGGTCACGTACGGACCGGGGGAGATTTACTGGCAACGGTTCGGCCACAATGCGATCTGGATCCGTGATCCGCAGCGCGGGCTCGACCATGTCTTCAATTTCGGCTTCTTCGATTTCGGCCAGCAGGACTTTCTGACGCGCTTCCTGCAGGGCCGTATGCTCTATTTCTCGGCGGCGCGCCCGGCCCGCGAGGAGTTTGCGGACTACATCGACGAAAACCGTTCGATCAGGGCGCAGCGCCTCGCCCTCGATCCCGCCCGGGGCGATATGCTGAGGGAGTATCTGCTCGCAGAGGTGCGGCCGGAGAACCGCGACTATCTGTACGATTACTACCTGAACAATTGCTCGACGCGCGTTCGCGACGCACTGGACCTCGCGCTGGAAGGTCAATTGTCGTCCACGCTGGGCGCAGAGGATGCCGAATGGAGTTGGCGTGACCATACGCGGCGGTTGAGTGCTCCGGATTTCTGGCTCTACCTGGGCCTGGAGATTGGGCTGGGTCCGGCGGTCGATGCTCCAATCAGCCGCTGGGACGAAATGTTCATTCCCGAGCTCCTGGCCGCAGCCGTCGCCCTCGAGTCCGTTGGGGCCGATGGGCGGTCGAAGCCGCTGGTTGTGGAGGACGCGGTTTTGTACCAGTCCACGCTGACACTGCCGCCCGCGGCCCCGCAGAGCTGGTGGCCGCGCTATCTGCTCGCCTCCCTGGCGGTTGTGGCCGTTGTCGCCCTGTTGTCGCGCCTGGTCTGGACCGGATTGGCCCGGCTGCTGGCACGAGGCTGGTTTCTGGTGGCGGGTCTGGGCGGGTTGACGCTGCTCTTTTTATGGCTGTTCACGGACCATGCCGCGACCCGGCTGAACCTGAATGTGCTGGTGCTGAACCCCTTGTGGCTCTGGCTGGCCTTCGGACCTGGCGGGTCGAAGCGGCCGTTGCAGATCGTGGTCGCATTCTCCGTCCTCGCCCTGATACTGCCTTTTGTGCCGCCATTCCAGTATTCGCTGGACGTGCTGGCGGCCCTGCTGCCGCTCAACCTCGCCGCGGCGGCCAGCCTTGCGGGCTCGCGGCCGCCTCATCGCAGCTCGGGTTCGCGATCCGGTCAGGCGGTGAACTCGGTCAGCCGTTCCGCCTGATATTCCTGCGAAAGCGGATCGATCAGCATGTCGAGTTCGCCGGCCAGGATGTCGTCGAGCTTGTACAGGGTCAGGCCGATCCGGTGGTCGGTCACCCGCCCCTGGGGAAAGTTGTAGGTGCGGATCCGCTGCGAACGGTCGCCGCTGCCGACCTGAACCCGTCGGGACTCGGCTATCTCGCTCTGCTGGCGTGCCTGCTCCCGTTCGAGGAGTCGCGCCTGCAACAGGGAAAGGGCCTTTGCGCGGTTCTTGTGCTGGGATCGTTCGTCCTGGCATTCGACGACGATGCCGCTCGGAAGGTGGGTGACGCGAATGGCTGAATCCGTCTTGTTGACATGTTGCCCGCCGGCACCCGACGCGCGAAAAGTGTCGATGCGGAGATCGGAAGGATTGATGTCGACCTGTTCCACGTCCTCGGCCTCCGGGAGGATTGCCACCGTGCAGGCCGAGGTGTGGATCCGCCCCTGCGATTCGGTCTCCGGCACCCGCTGCACGCGGTGCGTTCCGGCCTCGAATTTGAATCTCGAGTATGCCCCCCGGCCGTCGACCCGGACGATGATTTCCTTGAAGCCGCCGTGCTCTCCGCCGCTCTGGCTGAAAATCTCGACTGTCCAGCCCCGGCTTTCCGCGTACTTTTGATACATGCGGAACAGGTCACCGGCGAACAAAGCGGCTTCGTCGCCGCCGGTTCCCGCCCGGATTTCCAGGAAGATGTTGTTGTCGTCCTGCGGGTCCCGCGGCAAAAGCAGCATGCGGATTTCCTGCTCCAGAGCCGCGAGCGCCCCTTCGCCGCTCTCGATCTCGTCGCGCGCCATGGCCCGCAGGTCCGGATCGGCCTCCGTCAGCATCTGGCGCGCCTCCTCGACGCCTGCACGTGCGCTCTGCCAGGCATTCCAGGTGCGGGTAAGCGGTTCGAGTTGGGCATACTCCTGGGACAGTTCACGGAACCGGCCCTGGTCTGCAAACACCTCGGGCTGCGAGAGCAGCAGGCCGACTTCCTCGTAGCGGGCAGCGACCTGTCGCAGGCGGTTCTCGATCGATGGCTTCATGAGTCGCCATCCGGCTTTTCGTTCCGGAAAATCCGGTCGGCGGCCTTGAGCACTTCGTAGTCCTGATCCTCGGCAGCCTCGCGCAGCCGTTTGCTCGGGAGGTGCAGGATCTTGTTGGTCAACGTGGTGGCCATCTGCTGCAGGACATCCGTCGGATCCTGGCCAGCCTGCAGCCGCCGCAGCGCCCGATCGGTCAGTTCGCGCTCGAATTCATGGGACTGTTCGCGTATGCGCTTGAGCGTGCGGCCGGCCCGGATTCCGTAGAGCCAGCGCATGAAAGCGGCCACTGCCTCGTCGACGTCGGCGCTGGCGAGTTCGGCGGCTTCGCTGCGCTGATGCATGTTCTCGTCCACCACTTGCTGCAAATCATCGATCGTGTACAGGTATACATCCCTGAGCCGCGCCACCTCGGGTTCGATGTCGCGAGGCACCGCGATATCCACCAGGAACATCGGCCGGTGACGGCGCTGCCGCAGAGCCGCCTTGACTTCGCTGACGTGGATGACCGGCTCCGGGCTGGCCGTTGAGCTGATCAGAATGTCGGCCTGCGGCAGGGCCTCGCCCAGCCGGTCCAGTGTCAGCGCGGTTGCGCTCAGCTCGGCCGCCAACTCCTCGGCTTTTGCCAGGCTGCGGTTCAGGATCAGCAGGTTAGCGATGCCGTGGTCGCGCAGGTAGCGCCCACACAGCTGTACCATCTCACCCGCGCCGACCAGCGCCACGGTCTTCGTTGCCAGGTCGCCAAAGATCTGACGTGCCAGAACCACCGAAGTGTAGGCGACCGAAACCGGGTGCTCGCTGATGCCGGATCGCGTTCGAATCGCCTTGGCCGAGGCGAAGGTATGCTGGAACAGGCGGTCGAGGACCTTGCCAAGGCCGCCGGCATCGTGAGCCTGCTGCCAGGCTTCCTTCAGCTGCCCGAGGATCTGGGTCTCACCCAGCACCAGCGAATCCAGTCCGCTGGCGACACGGATGAGATGGCGCGCCGCTTCCGGCCCCTCGTGCGCGTAGAAGTGCTGGTCCAGTTCGCCCGACGGAATGCCGTTGCTCCGATGCACCCAATCCATCACGGTCGCCTTTCCCGAACGGGACGACAGGCAGTAGATCTCGGTCCGGTTGCAGGTTCCCAGAATCAAAACCTCCTCGACTCCGGGCAACGAACGCAATTCCCTGGTGCGCGCGGCATACTCGCCGCGCGGGATCGCGACCTTTTCCCGGATTTCAATCGGGGCGGTGTGGTGACTGATTCCGATCGTAAAAAGAGGCATGAAAAAAGTCTCGGGTAGCGCGCTGATTCTGCGGGTCGGCAACCCGATTATCAAGCCGGGGCCCGATTCCGGTGTTGGCGGATGGGCCGCAGGATTGGTTCTCCTGCAGCAAGCGCGTATGCTTTGTCTCCATGACTACGACCGTCTCTAGGGCTGTTTTCGGGCGCGCTGCGCTCCATTGCCTCATCGCGGTTCTCGCGGTCTCCTGTGCGTCGTCGCCGCCGCCGGTGGCCGGCGGCGTGGAAGCCGCCGCAGAATCCGGGCCGGAAACACCACTGACAGCGACCAGCGAAGAAGTCATGTACCGGGTATTCGCGGCCGAATACATGGGCGCCGAGGGCGACCTCGACGGAGCGGTGGATGAATACCTCGAAGCCGCGGTCATCTCGGACGATCCGGAAATCGCGCGCCGCGCCACGCGCGTGGCTTTTGCCGCGGAAGCCTGGCAACAGGCGGCCATGGCGGCGGATCGGTGGGCTGTGCTCGATCCGGAAAACGTCAAGGCCCACGAAGCGGCAGCCGCCGCGATGCTCAACATCGGCGATTATCTGGGCGCTGAGTTCCAGATGATGCAGATTCTCGACCTGATGCGGGACTCGACCGAGGCCTGGCTTCTCGTCTCCAACCTGCTGGCCAGTTCCGCCGACCCGGTCCAGGCGAACGACTCCCTCAACCACATGCTGCAGCAGAGGGACCATGCCTCGACCGGCGACGTTCTCTATGCCCGCAGCCAGTTGGCGGCACAGTCGGGAAAGCTCCAGCAAGCTTACGAATTTGCCCAGCAGGCGGTCGCGCAGGACCCGCAACGCAGCCAGTTCCTGACCTGGGCCGCGCGGCTGGCCCTCGGCCTCAGGTTGCCGGAGGAAAGCCTGGGTTTCATCCGCAAGGCCTGGACACTGAATCCAACGGACCACGATCTCTCCCTGGCCTATGCGGATCTGCTGATGAGAACGGGGCACGTGGCCGAAGCTCGCGAGGTCATGGAGAACATGCCGCAGGCGCCCGATGTCATGCTCTCGCGCATACTGTTTGAACTGTCCGTCAGCGATCGGCCAGCCGCGCTGGCATTGTTCGAGCAATTCGATTCGATGTCCTTTCCCGAACAGGAGGACAAGGCCTTTTACCAGGCCCAGGCTGCAGAGGCACTGGATCTCCGGCAGCGGGCCATGGAACTGTATGCCCGGGTCACCTCGGGTGAACGGGCCCTCGCAGCCGCCATCCGACGCGCTGAATTGATGGTGCAGTTGGGGGATATGGATGGTGGCCGGAAGGTGCTGCAGGAACTGCGCAGCGACGGGGACGAACTGACCGTGGAGGAAAGCTGGCTTGCCGAGGCGCGAATACTGCGGGAAGCGGACGAGCGGGAGCAGGCTTTCGACCTCCTGGGCCTGGCGGTCGAGCAGATGCCGCTTTCGGTGCCGATCCTGTACACGCGCGCCCTGCTGGCCGCAGAACTGGGCTGGGTGGATGTCGCGGAGCGGGATCTGCGGATCATCATCGCCGAACAACCCGAAAACGCCGCGGCGCTGAATGCGCTGGGCTACACCCTGGCGGACCAGACGGAACGCTACGAGGAGGCCGAAGCCCTGATCCGGCAGGCCTATATCCTGCAACCGAACGAGGCTTCCATCATCGACAGCATGGGCTGGGTCGCCTTCCGGCTGGGGCGCCTGAAGGAAGCCGAAGAATACCTGCGGCGTGCGTGGAAGCTCGACCAGAACCCCGAAATTGCCGCCCACCTCGGTGAAGTTCTGTGGGTGAGCGGCAAGAAGGAGGAAGCCGTGAAGGCATGGCGAGAGGCCCAGTCCATCGACAGCAGCAATCCGGTATTGCTCGAAACCCTGGAACGCCTGGAAATTGTTCTCTGACCCGCGTTGGGCGGCCTTGCCGCTGCTTTGCATCCTGGGGCTGCTGTTGTTACCGGGCTGCCGCGCCGTGCCTCCGGTTCAGGTAGACCATGCCCGGCAGCAACCGCTGTACGATGCACGTGCGGCGCGCCTGAACCGGATCGACGGCTGGAGCCTCGAGGGCCGCCTGGCGGTCAATGACGGCAAAGAGGGTGCCAGCGGTTTTCTCCGTTGGCGGCAGGAAGGAGCTAGCAGTCAACTCGATTTC
>JBFFUJ010000061.1:0-10911 GCA_041571375.1 Lysobacterales bacterium | reverse complement strand
CAGGGCAGCGTGGATGCGATCGACCTCGGCTCGGTGCAGTCAGTCGAGGTCATACGCGGTCCTTTTTCAGCGGTTTATGGTTCCTCGTCAGGGGGTGTGATTCATCTGCGCACCGAGGACGGCCCCGCCGTGCCGTTCCTGTCCGGGCGCTACAATACTGGCTCCTACGGCTTCTCGGAGTGGCAGATCAAAGCCGGCGGGCAGGCCGGGCGGCTCAACTGGCTGGTGAACGGTTCGTCCACCGAACTCGCGGGCTACCGTGACCATGCCGACTACCGCAACGATCTTTTCAACAGCAAGTTCCGCTACGACTTCGGCGAGGCGGCCAGCCTGACGGTTTTGCTGAACGCGGTCGACTCGCCGCGGGCCGATGATCCCGGTGGGCTCAATGCCAGGGAAGCAGCCGCCAACCCGCGCCAGGCGGCGCCGCGGAACCTCCAATACAATGCCGGCGAGAGTCTGGAGCAGCAAACGCTCGGCCTCGCGTTCCGCAAGGCCCTCAAAAGTGGCGGCGAACTGCTGTTGCGCAATTACTACGTGCAACGCGATTTTTTCAATCGTCTGCCGTTCGACGTCAACAGCAACGGGCAAGGGGGCAGTGTCGATCTCGATCGCACGTTCGCGGGCTTCGGGGCGCAGTATGGCCTGGCGACTCATTGGGCCGGGCGCAGCGGCCGGCTGGTCTTGGGGCTCGATTACGACGCGCAGCGCGACCATCGGCGGCGTTTCGCCAACAACCAGGGTGTCCTGGGTGACCTGACCACGGATCAGGACGAGGATGTGACCACCAGCGCCCTGTTCGCTCAGCAAGTGGTCGATCTCACCGAGGCCCTGGTGTTCACGGTGGGTGGCCGTTTCGACGCCGTCGAATACCGGGTAGCCGACCGTCTGGGTGCTGCCGGGTCCGGCCAGCGGACCTTCAGGGAGTTCAACCCCATGCTCGGGCTCAACTGGGCGGCGCGTGAGAACCTGCGGCTGTACACAAACGTTTCCACCTCGTTCGACCCGCCTGCGACAACCGAACTGGCCAACCCCTACGGCCCGACCGGTTTCAATCCCGACATCGACTCCCAGTCGGCCACCAACTTTGAAATCGGGCTGAAGGGGCATGCCAGCGGCCGGCTGCGATACGACCTGGCGGTCTTTCATATCGATGTCCAAGATGAGATCGTGCCGTTCGAACTGGAGGGCTCCGGCCAGGCGTTCTACCGCAATGCGGGCCGGTCAACCCACGACGGGTTGGAAGCCTTACTGGTGCTGGAGCTGTTACCCGGGCTGACCGGCAGTGCCGCATACACCTGGTCGGATTTCACGTTTGACACATTCCGCGAGCCTGGCGGGGTAATTCACGACGGCAACCGCATTCCCGGCATTCCTGAACATTTGTTCAACATAGCGCTCGACTGGGCCCATGCCACGGGCTTTTTTGCCGGATGGGACCTGCTTTACGCAGGCCATTTCTACGCCGACAACGCCAACGCGGTCAAAACCGGCGACTACCTGGTTTCCAATTTTCGCGGTGGTTATCGCTGGCAGTGGGATCGCTGGAACTGCGAGCTGTTCGCCGGCGTCAACAACCTCCTCGACGAAGACTACATGTCCAATATTCGCCTGAATGCCGCCTTTGGGCGTTATTATGAGCCGGCGCCCGGGCGCAATGCCTATGGCGGAGTTCTGCTGACCTACGGCTTCAGGTGACCATGAAAAGCAAGGATCCGAAATGAGTGAAAAAAGCAGGATTGGTTGGGCCATGGCCGATGTCTCCGCCAAAGCGGTCACGCGACGTGTAGCGGTTGCGGGCGGCCAAATTCGCATGGGCGAGACAGCCTTCGAGTTGCTCGCCGCGGGTGACCTTCCCAAGGGTGACCCGCTGGCAATGGCGGAAATCGCCGGTATCCAGGCAGCCAAACAGACCCCGGCACTGCTCCCCCTGTGTCATCCGATCTCACTCAACCGGGTCATGGTCCATACGATACTGCGGCCAGAGATGCACGCGGTGGAGGTGTTTTGCGTGGCGGAAATCGCGGCCAAGACCGGCGTCGAGATGGAGGCGCTGACGGGTGTCTCGGTGGCCTTGCTGACAATCTGGGATCTGGTCAAACCGGTCAATCCGGCGCTGGAAATCGGCTCCACCCGCCTGCTCTACAAAGCGGGGGGCAAGCGCGGCACCTGGATCCATCCCGACGGCCTCCCGCCCGAGGTAGAGGCCATCATCGCGGCGCTGTAGGCGCGCGCCTGGCACGCGCTTACAATTCGTGCCGGTGGCCCGCCTCGGCGCAGCGCTGGCAATTCACCCACTCCGCTGCGCCGTTTGCGTAGTATTCCTTCTTCCAGATGGGCAGCCGCACCTTGAGTTGGTCGATGACGTAACGGCAGGCCTCGAACGCTTCGCCCCGGTGGGGCGTCGAGACCCCGACGAGCACGGCGATATCGCCCAGTTCGATCAAGCCGCTGCGGTGGATGGCGGCGGCATGGTTCAGGCCGAAGCGCTCGACCGCCTCGTCGATAATCTTTTGCCCTTCCTTCAGAGCCAGCGGTTCGTATACCTCGTACTCGAGCCGCAGCACGCGCTGACCCTCGTTGTGATCGCGCACCCAACCCTCGAATTGCACGTAGGCGCCGCAGGCGCGGTCAGCCAGCCGCTCGCGAAGGATCCACGGCTCGATGGTGCCTGAGGTGACTTCGAAGGAATTCATCCGCCGGCGACCGGTGGGAAGAACAGGACCTCGTCACCATCCGCCAAGGGCTGCTCCCAGTCAGCCATTTCGTCGTTGATCGCGACCAGTGAGGCCGAGTAGGTCTGCAGGTCGGCATGACGGCCGGCGCACTCCCTGAAGAGGGCCGCCGGCGTGCTGGCGCCCGTTTCGACGAGCTCCCCGGCCGTGCCGGCAGCCTCGCGAAATGCGGCGAAGTAGCGTACGTGGATTTTCATGTATTCACCCGCCCAAGCGATACATTTCGACCTTTTTACGGTCCTTGCCGGTCTGGTCGCGCACTTCGCTGTACCGATCGGCGCGAACAGTCCAGACCGCGGCGATCCGGTCGGTGAGCTCCTGCGTGTTTCCGCGGTGGCGAACCAGCGGCATCAGGTTGGTGCCCCGGTCCGAAAACAGGCAGGTGTAGAATACCCCGTCAGCCGTTATGCGAGCACGCGTGCAGCCGCCGCAGAACGGCTGCGAAATCGAGCTGATAAAGCCGATCTCGCCTTGTCCGTCGAGATACTCGTAACGCCTGGCAGTTTCGGCCGGGTTGCGGGACGCAACCGGGCGAATGGGCCAGCGCCGCCCGATGGTTTCGACCCACTCCGCGCTGGGCACCACGTCGTCAGCGCTCCAATGGTTGCTGTTTCCGACGTCCATGTACTCGATCAGCCGCACCCGATGCGGTGTTCCCCGAAAATGCGCGAGCAGCTCCATGATCGTGTGGTCGTTCACGCCGCGCTGAACCACCGTGTTTATTTTCAACTGCCGGAAGCCGGCGGCCTCGGCAGCCTGAATGCCAGCCAGAATGTCGTCGAGCCGGGCGCGCCCGCCACTCATTCTGTCAAGTACCGCGTGGTCCAGGGTGTCGAGGCTGACTGTGATGCGGCTCAGGCCGGCAGCAGCCAGATCATCGGCCAGCCGCGACAGCATGACGCCGTTCGTAGTCAGGGCGATGTCATCGAGTCCGTGTATCGCGGCCAGTTGACTGACCAGGGCGGGCAGGCCCGGGCGCAGCAAAGGCTCGCCACCCGTGATGCGCAACTTCTGCACGCCGAGATCCACGAAGGCGCTCACCAGGGTAACGATCTCGTGGTCCGTCAGCAGTTTTTCCATCGGCAGGAAGACGCCGCGACCCTCCAGCGAATCGCTGGGCATGCAGTAACTGCAGCGGAAGTTACAGCGATCGATCACGGATACGCGAAGCTCGCGCAGCGGACGCTGCAAGCGATCCTGAACCGAGACCCGCTCGGCAAATTTCAGCGGTACGCGCATATCCATCATGATGCAGGGCCGTTCAATTCTGTTTCTGCAGCTGCGCTTTCTTCAATTCCTGGTGGTGTTCCAGCGTGCGGCGGTACACGGCGACCACCTTGTCCACGCCGCTGGTTTCGAGGGCCCCCTGGTTGCCCGCGGCCACGTAAGTGGCGTAGACACCCGAAGCCGTCATCAGCGAGCCCGACACCAGTTTGGGGTCTATGTCCTCGTCCTTTAGCTGATTGGCCAGCTCGATGAACTTGTTGGTGCAGTAGCGATGTTTTTCCTGGTCGTCCACGAAGGCGCTCCATAAATTCGGGGGAAGGCGGGTATTGTATTCAGATTTTCGCCGGCTTGCTTGTTCAGCCAATAGTTCAGTCATGGCAATTCAGGCCTTCGAGCCTGGTCAGCCGCGTCAGGTTGAGTGTGCCGGAGGGAAAATCCGGCTCGGTGGGCTCGAAGGTGGCCAGGCCCTGGTTACAACCCAAATCCAGCTGCAAAGTCCCCCAGCCGGACAGCTCGACATCGTCCGGATCGAAGGCTGCTCCGAACCGTGCGCCCTGGGTGGTCAGCAGCTCGCTGAAAAGCAACGATTCGCCGAAGATCTCGCCGGTGCCGAAAAACCAGCGGCGCTGGCCCTGGCGGTCGAAGCTGAACCAGAAGACAAGCACGCGCTGGTCGCTCAGGACCTCGAGGGCGTAGCCTTCACCGGAATGTGCCGGGTCGTACCAGGAACCGCTCATGGCAGCCACCCCAGGGGCCTGTAACGGCTCAGGCCAGCCGCATTCCAGCCCCATGACCGCAGTCAATCGCCTGAGGTTCATTCGCCCCTGGCGCCGGCCGCTGCCTTGCTGGTCGATCACCCATTCCATGGCTCCGGCATCGCAGGATGACCAGATGAAGCTGGCCGAGCCGACCACGGTCCGGATCACGTCGTCCGGGTCGAAACCGGGACCGAATTGCCCGCCGGACACTTGCAGCAATTCGGGGAACAGAATGCGATTTCCCCGTATTTCCCCTTCGGCGACATACCAGTTCTGTTTGCCGTTGCTGTCGTAAGTAAACCAGTACATGAGGGCGCGATTTGTGCCCAGGATTTCGAGCATGAAGCCTTCGCCGTTCCGTTCAGGATCGTACCAGGCCGAGGAGTTACCCGGCTCGACCACGAAGGGATCGCCCAGGGTATCCGGGGTAACGGCAAATTGCAGGGTCGAGTCGGCGCCGCCGCGATCGGTGGCATCCGTCCCCTCGCTGTTCTCGTAGCCGGACCAGCCGCCACCCTCCCAGCGGGCCACGGTTGCCGGATCGGCATCCGCTCGGGTTCCGGTGAAGTCGAAGACATCAACGCTCAGCGCCGCGGTGGCCTGGCCCTGGAGCAGTCCCGCATTTGTTTCATCATCGCTGAGCCGCAAACTGAAGGCCATGGCGTCATCCCGGTAACGCTGGTAGCCCCCGGGAGACAAACCGGGCTGGTCGCGCCATCGCGGATCTCCCAGCAGGGTGTTCAACGTGTCATCACCCGCGCTGACCGAGAGTTGCACGTCGAGGATGGCGTCGGGCTGGCCCGGCAACTGGGTGATGGCTCCGTCGCTCCGCCAACGCATCGGTTTGTCCCATGCAATCCAGGCCAGGTAGTCGCGGCCCAACTGCAGGGGTTGGGCCTGGAAGACATGCAACCGGCGGTTACTCGCATCGAGCGCGTCCCATTCGGCTTCGAAAACAACCGCGCCCGTTGCTTCGTCCAGCAGGTTGATGGCGGCAATCGACGCTGGGCCGGACTGACGGTAGTATGCGACGGCAAAGGTTTCCGCGAGTTCGCTCCTAACCCGGGCAATCTGCGATTCGGGCAGGATGAAGCCATCGTGTTCATTGCGTCCGAGGCCTCCGTAGTCGGCCCCGCTCCCGGGCAGGGGGGAATGGTAGGCGGCGCCGTTGGACGGTTCGATCTCGAGCGTCCAGGAGGGCACCTGGTAGGTGTGCGTAAAGTACTCGTCGGTCGTGCCGATGCCGACATTCGAGGGCGTATTGGCGGCGGTGGAAAATGCGTAATTTTTGCCGGCAGGGAAACCGCGGTGAAAGTCGGAGAAAAGGCGCAGAAGGCTCTCGGTCTGGCGGGCCAGCCGGAAATTCGTGTTGCGCACCCAGAAGTGGACCTGCGAGAACGAGTGCATGTCAGTGTACATGCTGAGCATGGCGGCTGGTCCGTGTTCCACTGCCCGGTTGAGGGCCTTGATTTCGGGCTCCGAGCGTGGGGCGCTGCCGTGATAGACCAGGCTGTTCTCGTCACCCGAAGAACGGCGGTGATCGGTATTCCAGTACGGAAGGTTGTTGCGATTCAGGTCAACGCCCAGCAAATGGTCGTCCGGCGTCATCAAATCCTCATCCGGCCCCAGCATGTTCTTGCGGCGCATACGCCCGTCGCGCGGCGAAGATTCGGGATCATCCGGGTCGGTTCCCAACCAGTTGGAAGCAGGAAAGCGCTGGGTCTGCAGGAAGCCATCCACATTCAGTACCGGGATGACCAGTATGTTGGCATTATCGCGGAGGTAGCTGAGCAGGTGATGATCTTCGGGGCCCAGCGCCAGCAGTTCGATGATCCCGGTGGCGACTTCCGGCGATTGCCATTCCCGCGCGTGGATGCCGCCATTGGTCAGCATCGCCTGTTCCTCTGAGCCGCTCGCGGTATGCAGGTTGGCATCGCCGAGTTGGTAGAGCCAGATCGTCCGTCCCTGGCGCGTTTCACCAAGCGCCACCGGATGCACCCATGGCGAAGTGACGGCCAGATCCTGGTGGCGGGCATGCAGGCCGGCATAGCTGCGGAAGCCGTCGAAAGGCAGCGGTGTGTCGACCGGTACGGGCACCGGGTAACCCAGCGCAATGCTCCCGGAATCGCTGGCGGGCGCGCTTTCGACCCAGTCCACGATTCGCATGGGCGGCGCCTGGCCCAGTGCCTGCGCGCTCGAAAAAAGCAGGCAGCTGAGCAGCGGTGAAAGAATCCTGCCGCGGCGCATCAGCGTCCGGCCTCACCCGTGGTGTCTCGCGCCAGGGCTGCTGCGAGTGCGGCGCGCCGTGATTCCATTCCCCGGTTCTTCGAGGCGAGTTCGACAAGCTGTGCCCGGACGGCTGGATTCGGACTGCGGGACAGGGCAAGCGCCGAGGCGGCGCCGAGATCCGGGTTGCCCAGCAGGTCGAACAGCAGTTTGACCGTTTCGTCCCGATGCAGGAGGCCCGGGGCGAGCTCGGCCATTGCTTGAGCTGCATTGACCGCCGGGGCGTGCAGCACGGCATGGCTCATCAAGGCGGCCCGATCTGGCTCATCCAATTCGGCAATCCCTGCCCGGATGGCCTCGGCGAGACCCGGGCCGCTGCCGTGCACTGCCAGGTTCTGCAGGAGCCCGACGTCCGCGAGCAGCACGGCGATTCGCGCGACCACGGGCGTCAGGTCCGGTTCGCTGGCCATGCGGCTTGCTGCCTGAGCGGCCAATGATTGCAGTGATGGTTCGGACATGAAGTCCAGACTATCCACATATCCGCTGCGTTGAGCCGGGCCGGAAGAAAGGTAGGCCGCCAGCCAGAATGCGCCGGGGCCATGCTGCAAGGTCATGGCCTCGATGGCCCCGTCCTGCCGGCGCCACTCATTGAGTACCCCGGCCGCGGCTGCACGCACATTGTAGAGGGGTATTCCCAGCCGGCGGTTGTCCTCGAACGGCACGAGAACACGGGATTGGTAGGCCGCCAGGAAGCCAAGGACATCGGCGCCTGCGGCCAGCCGGTCCAGGTCTGCAAGGCTGACGGTGAATTCGAACAACACGCGCTCGCGGGCTGGCAGCGACAGCGAGTCGTCGGCCGCCAGGCGCTTCAGTTCCTGCAGCAGCCTCTGGTCCTGCTCGGAACGCGCCAGTTCGAGCAGCGGTTTTAGCATTTCGAGCAGGTCTGTTTCCGCGGCGGCTTGGCTGGCCTCGCTGAGTGTCCAGTTGGCCTGAGACAGAGACCGTTCCGCGCGGGCCGGGAGGCAGGTGAGCATCACGGCGAGCAGTGCGATTGGGCCAATGCGAACTGGAGTCATAGTCGATTCTGGGTGCCGGTCAAAGCACCAAGACCGGAAAAAACCCTATCATACTTCAAATTCTTCTCGGCCCCGGTCTTGCGGCGGGAGTTTTGCGTTAACCTGTCCTGTCGTTCAACAATGCGCAGACATTCAGGGCAATGACTGCGATCGAGGAAGTAACTATGGCCGACTGCATCACGGCATTGGAATATCCTGGCGGAATCGTGGCCATCGACAGCGGAATGGTGAGGCCGCAGATGGCTGCCTGTTACCTGCTTGAGGCCGATTCTGCGTTGGCTGTCGTGGAAACCGGCAATAATCACAGCGCGGAGCGCATCCTCGCGGTGATAGCCCAACGCGGCCACCGGTTCGAGGAGGTCAGCCACGTCATCGTCACGCACGTGCACCTCGATCATGCCGGGGGCGCCGGTCGGCTGATGCAAAGCCTGCCCAATGCGACGCTGGTCGTGCATCCGCGCGGCGCCCGTCACATGATCGATCCCTCGCGTCTCGAGGCCAGCGCGCGGGCGGTCTACGGTGACGAGGAATACGAGGCCCAGCACGGCACCCTGCAGCCCGTTCCCGAAGATTGCATGCGGGTCATGGAGGACGGTGGCAGCCTGCAGGTCGGCAAACGCACGCTGCATTTCATCGACACTCCGGGTCATGCGCGTCACCATTTCTGCGTTTGGGATGAGGCCAGCCGAGGTTGGTTCAGCGGTGATACCTTTGGCATTTCCTACCGCGAGCTCGACACCGCGCGCGGGCCCTTCATCTTTCCGACCACGACACCGATCCAGTTCGATCCGCCGGTCCTGCTCGAGTCAATCGGGCGGCTGATGGAGCGGCAGCCGGATTACATGTACCTGACACATTTCGGCAGGGTCGCCGAACTGGCGCGCCTGGCCGCGGACATGCGCGATGGCGTTGAACACTTCGTCGGGTGGGGCGAACAATTCGCCGCGGACGAACAGCGCCGCGAGCGGATCGAGGAAGCCATGATGAATTGGCTGATCGAAGGTGCGCGCAACCACGGCGTCAGCGGCGCGGAAGAGAAGCTGCGCGATGTTTTCGCGGCGGACGTTGTGCTCAATACGCAAGGTATCGAATTCTGGCTGGACCACGGTCGCTGATCGCGGGCTGCCGCTTCGTTGTCGACGATGATGGGTTTCAGGGGTTTTTCATGACCTCCCGACAGCACATCATCCTGGCCCGTTCCCGCAGTCGGTTCCGCGATAGGCAATCGCTTCAGCCAGGTGGCTGGAGTCGATTTCCGGCGTGGAATCCAGGTCCGCCACGGTCCGCGCCACCTTGAGCACGCGCTGACAGCCCCGCGGCGACAGGCCGATGCGTGCGGCGGCCCGCTCGAGGAACCGCTGCTGCTCTCCCCCGAGCCTGCAGTGCAGGCGCAAGCCGGCGCTGTTGAGGCCGGCGTTGGGTAAGCCGGCGCGATCCAACTGCAGTTCTCGCGCAGTGATGACTCTGCGGCGGACCGTTGCGCTGTCCTCAGCGGATGCCCCGGGTGGTGACAGCAGCGGTCGCCTGGGTCGGGCAACCTCGACGTGCAGGTCGATGCGGTCCAGCAGCGGACCGGAGATGCGGCCGCGGTAGCGCTGTACCTGGTCTGCCGTGCAGTGGCAGCGACCGCCCGGGTCGCCGGCATAGCCGCAGGGGCAGGGGTTCATTGCAGCGACCAGTTGAAAACGCGCCGGGAATTCGGCGTAACTCGCGGCGCGGGCGATTACGATGCGGCCCGACTCCAGCGGCTCGCGCAGCACTTCGAGCACGTTGCGGTTGAACTCCGGCAACTCGTCGAGAAACAAGACGCCGTGATGGGCCAGCGATATTTCACCCGGCCTTGGACGGGAGCCCCCACCCACCATGGCGGCGCTGCTCGCGGTGTGATGCGGCGCTCGAAAACTGCGTACCCGCCAGCGGCTGATGTCCAGGCCGACCTGGCTGACAGAAGCCACCGCGGCCGTGTCCAGCGCTTCCTGTTCGGTCAGTGGCGGCAGGATTCCGGGAAGCCGCGAAGCCAACATGGTTTTGCCGGTGCCCGGCGGGCCGCTGAACAGGAGGTTATGCCCGCCCGCGGCCGCGACTTCCAGGGCCCGGCGGGCCTGGTGCTGTCCGATGACGTCACGCAGGTCGCCGCCGTCGAAGCCGGGCGGCCCCGTGTGGATTTCGTCCTTTGCGGTCGCCAGCATGCGAGCGGCCGGCAGCGGCTCTCGCCCCTGCAGCCAGCCGACTACGGCAAGCAGGTTCTCAGCACTGTATTGGCGCCCGGCGCGCACCAGCGCGGCTTCGGCTCCGTTGCCGCAGGGCACCACCAGTTTGCGACCGGCCCGGCACGCTTCGATCGCCACCGGCAACACACCCCTGACGGGATTCAGCACGCCGCCCAGAGATAACTCACCAATAAATTCGCATTCGTGTAAGTGGTGGTCGTCGAGCTGCGCAGATGCGGCGATGATCCCCAACGCGATCGGCAGGTCAAAACGGCTCCCTTCCTTGGGCAGGTCCGCGGGCGCCAGCGAAATGGTGATGTGTCCAGGCGGAAATGCGTAGCCGCAGTTGAGCAGGGCCGCCTTGACGCGGTCCTTGGCTTCGCGCACGGCCGTTTCCGGCAGGCCGACCATGGACATGCGGGCCAGGCCACCCCCTGCATGCACTTCGACGGTCACCAGCGGAGCGGTCACACCCACCCCCGCTCGGCTGTAAACGCGGGCGAGACTCAGGGGACCTATTGTGCGAAGGCGAGCGGCCGGCGGCAGTCAGGGATCGCCCCGGCAGCTGGTAGGAAACGACCCGCGTCTCAGTCGGGCGGCGATTGCTCGACGCGTTCTTCGAGCTCTGCGAGTTTCGCTCTGGTTTCTTCCAGCACCTGGCATTGTGCTTCGAACTCTT
>JBFFUJ010000060.1:0-10914 GCA_041571375.1 Lysobacterales bacterium | reverse complement strand
CGCCATCTATCTCAGTGAGTATGCGCCCGATAACTGGTTCACGCGCGCCATCAACCTGGCGATCATCAACCTCGCTGGCGTGCCGTCCATCGTGCATGCGCTGTTTGGCGTCGGCGCGTTCGTGATCTTTTTCCGCTTCGGCACCAGTATCCTGGCGGCCAGCCTGACCCTGGCGATCATGACTCTGCCGGTCGTGATCGTGGCCACCCGGGAGTCACTGCAGGCCGTGCCGCTGGCGTTCCGTGAGGCCTGCTGGAACATGGGCGCGACCCGCTGGCAGACGATCCGTCGGGTGGTGCTGCCGAACGCCGTCACCGGCATCCTGACCGGCGTGATCCTGGAAGTGTCGCGAACGGCCGGCGAGACCGCGCCGATCATGTTCACCGGCGCGGCCTTCTTCCTGCCGCTGCTGCCGCAAAGCGTACTCGACCAGACCATGGCCATGTCGCTGCACCTGTTTGTCGTGTCCACTCAGGTACCGAACATGCCCGAACAGTTACCCTACGGCGTCGCGCTGGTGTTGATTTCAATGGTTCTGTTGATGAACAGCCTGTCGATCGCTCTGCGCATGTACCTGCGGGGCAAGAAGAAATGGTGATTTCCCCCGCCCGCGCCCAGGATCCGTTGACGCGCCCGGTCAAACTCGGGGTTAGCGCGCTGGGTGTCCGTTACGGGGACCACGCCGCGCTCCAGGATGTAAGCCTCGACGTCCACGAGCACGAGATTTTCGGCATCATCGGGCCGGCGAACGCCGGCAAGACGTCGTTCCTCAAGGCGATCAATCGTATGGACCTGTTCGACCGCGACATGCATGTCGACGGACAGGTCACTTTCAATGGTGTCGATACGCGGAGGGTGCGCAATGTCTACGGCCTGCGCCGCCGTATTGGTGTGGTCTTCCCGCTGCCGGTGGGCCTGCCGCTCTCAATCTATGACAACGTGGCTCTGGCACCGCGGCTGCGGGGCGAAAAAATCCGAGCCGAACTCGATGTCATCGTCGAGCGCTGCCTGCGCCGTGCCGCGCTGTGGGACGAGGTCAAGGACCGCCTGAATTCCCTGGGCAGCATGTTGTCCGGCGGCCAGCAGCAGCGCCTCACCATCGCACGGGCACTGTCGCAGGACCCGGAGCTGCTCATGCTGGATGAGTTTTCGATCGCGGTCGATCCGGTCACGACGATGCGCATCGAGGACGTCCTCAAGGAGCTGCGCGAGGAAGTCACGATCATCCTGGTCACCAACCTGGTTCAGCAAGCCCGGCGCCTGGCGGATCGAACCGCGTTCTTTCTCGATGGCCGCTGTGTGGAGGTGGGTGTCACCGAAGACCTGTTCACGGGCGAAGTGCAGGATGCACGCACCCGGGACTACGTCGAGGGGAGATTCGGCTGATGGCGAATGCTCGCGACCGATCGGCCGCCGAAGGCCAGTCCAGCGCGGCCATTCGCGCCCGCCAACTGAACCTCTGGTACGGTACTTTTCAGGCCCTGTTCGACATCGACCTGGACATCCGCCGGGGCATCATCACCTCGATGATCGGGCCGTCCGGCTGCGGCAAAAGCACCTTCCTGCGGTGTGTCAACCGGATCAACGAGCGCCTCGGCTATGTGCGAACCACCGGCAGCATCGATGTCATGGGCCAGGACATCATGGGGCCCGAGGTGGAATTGGTTCAGGTCCGCAAGCAGATCGGCATGGTGTTTCAGCGGCCCAACCCCTTGCCGATCTCGATTCGCGAAAACGTTCTCTTCGGCCACCGCATCCACAATGCCGGCAAGCACTCGTCCCGCGGTGCAGAGGATGATATTGTCGAGAGCGCCCTGCAGACGGTGCTGCTGTGGGATACGCTCAAGGACCGCTTGGACCGGAAAGCCACCGAGCTTTCCCTGGAAGAGCAACAGAAGTTGTGCATCGCCCGCCTGCTGCCGGTGAAACCGAGCGTGCTGCTGATGGACGAGCCGTGTTCGGCCCTAGACCCGAAGGGCACCGAGGCCGTCGAGGAGTTGATCTGGGAGCTGCGGGGCAATTACTCGATCCTGATCGTCACCCACAATATGGCCCAGGCACGCCGCGCCAGCGAGGAATGCGTCTTCATGCTGATGGGGCGCGTCGTCGAGCACGGGGATACGGGGCAGATGTTCGTGACCCCGAGGCACAAGGAGACCGAGGACTACATCGAAGGCCGCTACGGCTGATCCATGACGATGCCCGCGCGAGGTGGGCTCATTCCCGGTGCAGGCGAATGCCCGGTTTCTCGGTCGAGCTCGATACCAGTTCGAGGTCTAAAACCACACGACCTCCTGACTTCAGTTATCCAGCTGACGGACGCCACCTGCCGCGAGCGTAGAGCAGGCTGCCGAAACAGGCGCACCGCCGCCCGGATAGGAGGATCACCCTGCGAAGTTCAACCGGCAATTTCACCCCAGCCTGCAGTCCGCTGCCGGGGATTCCGGCCATCGGCCGGGCCGGCGGCGCCTGCAGGCAGCCGGCGGAAATTCCTCCCGTATCCGACCGTATAATGGACTGATGCCCGAGTTCGATCCGCGAAGCGCATGGAGGGTATTACCCCCCGTGGAAGTCCCCGCCGAGAGGCGGCTGGATCACGTCCGCCTCTGCAGTGATTTTGCAGCTGCGCTGCTGGATCGTTTTCCGCACTGGCTGGAGGGCCTGGACCGTGCCTCCGCGCCGTCAGCCCCCCGGCTTCGTGAGCTCATCGGGCAGGATGGCCTCGAAGCCGGTTTGCGTCGCTTTCGCAACCGCGAAATGCTCCGTATCGTTTGGCGCGATCTCTGCGGTCTGGCCACGTTGGGGGAAACTTTCTGCGACCTGACCCGGCTGGCGGAGGTCTGCCTGCAGGCCGCGCTCGACGAGCACCGGGGCCGCCTCGTGGAGAAGCACGGCCAGCCCCTTGACGCCGAAGGCCAGCCTCAGCAGCTCTTCGTTATCGGGTTGGGCAAGCTCGGTGGCTGGGAGCTGAACCTGTCCTCGGACATCGACATCATCTTCTGTTTTCCGCACGCCGGGCACTGCGACGGCCGCAACAGCTTGTCCAACGACCAGTTCTTCACCCGCCAGGCGCGGGCGGTTATCGCCAGCCTCGGGGAGATCACGGAGGACGGGTTCTGTTTTCGAGTGGACACCCGGCTGCGTCCTTTCGGCGACTCGGGACCACTGACTTCCAGCATCTCGGCCATGGAGCAGTATTACCAGCGGGAGGGCCGGGACTGGGAGCGCTACGCCCTGGTCAAGGCACGACCCATAGCCGGCGACCTGGAGGCGGGGGCCATGCTGATCGAAAGCCTTCGGCCTTTCGTCTATCGACGCTACATCGACTACGGCTCGGTCGAGGCACTGCAGGAAATGCACGCCAGCGTCCAGGAAGACGCCCAGCGCAAGGACCGTCTGGACGACATCAAGCGAGGCCCCGGCGGAATCCGGGAAATTGAATTTCTGGTGCAGTGCTTCCAGATCCTGCGCGGCGGTCGGGAAACCGCGCTGCAGACCCCTTCGCTGGATCGGGCGCTGTCGGAAATCGAAGCGCTGGGCCTGCTGGATGCTACGGCCACCGCCGAAGTCCGCCGTGATTATGGCTATCTGAGGCTGCTGGAAAACCGGATCCAGGCGCTGCGAGACCAGCAGACCCACCGCCTGCCCCGGGACGCCGATCGCGATCGGGTGGCCACCGCCATGGGGGAACCCAGCGCAGCCGACCTGATGCAAAGCCTCGAGGCGACCCGTCAAAGTATCGGCGAGCGCTTCCGCGGCATTTTTCCATCCCGCCCGGACCCGCAGCCCGGCCAGCGTTGGGCCGACCAGTGGCGCGCCATGGCCGCCGGTGAACCGGATATCGATGCCCCGTCGGCTGCCGGCGTGGGCGAGCCACTGGCCATCTTCGTTCGCCGGCTGCAGCGGATTGCTCTGAGCCAGAGGGCGCGCCAGCGGCTCGATCGATTCATGCCCGAGCTGCTCGAGCGCCTCGACCAACGGCAACCCGGCGAGCTCGCTTTGAACCGGGTTTTCGATCTCGTGCTGGCCATTTGCCGCCGCAGCGCCTACCTGGTGCTGCTGGTGCAGCATCCGAAGGCGCTGGAGCGAATGCTCGAGTTGTTCGAACGCAGTGAATGGATCGCGGATCAGGTGATCCGGTTCCCCGCCCTGCTCGACGAACTGATCGACCCATCCCTCGGACTCCATATCCCGACGGCGGAGGACCTGGCCCGCAGCGTCGACCGGATTCTCGAGACGGCCCTGGGTACCGAGACCCTGCTGGAAAACCTCAACTACCTGAAACTGGCCAACACCCTGAGGATCGCCGTCGGTCAGCTCCAGGCCGATCTGAGCGGCGAGCAGGCCCGCCTGGCGCTTTCGGACCTGGCCGGCGCCCTGCTCGCCGGCGTCCTGGAACTCGCGAGCCGTGAGATCGAGGCGCGGCATGGCGCGTTCCCGGCCGCCGCCGAGGCAGGAGACTCCGGGCAGAAAGATCGCTTCAGCTGCGGGTCCGGCCTGGCCATCGTCGCGTACGGATCGTTCGGTGCCCGTGAGCTGGCCTACAGCTCGGATCTCGATGTCGTCTTTCTGTTCGAGGCGGCCTCCGGCCAGTCCGACGGTGATCGCCCCCTGCCGCCCGAGCGGTACTTCGCAAGACTGGCGCAACGGGTGCTCAGCTTCCTCACCGTGCTGACTCCTTCCGGGCGCCTGTACGAGGTGGATACCCGGCTGCGCCCCAATGGTCGGGCCGGCTCGTTGGTCAGCAGCATCTCGGCTTTCCGCGAGTACCAGCTGAAGGACGCATGGACCTGGGAGGTGCAGGCCCTGACCCGTGCGCGATTCGTGGCCGGAGACCCGGCGGTCGGCGCGGCTTTCGACGGGATTCGCCGGGAGGCTCTGGCGCAACCGCGGGACGAAGCCTCCCTGGCGGACGAGCTGCTCGAGATGAGGGGGCGGATGAACCGTGAACATGGACGCGATGCGCAACTCGATCTACCCACCTCGCCCAAGCACCGACCGGGCGGGCTGATCGATATCGAGTTTCTCGCCCAACTCGGCGTCCTCGCCGCGGCGCATCGCCATCCGCAGGTGCTGCAGCCTACCGATACACTCGGCCAATTGCAGGAACTCGAAGCCATGGCCTGGTTGTCTCGCGCCGAATACGACGCCCTGGAGCGAACCCTCCAGGCACTGTCGCACAGCCGCATGATGAGCGCGCTGCTGCCCGGATGGGCGCCGCCCGGAATCGATACGGCTGCCTCAGCGGAAGTGGTGCGCGCTCATCTCGGGCCGGACCGTGGCCGTTGAACACGTGGTGGGCCAACTCCCACAGAGGCCGCCAGTGCCTTAAAATAGCCCGATACCGAGTCGGATCAGCTGAATGCCATGGAGTCCAGAACGTGACACACCCCACCGATGCAATGAATGCCGCGCTGCAGAGTGCCAACACCCAGCGTGAGTACGAGGTTCGAAGAGCAGATTTGCCGCTCTCCTGTCCGACCCCTGAGCAGAAGCTGTGGAACTCACACCCCCGGGTGTATCTGCCGATCGAAAAAGACGGTACTGCAGCCTGTCCCTACTGCAGTGCGCTGTATCGCCTGATCGACTGAATCCGACACACCGCAGCGGGGCCCGTCATGCACAACGTCCAGGTTCTGGCATCGCTCGACCTGGGCGAATCGGAACGGGTCGCTGCGGAGCTTGCCGAGTCGTCCATCTCGGCCGGTCACCGCCGCACCGTGATCGCGACCGGCCATCCATCGCGCGGGCGCCCGGTGGGTTGCGGCGGCGCCTTGCTCGAGCGGCCAGCCGGCCGCCTCCGCCTTCCGACCATGCGTCATGCGCGGCAAATGCGTGATTGGCTGGCGACAGACCGGGCCGTGTACCGTTCCCGCCTGCCGGCAGGTCCGGCATGAAAGCCCTGCTGCAGCGCGGCATGTCGGCCTGGCCCTGCTGGCTTGCCTGGTCTTTCATCGCTCTGCTCCCGTTCCGCAGGCTGTCTGAAATCCCGCTGTCGGTGTTTGCCCTGTCCCTGGCCTTTCTTGCGCGTTCAGCGGACGGGCGCGCGCGCATCCGTGCGGCGGCCACTTTCCTGCTGCCACTCTTCCTTTGCTACTGGGTGCCGATGCTGGTGTCGAGCGTGGATTCCGCGGCGCCGGAAAAGAGCTGGGTGCAGAGCCTGGCTGCCCTCCGCTTTCTGGCTGCTGGACTGGCGCTGTCCCTCTGGTTGCAGCCGGCGGACCGGCGGCGGCAATTTCTGCGGTGGACCGCCTGGTTGCTGCTGTTCTGGGCCTTCGACGCCTTCGTCCAACTGCTGCTCGGCCACGATCTGTTGGGCATACCGCAGCATCCTGATCGCCTGAACGCCCTGTTTGCCGACCACTACCAGTTCTTCGGGCCGACCCTGGCCATGCTCTCGCCCCTGGTGCTTGAATACGCGCGGAGGACCTGGCCCGTGTGGGCTTTCGAGTCGGCATTCGCGCTGCTGCTCGGGGCCGTACTGATCGCCGGCATGCGCGCGGGATGGCTGGCCATGGGCCTGATCTGCCTCGTCTACCTGATCCTGGCGTTCAGCTCTGGCTACCGCTCGCACCGAAGGGCATTGATCACGATCCCCGCGATCGCAGTGATCGTGCTGCTTGTCAGCACGCTCAGCTCGCCTCTGCTGCAGGAGCGTATCGACGTGACGCGTGCGTTCACGACCGGGGAGGACCGGTCACTGGATTTATCGGCGCTCGAGCGCGCCCCGCTGTTTCGCGCCGCGATCCTGATGTACCGCGACCATCCGGTAAACGGCGTGGGCGTTCGGGGCTTCCCTCATGCCTACAGCGAGTATGCCGAACCTGATGATGTCCACGTGGCCAAAGCCGAAGGGCCTTTGATCGGCAGCCACGCCCACAATATCGTCCTGGAAGTCGCCGCCGACACCGGCTCGCTGGGCCTGCTCGGTCTGCTGCTGGCGACGATTTTCGCGACCAGGTTCCAGCGACGCCAAGCGGCCCATCAACGGCTGGAAGCGTTGCCCTTTGTGCTGGCGGTCGTGCTCATCGTATTCCCGTTCAATTCACACTTCGCGATCTACGGGACGTACACGTCGTCCCTGATCTGGTTCCTGCTGGGTCTTTGGAGCGCTTCGCTGCAGCCCGGCGCGGCCGCGGGCGTTCCTGTCAGATCATCGAACGAAGAATCGCGGCTGTAATCACGGCCACGGTCAACAGAAAAATAACCCGCAAGACAATTTTCATTTTTGAGGTATTCCCTCCGCTCAATCGTAAAAGGGCGGTTCGCCCCCCGGCCGCGTCTTGAAACGGCGGTGAATCCACCAGTACTGTTCCGGAGCCATGCGCACATGATGCTCCAGCAAGGCATTGATCCGGGTGAGGTCCGCCACCGTGTCGCCCGTCGGAAAGTCCTCCAGGGGCGGGTACAGCGTCACGACATACTTCCGCGACCGCTGTTCGTACCTCGGAAACATCGGGATCACGGCGCAGCGGGTCAGCTGCGCCAGTCGCTCGGTAGCCACCAGGGTGGCTGCAGGAACCCCGAAAAACGGCGCAAACACGCTGCGCTTGGGTCCGAAATCCTGATCCGGTGCGTACCACAGCACGCCGCCCGAGCGCAGGAACCGGACCGCCGCTCGCATGTCCTGTTTCACAATCAGTGCCTCGGTGTACCGGCCGCGGGAGCGGTTTTGATACCACTCCAGCACCGGACTTCGCAGCGGCCGGTAGATAGCCCCGGCACGGTCGAATCGCAGGGCCGCCACTCGCGCACCGATTTCGAGACAGGTGAAGTGGGCCGTCACTAACAGCACACCCTGTCCCCTGCCGACGCATTCCTTAACATGCTCGATGCCTTCCACCCGGCCCAGCCGCCGCAGCAAGCTGTCCGAACCGGACCAGGACCAGGCAATCTCGAACAGGGTTCGCCCCAGCGATCGAAAGCATTCCCCGATCAGTGCGTCGCGGCCTCTTCGATCCACTTCGGGGAAGCACTGCTCGAGGTTGCGTTCGGCCACCCGGCGGCGGCGCACCATGGCGACTGACATCACCCAGCCCAGCGGCCGGGCCAGAATCAGCACGCACCATTGCGGCAACCGCCCGAGCAACCACAGCAGGGCCACTCCCAGCCAGGCCGCCCAGTAACGGGGCGTGAGCGGTGGACGTTGGTCGGTCGCTGTGGTCATACTGCTATTCTTACCGCATTGCTCCGGCGAACCAAGCGCTGCTGCTATACTTCGAAGCCTCCATGCGTATCCTCTACACGCTCCTGCTTTATTTCGCCCTGCCTGTGGTTCTGCTGTACCTCCTGTTGCGCGGTCTGCGCGACGGCGCCTACCTGCGGCGCTGGCAAGAGCGCTTCGGGCGCTTCAGCGCGCCGCAGAGCACGGGTGGCATTGTGGTCCATGCGGCCTCCATGGGCGAAGTCAATGCCGCCGCCGCGCTGATACAGCAGCTGTCGCGCTTGCATTCCGACGCCCCGCTGTACGTGACGACCCTGACACCGACCGGCTCGGGCCGGGTGCGGGCATTGTTCGGCAGCGAAGTGTTTCATGTTTATGCGCCCATAGACCTGCCCGGTTCGGTGCGCCGCTTTCTGGACCGTACCCGACCCCGGCTGCTGGTGGTGATGGAAACCGAAATCTGGCCCAACCTGTACCATGAGGCGCAGCGGCGCAACGTGCCGATTGTGATCGTGAACGCACGCATCTCACCGAATTCGATCGGACGCTATCGTCGACTGCACCGCCTGATTGGCCCAGCGCTCTCGAGTGTCGCCGCGATTGGCGCGCAAAGCGCGCAGGACGCAACGCGTTTCCTGCAGCTGGGCGCACCGAGGGAGAAAACCTGCGTTACCGGTAACCTCAAGTTCGATATCCGGCTCCCGCCCGGCCTGATCGAAGAGGGTGAAGCCATCCGGTCGGCCTGGGGCGTGCAACGGCCTGTGTTGCTGGCCGGCAGCACGCACGAAGGCGATGAATTGCCGTTGCTGGAGTCATTCGGTCGGGTGTTGGATTCTTTCCCCACGGCACTCCTGGTGCTGGTGCCGCGCCATCCTGAGCGCTTCGGCCGTGCCGCTCAGCTCGCGCGCGCCGCTGGGTTGAGGGTTGCGCTGCGCAGCGAGAGCATCAGCTGCCCGGCCGACTCTCAATGTTTCCTGGTCGACAGCGTTGGAGAGCTCCTGCGCTTTTATGCGGCCTGTGACGCGGCCTTTGTCGGCGGCAGCCTCGACGCCATCGGCGGCCACAACGTCCTGGAGCCGGCCGCGCTGGCAAAGCCGGTTCTGTTCGGTCCTCACACCTTTCACTTCGCTGACATCGCGCGGCAATTACTGGACCATGGCGCCGCGCTGGAGGTGCGCGACGCGGCTGAACTGGAAGCGGCCACACGGCGTCTGTTCAGCGACCCCGAGTTGCGCGACCGCATGGGCCGTGCTGCTTACGAATTGGTCCGCAGCGGCGAAGGCGCGGTCGAGCGCACCCTGCAACTGCTCGAATCAACGGTCACTCCAGCAACTGGTTGACGACCCGGAGGTCCTCGGCGTCCAGCAAGCCGGCGACGCTTTTCAGCCTCAGGTGCCGAATGATGTAGGCGTGGCGGGCCAGCGAATTGTCGCGCTGGGCCTGGTACTTGCGCTGCTCCGCAATCAGCACGTCCACGATGGTGCGCGTGCCGACCTCGAAACCGGCCTGGGTTGCCTCGAGGGCGCTCTCGGCCGAGATGCTGGCCTGATGAAAAGCCTCTACCTCCTGGATACCTGCCAGGACCGCCCGGTACGCGTTCTGCGTCTGGCGAACCGCGCCGCGCTGCACGTCGTCCAGATCCTGTCCGGTCGCATCCATCAGATAACGGGCCTGGCGCGTCTGGGCGCTGACGCGCCCGCCCTGGTAGATGGGTATGTCGAGGACCAGCCCGAGCGATGCGTCGTTATTCTCCAGATCCGTAACGACCGGATCGTCCTCGAGGCTGAACCGGAAATTGCGCTTGTTGTCGATGAAGCGATTGTAGCTGGCGACCAGATCGAGGGTCGGAAAGTGACCGGAACGGGCAAGGCGCATATTCGCCTCCGCAACGTCCATGGCGGCGCGCGCCGACAGCACCGAGGGATTGTTCTGCAGCGCGATCTCGACCCAGCCCTCAGCATCGTTCGGATCGGGTTCCACCAGCGGCAGCACCTCCTGCAGGGCATCGTAGTCCTCGAAATACTTGCCGGTCAGTTCACGCAGGGCCTCCTTGGCATCTTCGAGGTTGTTCCTGGCGACAATGGCGCGGGCGCGGGCATTGTCATAACTGGCGCGGGCCTCGTGCACATCCGTCACGGCCGTGAGTCCGACCTCGAAGCGCTGCTCGGCCTGCTCGAACTGCCGCTGGAAGGCTTTTTCTTCCGCCTCGGCGAAGGTCACGCCATCGATCAGGGTCAACACCTGGAAGTAGTTTTCGGCAACCCGCAGCAGAAAGTCCTGATAGGCGATCTGGTAAATCGATTCAGCCTGGCTGATCTGCCCGCGAGCCACGTCCAAAGCCTCGTAATTGGCCTGCCGGTACAGGCTCTGGCGCAAGTCCGCGCGGTAATTCGTCGTGTCGATGTCGCTTTCCGAACGGAACAGGCCGTCAGCAATTTCGGTTTCGCTGTCCCCCCGGGTCCAGGAGCCGCTGGCGCCGAGTTGCGGCAGCATGTTGGCCCTCGCGATGGCCTTGTTTTCGCCGGTCGCTTCCCGCCGGAACTCAGCGGCCCGCAGTCGGGGGTCGTTCTGGAGCGCGAGATCGTGCACTCCGACAAGGTCCACGGCCCCCGCCGGTGCGGACAGCAACAGCGAGGCGGCCAGGCAGAGCGGCTTCAGTTTGGTCGGCATGACGGACTCCAAAAAAATAGGCTTAAAACTGGAACTCAGGAGGCTGTTCCGCGTTCACCAGTCTGGGCAGATCGGTTTCG
>JBFFUJ010000059.1:0-10964 GCA_041571375.1 Lysobacterales bacterium | reverse complement strand
GATCGGGTTCATATAGCCCATCAGCACAATCGGGGTCGTCGTGTCGTCCTCACGGAACTGGCGCACCATGTCGAGCACCACCGCCATACTGACGCCCCGTTCGATGGCCCGTTCACTGGCCGCCTGGATCACGGGCCCGTCCGCGGTGGGGTCGGAAAACGGTACGCCCAGTTCCAGAATGTCGGCGCCCGCAGCGACCAGGGCATGGAGCACCGGAACGGTCCATTCGGGTTCCGGATAACCCGCAGTCACGAAGGGGATCAGGGCCTTTCTGCCGCCTGCCGCCAGGGCCCCGAAACGCCGGTCGATCCGGTTGCTCACAGTTCGATCCCTTCGAGCTGGGCGACCGTGTGCACGTCCTTGTCACCGCGCCCCGAGAGGTTGATCAGAACGCTCTGGTCGGGGCGCATGTCCGCGGCCAGCTTGAGGCCATGGGCGACGGCATGGCTGCTCTCGAGCGCCGGCAGTATGCCCTCGAGACGCGTCAACTGATGAAAGGCCTGCAGCGCTTCCGCGTCGGTGACACCAACGTACTCGGCGCGTCCGGAGTCTTTCAGCCACGCGTGCTCGGGCCCGACGCCCGGGTAATCCAGGCCGGCCGATACCGAGTGCGTGTGGACAATCTGTCCGGCGTCGTCGTCCATCAGGTAGGTCTTGCAGCCGTGCAGGACCCCGGGCCGACCCGCGCACAGCGATGCGGCGTGGCGCCCGGTTTGCAGACCCTCGCCGGCGGCCTCCACCCCGACCATGCGCACGTCGGCATCGCCGATGAAGGGATGAAAGAGGCCCAGGGCATTGGAGCCTCCGCCAACGCAGGCGACCAGGGCGTCCGGCAGCACGTCGTATTCCTCCAGCATCTGGCGCCGCGCTTCCCGGCCCACTACCGCATTGAAGTCACGCACCATTACGGGGTACGGATGCGGCCCGGCCACCGTGCCGATGATGTAATAAGTGTCGTCGACATTGGTCACCCAGTCACGCATGGCTTCGTTCAGCGCGTCTTTGAGGGTCTTCGATCCCGAAGTGACCGAGCGGACCTCGGCACCCAGCAGGCGCATGCGGAAGACGTTGATCGCCTGCCGGTGAATATCGACCTCCCCCATGTAGACGACGCATTGTTTCCCAAGCCGCGCCGCCACCGTCGCCGATGCGACGCCATGCTGCCCCGCTCCCGTCTCCGCGATGATGCGCTCCTTACCCATGTGCTCGGCCAGCAGCGCCTGCCCCACCGTGTTGTTGATCTTGTGGGCACCGGTATGGTTCAGATCCTCGCGTTTCAGCAGGATGCGGGCGCCGCCGGCAGCTTCCGTCAGCCGCCGAGCAAAGTAGATCGGCGACGGCCGGCCCACGTAATGCGCCAGATCGGCATCCAGGCGCTCCATGAATTCCCGGTCGCCCCGCCAGCGGAAGTAGGCCGTCTTGAGCTCTTCCAGGGCATGCATCAGCGTTTCTGAAGCGTAGGTCCCGCCGTAGGGTCCGAAGTGTCCTGCATCATCCGGCTCACTCGCGAAGGCCGGTAACGTTGCCTTATCTGTACTCACTTTTTGCCTCATCGATGAATTTTTGTATCCGTTCCGCATTCTTGACCCCCGGAGCATCCTCGACTCCGCTGGAAACATCAACGGCCCAGGGCCGCACGTGACGTACGGCCTCCCGCACGTTTTCGGGCGTCAAACCGCCGGCCAGCACCAGCGGACGCTCCGACGCGGGGATGCCGGCCCAGTCGAATGTCCGCCCGGTCCCACCCGCCTCGCCCGCGCGGTGGCTGTCCAGCAACAGCGCGGCCGCATCCCGGTACTCCCTCTGCGCAGCGTCGAATTCGGGGGCTGATGCCATACCCAGGGCCTTGATATAGGGCCTTCCGAAGCTCCGGCAGAAGTCCGCCGGCTCGCGGCCATGAAACTGCAGCAGGCTAAGCGGCACACGGTCCAGCACCCGGCTTACCGCCGCAAAGTCCTGGTCCAGGAACAGCCCGACGCGTGATACGAAAGCCGGCACCTGCCGCGCCAGTTCGGCCGCCTGTTCCGCGGTCAAAACCCGGGGACTGCCGGCCGCGAAAACAAAACCGAGTGCGTCGGCGCCAGCGGCGACCGCGACCTGCAGGTCCTGTGGCCGCGTGATTCCGCATATTTTAACGCGGGTGCGGCTCACGACAGGTCCCTCCCCCTCGGAAAGGTCGGCGGCCCGGTGGGAAGCCCGTATTGATCCGGGTAGCGCGCCGTGACGAAATACAGGCCTTCGGGCGCTGCGGTCGGAGCGGCCTTGCTGCGGTCCTGCTGCGCCAGGACCTCGCCGGGCCAGCCGATGGTGGCTTCGCCCGTGCCGACCCGCAGCAGGCTGCCGGCGATGTTCCGGACCATGTGGTAGAGGAAGCCGTTGGCAGTCACCTCGAGGGTCACCACGTCGACTGATCGCTCGACCGTGATTTCCAGGATCTCCCTCACGGCGTGGCGCGCCTGGCAGGCCCCGGCCCGGAAGGACGTGAAATCGTGCTCGCCGCGCAGTGCCTGGGCCGCCTCGTGCATGCGGGCAGCGTCCAGCGGTTGCCGGCACCAGCTCATACGGCGGGCTTCCAGCGCCGGCCGCACCCAGCGGTTCAGGATCAGGTAACGGTAGCTGCGCGAGTAGGCGCTGAAGCGGGCATGAAAAGCGTCGTCCACCGGCCGCAGCCAGAGCGCGCTCGCTCCCCCGGGCAGATGGCTGTTGGCGCCCAGCACCCAGTCCCGTTCGGTGCGCTGCGCGGTCGAATCGAAGTGCGCCACCTGGCACAGCGCGTGGACGCCGGTATCCGTCCGCCCACAACACACGACCCGAACCGGCTCGTCCGCGACCCGCGAGAGCGCCGCCTCGAGGCAACCCTGCACCGTGGGCTCCTGTCGCTGGATTTGCCAGCCGAGAAATTCGCTGCCGTCGTATTCGAGGCCTATGGCGTATCGCATGATCCGAACTGCACTCAGTCGACTGGTCCCGGCCATGACAAAGAAAAGGGCCACGGCAGCATGGCACCGCGGCCCCGACTTGATCCCGATTGTCCTATTACGTGTCCAAAAGGTCTAGCATCTTCTGCGCTTCGGCGAGCTGTTTCTCGGTTCCGTTGCTGAGGACTTCGTTCAGGATGACGCGGGCGGCCTCCTTGTCGCCCATTGAAATGTAGGCCCTCGCCAGATCGAGCTGGATTTCGGGATCCGAGCTCTCGGTGTCGAGCAACTCCGCGTCTTCCACCTCGGAATCGGCCGCACGCGCAGGCCGGGGCCCCTCAGCTTGAGCCGGCACCGCGCTTTCTTCCTCCAGAACACGCAAAACGTCTTCGGCCTCGCTCTGCAATCCGCGCAGCGACTGCTCGGCTGCTTCGGCAGCCTCCTCCGCGGCCTGGCCGCGACGAGTCAAGAACCACCCGACAAAGGCTGCGGCAAGCACCAGCAGGGCGATTATCCAGATGGAGATGCTGCGGTACCAGGGGCGTTCCCGCGCCGCGGCGTCAGCCAGACGCTGCTCGCGCAGGCGTTGTTCCATGGCGGCCGCCTCGGCGGACTCGACCCGCGCCTGTTCGGCGATTTCGAGCTGGCTCTCCAGTTCCTGAATCCGTTCTTCCAGGTAGGTATTCTGCTGGCGCTGGTTGATCAGCTCCTCTTCCGCGCGCGCCAGATTCTCGCGCAGCGCCTCGGCGCCCTGGGCCACTTCCGCAACCTCGTCCGACTCTTCGAACCCGGCCGCGCTGTCGAGCTCGCTGTCGGCCGAGGGCGGTACCAGTTCCAGCACATCCCGGGACGCTTCCGGCGCTGGCTCGGCTTCGCTCGCCGCCGACTCCGCCAGCTCCTCTGCCTCACTCGGCACGGCCTCGGCCGCGCTGACGTCCGGCGCCGCTTCAACCTGCGACGCCGCGGTGGCCTCATCGGCCACCAGGGGTACGGCCGCGCTCGCGACGGTCGATCGATTTTCCATGGCCCGCAGCTGTTCACGAACCGCTCGATTGGCGTCGCCGCGCGAAACATCCCCGATATCGGCCATCGGCGGCAGGCGCAGGATGGCGCCGCGTTTGAGCAGGTTGATGTTGCCATTGATGAACGCCTGCGGGTTTTCCCGCTGGATGGCAATCATCACCTGGTTGATATTGAGTCCCGAGCCGCGGGACCAGTCACTGGCGATGTTCCACAGGTTCTCCCCGCTGCGCACCGGCCCGTATTCGCCGCCGTCAGCTGCCGCCGCCTGCGGCGCCGGGCGCGCGGCGGGGACGGGGGCGGGTTGAGGTGGAGCAGTCGGCGCTCTCTGTGCAGGCGCCACCGGGGCGGGCTCGCGCTGGCTGATTCGCGGCGCCGGCGCGGCTTCGGGCACAGCCGGGGGATCCAGAAAGAGTGTGTATTCACGCAGCATGCGCCCGCTGGACCAGTTGACCTCGACGATCAGGCGCAGGACCGGGCTGGAAATTGGCAGGCTGCTGCTGGCGGCAAGGTACGCCTCGCCATCGATGTCCTCGATGCTGAAGCGGATCGGCACCTGAACCGCTTCGAGGCTGGCCCCGATCAGCGCGTAATCGTCCGCCGAAGCCAGCCGCGCGCTGACCGCCGTCAGATCGTCCGTTTCCTGCGTGATCAGGTCGATTCGGGCGCGCAGCGGCTGATTGAGAAACGATTCAACCGTTGCGTCGCCAAGGCCGAGCGCCCAGCCCACCGGGCTGAACGACAGTGCGGCAGCGGCCAGCATCGCCGCAGCGCTGATCCGATTGATGCAGTTCATTGGGTCCCTCCGTCTTTCCCTGACTTCAAGAGTCATGATCGGTGCCCGCCCGGGCTGACGTCCGATGCTCACCGACTATGCGGAGTTTACGGTCGCCGGCGCGCCGACGCCAGCCATTCCCCGATTTTCCTCCAAACGGTCCATGATCTGGATCGCGTTCAGCGCCGCACCCTTGCGTATGTTATCCGCCACCACCCACATGCTGATGCCCTGCGGATGGCTGATATCTCGCCGCAGGCGGCTCACGAAGACGGGATCCTTGCCGGCGGCGTGGGTGACGGCGGTCGCGTGGATCATCCCCTGACCCTCGACCAGTTCGACTCCGGGCGCGTCCTGCAGAAGGGCGCGCACCTCGTCGATCCCGATCGGCGCGCGAGTCTCGAAATGCACGGCCTCGGAATGACCGAAGAACACGGGCACCCGGACGGCCGTTGCATTGACCAGGACCTGGTCGTCCTCGAAAATCTTCTGGGTTTCCCAGACCATCTTCATCTCTTCGCGGCTGTATCCGTTCTCCAGCAGCTCGTCGATTTGCGGCAGCACGTTGAAAGCGATCGGCTGGGCGAACTTGCTGACCTCGATATCCTGGAAATTGAGCCGCTGGGCCGTCTGCGTGGCGAGTTCGTGCAATCCGCGGCGCCCGGCCCCCGACACCGACTGGTAGGTGGCCACGTTGATCCGGGCAATGCCGGCCACCCGCTGAATCGGCGCCAGGGCGACCACCATCTGGATGGTCGAGCAGTTCGGGTTGGCGATGATCGCGCCCCTCGTAATGCCCTCGAGCGCATGAGCATTGACCTCGGGCACGACCAGCGGGATGTCGTCGTCGTAACGAAAAGCCGAGGTATTGTCGATCGCGATCGCTCCTGCTGCGGCCGCCTGCGGTGCGTATTCCTTGCTGACCGAGCCGCCCGCCGAGAACAGGGCGTAGTCGATGGGGCTGAAATCGAAGCCGTCGAGATCCTCAACCACCAGTTGCGTGTTGCCGAATTCCACCGTCGAACCCGCCGAGCGGGAACTCGCCAGCGCCTTGATCTGGTCGGCACGGTGCCCGCGCTCAGCCAGAATGGACAGCATTACCTCACCGACGGCGCCGCTTGCGCCGACCACTGCGATCCTTGGTTTATCCATGATACGTTGCATTATACAGTAGAAATAACTTGATGTTTAAAAAGGAATTATCCCATTTGAGCCCGGTGCCTCAGCACGTGATCAATCAGCACCAGTGCCATCATGGCCTCGACGATCGGCGTGGCCCGGATGCCGACGCAGGGATCGTGCCGGCCTTTGGTCACGATCTCGACTTCCTGGCCCTCCACGTCGATGCCCCGGCACGGAATTCTCAGGCTGGAGGTCGGTTTGAAGGCCGTGCTGACCACGACGTCCTGCCCGCTGGAGATGCCACCGAGGATGCCGCCGGCATGGTTGCTCAGAAAGCCCTCGGGCGTCATTTCATCGCGATGTTCCGTGCCCTTCTGCCCGACGCTGGCAAAACCGGCACCGACTTCCACTCCTTTGGCCGCATTGATGCTCATCATCGCGCTGGCCAGATCGGCGTCCAGCTTGCCATACACGGGGGCGCCCAGTCCGGCGGGAACATTGTGCGCGATGACGTTCACGCGCGCCCCCGCCGAATCGCCGGATTTGCGCAATGCGTCCATGAAGGCTTCCAGCTCCGGGACTTTCTGCGGATCGGGACAGAAGAACGGGTTGTCGTCGATTGAGCCCCAGTCCATGACCTCATCGCAACGCAGCGGGCCAAGCTGCGCCAACCAGCCCCGGATTTCAATCCCCAGCTGCAGCTTGAGCCATTTGCGCGCGACGGCGCCGGCCGCGACGCGCATCGTGGTCTCCCGGGCCGACGCCCGCCCGCCGCCACGATAGTCCCTGAAGCCATACTTCTTCCAGTACGTATAGTCGGCGTGACCAGGCCGGAATTTCCGCGCAATGGTCTCGTAATCACGCGAACGCGCGTCGGTATTCTCGATCAGCAGGGCGATTGGCGTGCCCGTGGTGCGCCCTTCGAACGTACCGGACAGAATCTGGACGTCGTCCTCCTCGCGCCGCTGCGAGGTGTGTCGGCTGCGCCCGGTCGCACGCCGGCGGAGCTGATGTCTGATTTCGTCGGGGGTGATCTCGAGGCCGGGAGGGCAGCCATCGATGACGCAGCCGATCGCGGGACCGTGGCTTTCGCCAAAGGTCGTGACGCGAAACAGTGTTCCGAATGTGTTATGCGACATCTTCCCGTTGCCTTATCTGTTCTTCAACCAATTCACGGCCCGCCTGCAAGCCCTCCCAATCCAGCAGGAACACCCCCGAACCGCCGCGGGCGAATTCGAGCCACACAAACGGAACCCGGGGCAGCAATTGCGCCAGCCGGGCTTCGCTCTCCCCCACTTCGCACACCAGTATGCCATCCTCGGCCAGGTAATCGGGCGCATCACGCAGGATCCGCAGCGTTGCGTCCAGTCCGTCCGTGCCGGAAACCAGGGCCAGGTCAGGCTCGCTGAGATACTCCGCGGGCAGTCTGGTCGCTTCGTCGATCGGCACGTACGGAGGATTGGCGACGATCAGATCATAACGGCATGCGGGGACCGATTGGAACAGGTCCGACTGCAGCAACCGGATCCGCTGCTGCAGTCCATGGCGTTGGACGTTGCGGGCAGCCACGCGCAGCGCCTCTTCGCTGATATCCGTTGCGTCGACGCCCAGGTGTGGAAGACGCCGCGCCAGCGAAATCGCGATGCAGCCGCAACCCGTGCACACATCCAGCGCCCTGCTCACTCGTCGCGGGTCCAGCCAGGGGCGGAATCCATCTTCGATCAGTTCCGCAATCGGCGACCTCGGAACCAGCACGTCGGGCGTCACCTCGAATTCCATGCCGCCAAACCAGGCGGCTCCGATCAGGTAGGCCAGCGGCTGCCGAGCCTGGCAGCGGGCCTCGACCAATCGCTCGATTTCCCGCTGCTGGACCTCATCGACCGCCCTGCCCCAGTCCGCGAAAGTTCCGTCGAGCGTCGCTCCGACGACGTGCAGGACCAGCCAGGCCGCCTCATCCCGCGGGTTGTCGGTACCGTGCCCGAAATACAGGTCCTCCCTGTCCAGCGAAGCCGTGACACGCTCGATCCACCCGGCAATGCTGTTGCGCTCAGCCCTCATCGCCCGCGCCGCGCCTCCGTCGCCCTTCCAGCCGAAGGGCGCAGTATAATTCACCCTGAATCACGGCGCCGCGCGCGGGATGCGCTGGCCAGAAGGAATTTTTGACAGACCATGAAAACGACCGACAAGACCTTCCTCCTGATCGCCGCGCTGGTCGCATTCGTCAGCGCCGCCGCGGGCGTCGGCCTCTGGCAGTTGAAGCGGTCGGGTCCCAGCGGCATGACCGAATCGCTGATGATTCTGCCCGAACCTCGCGTGATCGCGGATTTCCGCCTGGTCGACGGGGATGGCGCGGCTTTTTCGCTGGAGAATCTGCGCGACCGGTGGTCACTGCTGTTCTTCGGTTTCACCCATTGCCCGGACGTGTGTCCCAGTGCGCTCTATGATCTGGCGCAGGTGCACCGTGCGTTGGTCGAGCAGGGCCACACTGACGACCATCAGGTCGTGTTCGTCTCGGTGGACCCCGAGCGCGATACGCCGCTTCGCCTCAAGCAATACGCGGGCTTCTTCGATCCGGATTTCCTCGGGGTAACCGGGAGCCACGAGCAGCTGGCTCCGCTGACCCGGCGCATCGGCATTGCCTACCGCATCGAGCCGCACGACGCGGGCGGCGAGCGCTACGGCGTCGACCACTCGGCCAGCATCATGCTGCTGGATCCCCTGGGGCGCCTGCACGGCGTTTTCCCGGCCCCGCACGACAGCGACAGGATCATCCACGACATGCACCGGGTGCTGCAGTGAGAGGAGCGTCGCAATGAGCCTGATCGAGAAACTCTACGCCGGGCTGCAGTACCTGCTGCCGCACCGGCTCCTGAGCCGGCTGGTACACGCCCTGATGCGCATTCGCCTGGCGCCGGTCAAGAACCTGCAGATCCTGGTGGTCGGCGGCCTGGCCGGAGTCGACTGGTCCGAGTCAAGGCACAAGAGCGTCGGCGATTTTGCGACGTTCAACGAGTTCTTCACGCGCGAGCTGGAGCCGGCGGCAAGGCCGCTGGACCCGGACCCGCTGGCCCTGCTCTGCCCCTGCGACGGCCGCATCAGCCAGTGCGGGCGCATCACCACCGGCCGTCTCGTCCAGGCCAAGGGCCATCACTACAGCATCCGGGCGCTGCTGGCCAATGATCCGGACTGCACGGCTTTCAACAACGGCTTTTTCCACACGATCTATCTGTCGCCGCGCGATTATCACCGGGTCCACATGCCGCTGACCGGCAGACTGCTGCGCACCATCCACGTTCCGGGCCGGCTGTTCAGCGTCTCGCCGGCCACCGTCCGCCAGGTACCGAACCTGTTTGCCCGCAACGAACGCGTCGTCAGCCTGTTCGACACCGAGCACGGCCCGATGGCGCTGGCTCTGGTCGGCGCCATGCTGGTCTCCAGCATCGAAACGGTCTGGTCGGGTGTCGTGACGCCGCCCTACGGACGCAGGGTGACCCATGGCGACTGGTCACGCCGTGACATCGTGCTGCAACGTGGCCAGGAAATGGGCCGTTTCAACATGGGCTCGACCGTAATCGTGCTGCTGCCGCCCATCGCGGTGTCGGTGCTGGAGGAGCTGGGGCCCGCCGATGCCGTGCAGGTGGGCCAGCGGCTGGGGCGCCTGCGCTAGCCTGGCCAGCGCCAGCTGCCGCAGCCCGACCGCTCAGGTCACCAGCCGCACTGGCGGCCCGCGTTCTGCTCTTCCAGCCATTGCTGCAGCGGCGCGAAATAGTCCAGGATCGCCGAGGCATCCATCTCCTTCGAACCGGTCACGGCGGCCAGCGCTTCGGGCCAGGTACGGCTGCGTCCCATTTCCAGCATGGCCTGCAGACGCTCGCCCGCCGGGCGGCTCCCGTAGATGGTGCAGCGATGGATGGGCCCCTGATGCCCCGCGATATCGCACAGCGATCGGTACATCTGGAATTGCAGGACATGCGCGAGGAAGTAACGCGTATAGGGGTAATTGGCCGGCACGTGGAACTTGGCACCCGGATCGAAAGCGTCCGCCGGCCGGGAGGCCGGCGCGGCGACGCCCTGGTAGTCCTCCCGCAACCGCCACCACAGCTCGTTGTAACCATCCGGTCCGACCTCGCCGGCGAAAACCTTCCAACGCCACTGGTCGACCAGCAAACCGAACGGCAGGAACGCGATTTTCTCCAGCGCCTGGCGCATCAGCAGGCCGAGATCGCCTTCCGCGCCCGGCACCTCGTCGAGGAGCCCGATGAGCTGGAGGTACTCCGGGGTGATCGAGAGTGAGAGCACGTCTCCGACCGCTTCGTGGAATCCGTCATTGGCCCCGGCCCGGTGGAGGTAGCTGAGGTTCTTGTAGGCACGGTAATAGAAGTTGTGCCCCAGTTCGTGATGGACCGTTCTGAAGTCCTCGGCATTGATGTCGATGCACATCTTGATGCGCAGGTCGTCCTTTTCGTCGACCGACCATGCAGAAGGATGGCACACCACCTCGCGGTCGGCCGGCCTGGTGAACAGCGAGCGTTCCCAGAAGGTCTCCGGAAGGGGTTCGAAACCCAGCGAAGTAAAGAACGCCTCCCCCGCCCGAACCATGCCGACGGCATCGAATTCATGCTCCTGCAGGATGCCCGTCAGGTCGTATGGTTCGGCCATTCCCGGAGGCGCGACGAGTTCATAAATATCGTCCCACTGCTGGGCCCACATATTGCCCAGCAAGTGCGCGGGTATCGGGCCGTCCGGAGGCACGCGCCCGGTTCCGTACGCCTCGCCCAGGCGGGCGCGAACGTGACAGTGCAGGGCTTCGTAGAGCGGTTTGACCTGCTGCCAAAGCGCGTCGAGGACCTTTGGGAATTCCGCGGGGTCCATGTCGTAACCCGAACGCCACATCGTGCCGAGATCATCGAAACCCAGTTCGGCCGCCGCCGCGTTCGCCAGCTCGACCTGCCGGGCGTACAGGTTCTTCATCGGCGGGGCGATGCGGCGCCAGCCCCAAGCGACCGGCCCGGCCCGCGGCCACCTGGATGGACGGACGGGCGTCCGCGCGCGTACAGCGCTGGGTCGGCGACGGCCGCGCCGACACGATGCTCGAGGTCACCGGCACCTCGGTCTTCGGCGGCCTGGTC
>JBFFUJ010000058.1:0-11031 GCA_041571375.1 Lysobacterales bacterium | reverse complement strand
GGCATCGGATTATGTTCGGGCGTTCGCAGACCAGTTGCGCGGCTTCCTGCCGCTGGACTACATCGTGCTGGGGACGGACGGCTTCGGCCGCTCGGATACCCGCGAGATGCTGCGGCGTTTCTTCGAAGTCGACCGCTATCAGATTGCTTACGCCGCCCTGTACGCCCTGTATCGGCAGGATCGCCTGGACGCCCGCGAGCTGCTGGACGCCCGGGAGCGTCTCGGGATCGATCCCGAAAAACCCAATCCGGCGCTCGTTTGACGCAGGTCGCGTCAATAATTGGAGTCAGACTTGAGCAAGAGCATCGAAATCAAGGTTCCCGACATCGGCGATTTCAAGGACGTCCCGGTCATTGAAGTCCTGGTGAGCGAGGGCGACAGCGTCAAGGCCGAAGACGGGCTCGTGACGCTGGAGAGTGACAAGGCCACAATGGAAGTGCCGTCGCCAGCCGCCGGCGTGATCCGGGAAATTCGACTCAAAGTCGATGACACGGTGTCGGAGGGCGATGTCGTCGCGATCCTCGAGCTCGGCGACGAGCCAGAGGAGCGGGAGCAGGAACGGTCGGAGTCCGAGCTGGCGTCGCTGGCCGTCCCGGAGGAACAGCCGACGGAGACGCCGGGCGAAGACGCCGAAATCTCCAAAGGGGCCGTCGCAGGCGAAGCGGGGGCGGCCGGTGAGGTTGCGGCCGCCGACGAACCGGAACCGGTCGGGCCGCAGGCCTCGGCGGAGCCGGAGCGCGAGGGTGGTGCTTTGCAGGATGACGCGGAGTCGCTGCGGGAGCCACCTCCAACGGGGCTGGCGGCGGTCGAGCCGTCGGCCGTGCCCTATGCCAGCCCGGCCATCCGCAGATTCGCCCGCGAACTGGGGGTCGATCTCTTGCGGGTACGCGGCAGCGGGGACAGGGGGCGGATCCTGCGGGGGGACGTGAACGCCTACGTCAAGTCGGTGATGACCGGCGGCGCGGTGCCGGGCGCAGCGCCCGGTCTGGGCGGATTGCGACTGGAATTCCCGCAGCTGCCGGAATTCGACTTCAGCCGCTACGGCGAGATCGAGCGTCAACCGCTGAGCCGCATCCAGAAGATTTCATCCGGCCATCTGCACCGGAACTGGGTCGGTATCCCCCACGTCACACAGCACGACGAGGCAGACATCACTGACATGGAGGCCTTCCGCAAGGCCAATGCCGAGGAGGCCGTGGCCAAGGGCTTCAAGCTGACGCCGCTGGTGTTCCTGATCAAGGCGATGGTCGCCTCACTCAGGAAATTCCCGCATGTCAATGCGTCGCTCGATGCCGACGGGGAAACCCTGATCCTGAAAAAGTATTTCAACATCGGCATCGCAGTCGACACGCCCGACGGATTGGTCGTACCGGTCCTCAAGGACTGCGAGCGCAAGGGCATCATGGAACTGGCGGCCGAACTGGCCGAAGTCAGCGCCCGGGCTCGCGAGAAGAAGCTGAAGCCCCAGGATATCCAGGGCGGCTGCATTTCGATTTCCAGTCTGGGCGGCATCGGCGGCACGGCCTTCACGCCGATCATCAATGCGCCCGAAGTCGCCATCCTGGGCGTGTCGCGATCGCGCATGAAGCCCATATGGGACGGCAAGGACTTCAAGCCGCGGCTCATGCTGCCGCTGTCACTTTCTTACGACCACCGGGTGATCGATGGCGCCGACGCGGCGCGGTTCACACGTTTTCTGGCGAGCCGGCTCGAAGACCTGAGGCGGCTGACGTTATGAGTGAGAAATCCTACGATTATGACGTGGTCGTTCTGGGCGCTGGCCCCGGCGGTTACACAGCCGCTTTTCGCGCCGCCGACCTGGGGCAGCGTGTAGCGCTCGTCGAACGGTTCGCGGTGCTGGGCGGCGTCTGTCTCAACGTCGGCTGTATACCCTCGAAGGCCCTGCTGCACGCGGCCAAAGTGATCGACGAGGCTGCCGCGCTGGCGGTGCACGGGATCGAATTCGGCCAGCCTGCTATTGATCTGGACAAGCTGCGGGGATTCAAGGACAAGGTGGTCGGCAAGCTGACCGCCGGCCTCGCGGGGATGGCAGGTCAACGCAAAGTGGAGGTCGTGCAGGGGCAGGCCGTGTTCACGGGGCCACACGAAATAGAGGTCGCGGGCGACGGCGATCCGCTCCGATTGAGCTTTGCCCGTGCGATCGTTGCGGTCGGTTCGCGGTCGCTGGAGTTGCCGGACATGCCCTGGGGCGACCCCCGCCTGATGGATTCCACCGTGGCGCTGCAGCTGGAGGAAATACCGAAGCGCCTGCTGGTGGTGGGAGGCGGCATCATCGGGCTGGAGATGGCCTGTGTCTACGAAGCCCTCGGTTCCCGCGTGACCGTCGTCGAGCTGACTCCCGGGCTGCTGCCGGGCACCGACCCCGATCTCGTCAGGCCGCTACAGCGCCGGATATCCAAGCGCTACGAGGCGATCCATCTGGAGACCCGCGTCAGCCGCATCGACAGCGCGGACGACGCGCTGATCGCTCATTTCGAAGGCAAGCATGCAGCGCGTGAACCCTACGACCGGATTCTGGTCGCAGTCGGCCGCGTACCCAACAGCGATCGGATCCAGGCCGATGCGGCCGGACTCGAGGTGGACGAGAGGGGCTTCATCCCGGTCGACCGGCAGATGCGAACCAACCTGGAGCACGTGTTTGCCATCGGCGACGTCGTCGGCCAGCCGATGCTCGCGCACAAGGCGACCCACGAGGGCAAGGTGGCAGCGGAGGTATGTGCCGGGCAAAAGAGTGCGTTCGACGCGCGCGTCATACCCTCGGTGGCATACACGGACCCCGAGATCGCCTGGGTCGGCCTGACCGAGACGGAGGCCAGGGAGCGAGGCAGAAAAGTGGGGGTCGCAAAATTCCCCTGGGCAGCGAGCGGGCGCGCGCTGGGCATCGATCGCGCTGAGGGATTCACCAAACTGATCTTCGATCCGGACAGCAGGCGCCTGATGGGCGCCGGCATCACCGGTCCCCAGGCCGGTGATCTCATCGCCGAATGCGCGCTGGCGATCGAAATGGGGGCCGAAGCGGCCGATATCGGCCTGACCATTCACCCCCACCCCACCCTGTCGGAGACGGTTGCGATGGCGGCGGAGGTCTTCGAGGGCACGGTCACCGACCTTTACCTGCCCCGAAAATAGCGCCGACCGGCGCGGCCGCTTCCATCTCCTGATTAGGCGAGGCGCGGGGCTGTACCGCGCCCCCTCTCGATTCCTGCTGGTGCTACGGCGCCAGGGGTTCGCCGACCCGTCTTGGTCAGGCCGGTTGCATTGGCCTGAAATATTACGTACATTCAACGGCATGATGAGCACCAAGACAACCCGCGGTTTTCGCCACCTGCGCCGAATCCGGATGAAACATCCGGGCTGGGTTGCCGTGTAAGTCAGTATTTTCAGAAAGTAAAAGAAAAAACCCAGCCGGCGGCTGGGTTTTTTGATTTGGAGGACCCTGAATGCAGCATTTCCTGAGCACGACGGACTGGTCGGAGCCGCAATTGCAGAACCTGCTGGAGCTGGCGACGGAGCTCAAGCGGAATCCGATCCAGAGCCACCTGCACGGAAAATCGATCGCCCTGATGTTCCTCAACCCGTCGCTGCGGACCCGCACATCCTTCGAACTGGGCATGCAGCAGTTGGGCGGTATCGCCATCGTTCTGCAGCCGGGCAAAGACGCCTGGGGTGTCGAATTCGCCCCGGGGACGGTCATGGACGGCGAGGCCGAGGAGCACATCGCCGAAGTCGCCGGGGTACTCTCCCGCTACTGCGACCTGATCGCTCTGCGTGCCTTTCCGCTGTTCAGGGACTGGGAGGCGGACCGTGAGGATCCGGTGATCCGCGCGCTCGCACGGCACTCGACGGTGCCCGTGATCAACATGGAAACGATCGTTCACCCCTGCCAGGAGTTGGCGCTGATGCAGACCTTGCAGGAGAGGCTCGGCTCGGTGCGTAAGCGCAAATTCCTGCTGACCTGGACCTGGCATCCGCGGCCCCTGAACACGGCCGTGGCGAATTCGGCGCTGCTCATTGCCAGCAAGTTCGGCATGGACGTCACCCTGCTGTGTCCGGAGGAGGCCTACCGTCTGGACGAGCAATTCGAGTCCGCGGCGCTGCGGTATGCTGATGCCAGTGGCGGTTCGTTCCGCGTCACCCACGACATCGAGGACGGCTACCGGGGAGCGGACGTCGTGTATGCGAAGAGCTGGGGTGCCCTGCCGTTCTACGGGCGTCCCGAGGAAGAGTGGGCCTTGCGCCAGAACTATCGGCATTTCATCGTCGACGAGGAAAAAATGGCGCTGACCAACAGCGGGCTGTTCAGTCACTGCCTGCCGCTCAGGCGCAACGTCAAGGCGACTGACGCGGTGATGGACGCGGACTACTGCGTCGCTCTGGACGAGGCCGAGAACCGACTGCACGTACAGAAGGCGATCCTGCTGACCCTGCTGGGCAAAACCATGCTGTAGGAGGCCGCTTGCGGCCGAAGGTCGCGCGCAAGACGCGCTCCCACACAACGACGAGATGAGCGGACATATGACGGACAAAATCGTACTGGCATTTTCCGGGGGACTGGACACCAGCTACTGCGTACTCGACCTGGTTCAGAAGGGATTCGAGGTGCACACGGCGTTTGTGGATACCGGCGGGGTGGATGACGCGGGCCGGGCATCCATCCGTCAGCGTGCCATCAGCCTGGGCGCGGCCCGACACCATGAGGTCGATGTGGCCCAGGAGATTTGGGACGAATTCGTGGTGCCGCTGGTATGGAGCCATGCGCGCATGCTCGGGGAATATCCGCTGCTGTGCTCGGATCGCTACCTGATCGTCAAGCGCTGCCTCGAGCTGTGCGACAGCCTGGGCACGCGGCATTTTGCCCATGGCTGTACGGGAATGGGTAATGATCAGTTGCGGTTCGACCAGACCGTGCGCAGCCTGGGCGATTACGAAATCCATGCGCCGATCCGGGACCTGCAGTCCCGCGTGCGGGCCGTCCGGGACTACGAACTGAAAACGATGGCGGAAGCCGGGATCGAGGTGGCGCCGTCGGCGAGCCGTTACTCGATCAACGAGAATCTGCTGGGCGTCACCATATCGGGCAGCGAGATCGATCGCTTTGAACCGCCTTCCGGGGACGCGTGGACGATGACCGCAGGGCGCGAGGACTGGCCGGAAGGCAGCCTCGAGTTGCGTCTCGGATTCGAGCAGGGCGTGGCCAAAACGCTGAACGGGACCGGGCTGCCCGGTCCGGAAATTCTCAAGTCGCTCAACCGCCAATTCGGCGCATGGGGGGTGGGCCGCCATATCTACACCGGCGACGTCACCATCGGGCTCAAGGGTCGGATTGCCTTCGAGTGTCCGGGCATCGACGCGTTGCTCACGGCGCACCGCGCCCTGGAGGATGCCGTGAACACGCGGTTCCAGACGCAATTCCGTCAGCAGGTCAGCAATCGCTGGGCCGAACTGGTCTACACCGGTTTCTTCTATGAGCCGCACAAAACGGACCTCGAAGCCTATCTGCGCAGTTCGCAGCAGTTCGTTACCGGGAGCGTGGTTCTGCAGACAGAGGGCGGATCGCTGACCGCGGTGGCGGTCGAAACGCCCTACAGGGTGCACAATCCCGGTGCCGTCTACGCGCAGAGCGCCGACTGGACGCCGGAGGAGGCGGTCGGGTTCATCAAGTTGCTGGGTCAGAGCACCACGCTGGCTGGCAGGGTCCGGAGCGCCGAGCCGTGAGCGACACGCTGCTCGACCATCTCGCAGCCCTGGTTGCCTTCGATACGCAGAATCCACCCCGTGCCATCGACGGTGATTCCCCCATTTTCGCCTACTGCAGCCAGGTCGTCGGCAGCACCTTCGACATACGCAGCTGGGATCACGGCGAGGGCCGGGTTACCTGGTACGCGGTGCGGGGCGCGCCGAGGGTCCTGTTCAACGTCCATCTCGACACCGTGCCGGTCGGCGAAGGCTGGAGCGGCGATCCGCTGCGGCTGCGGGTCGAGGGCGGCCGGGCCTACGGCAGGGGAGCCTGTGACATCAAGGGCGCCGCCGCGGCGCTGCTGACCCTGGCCGAGCATGGCGCCGAGAATCTCGCGCTGCTGTTCACCAGCGACGAGGAGGGCGCCGGGGGTTGCTGCGTTGCCCGTTTTCTGGAGTCGGGTGAGGCGCAGCAGTACCAGCAGGTGGTCGTCGCCGAGCCCACGTCCTGCAGAGCCGTGCTGGGTCATCGCGGCTTCCTGTCGGTGAAGGCGCGCTTTCATGGCACTCCGGGGCACTCCTCGGAAGCACGGGCTCTGCGGGAGAATGCGATTCACCAGATGGCGCGATGGGCCGCCGCTGCGCTGAAGCTGGCCGATACCTGCAAGAGTTCCGAGGAAGACCCGGGCTGCTGCCTGAACATCGGCCTGGTCGACGGCGGTACCAAGAGCAACGTGATCGCCGGCAGCGCGTTCGTACACTGGAGCGCACGCCTGCGTCCCGGTGAGTCGAACGACGCTTTCCTGCGGGACATCAAGGCCTGCGCGGGCGCTGATACGCGGGTAGACTGGGAAGTTCCCTTTCGTGGCGAGCCACTGCCGGCGTCAGGCCGCGACGACCGCGCCGCGAAGGCGTGGGCCGCGGCACAGGATTTGACCATCGGTGAACCGGTCGATTTCTGGACCGAGGCCTCGCTGTTCTCCTCGGCGGGGCTGCCGGCCCTGGTATTGGGTCCGGGAGACATCGCGCAGGCTCACCAGACGAACGAGTGGGTGGCGCTGGAGCAGTTACGGGCGGCGTTCGACACCTACGGCAGGTTGGCCAAGCGGCATGTCTGAGATTCGCAGCATCGTCAAACAGGTACTGAGCCAGCTCGGGGCGAGCCGCGAGGCGCGTTATTACCTCAACCAGTATGCCGAGGACGAACTCAACTTTGCCGTGATCAAGATCGGCGGCGCATTGATTGAAAATCAGCTCGAGCCGCTGGCGGATGCCCTGGCCTTTCTGCACAACCTCGGCCTGATGCCGATCATGCTGCATGGCGCCGGTCCCCAGCTGGATGCCGCGCTGGCCGACGCCAGGGTAGCGACGGTCAAGCACGATGGCCTGCGGGTCACCACCCCGGAGGTGATGCAGGTCGCGCGTCCGATCATCTACCGCACGAATCGTCAGCTGGTCTCGGCGCTGGAACGCGAGGGCGTCCGGGCGGAGGGAATCCTGCACGGTGTCTTCGAGTGCGATTACCTCGACCGGGAAGCCCTGGGCCTGGTGGGCGAGATCCGGCGGGTCGACCTCGAGGCCGTTCGCGATGCCGTTGGCCGCGGTCAGATGCCGGTCGTGGCGTGCCTGGGCGAAAGCAGGACGGGTCAGGTATTGAACGTGAATGCCGATATCGCCGCCCGGGAGCTCATATGGACCCTGAATCCGCACAAGATCATTTTCCTGACCGAGACCGGCGGACTGCTCGACGAAGCGGGCCGGGTGATTTCCGCGATCAGCCTGCGCACCGACTATGACTGGCTGATTCAGCAGCCCTGGGTGCACTCCGGCATGAAGCTCAAGCTCGAGCAGATCGCGCAGATCCTGTCCAGGCTGCCGGACACCGCCTCGGTGTCCATCACCTCGGTCGACAGCCTGGCCCGGGAGCTGTTCACCCACCGGGGCGCCGGTACGCTGATTCGCAGGGGCGAGCGGATCCTCGAATTCAATCAGTTCGACGAAGCGTCCAGGGAGCGGACGAAGCAATTGCTCGAGATCAGCTTCGGCCGGCGGCTGAAGCCGGATTATTTCGACAATCTGCCCATCGAGTGCATTCTGGCCAGTGAGTCCTACGGCGCCATGGCCATCGTACTGCAGGGTGTCGACGGGATCCCTTATCTGGACAAGTTCGCAGTGACGCCGGAAGCGCAGGGTGCGGGACTCGGGGCCGCGGTCTGGCAGGCCCTGATCAAGCGCTGTCCGAGACTGTACTGGCGGTCGCGGGTCGACAACCCCGTGACGCAGTGGTATTTCGAACAGATGGAGTCCAGCTTCACGGAAAAGCAATGGGTCGCATTCACGCGTGGTCTGAAGGACTTCGAGCGAATCCGCCGCTGCAAGGTCGACAGCCTTTCGCGGCCGATCAGCTGGGTGGAGGAGGATCATGCATAAGGTCGTCGTGGTCGGCGCGCGGGGCCACACCGGTTCCGAGTTGCTGCCGTTGATGTTCACACACCCTGAATTCGAACTCGTTGCGGTCGGGTCAAAAAGCGCGGCGGGCGAAGCGGTGAGCCTGCACGTCAAGGGCATGGAAGGCAGTGACCTTTTGTTTTCCGACATCCATCCCCGAACGCTGGAACGGCTGCGCGCCGACGCATTTGTGCTGGCCTTGCCGAACGGGACTGCGGAGCGCTACGTGGCGGCAATCGATCAGCACCAACCGGATGCGGTGGTGGTCGACCTGAGCGCGGATTACCGCTTCGACCCAGGCTGGGCTTACGGGCAGCCCGAACGCTTTGCCGACCAGGTGGCGGGCGCCCGCCGCATTGCCAATCCGGGCTGTTACGCGACGGCTGCTCAACTGGCGCTGGCACCCCTGCTCGGTCAACTGGTCGGCGTACCCGCGGCTTTCGGGGTCTCCGGATACAGCGGGGCGGGAACCTCTCCGTCACGCAGGAACGATCTGGAGGTGCTGAACGACAACCTGCTGCCGTATGCGCTGGTCGATCATCTGCATGAGCGCGAGGTCTCGCATCACATCGGGCATGAAGTGCGCTTTCTGCCTCACGTCGCGCCGTTTTTCCGGGGCATCAGCCTGACCGTCTCGGCAGAGCTGCTGGAGGGCGAGACGGAGCAATCCCTGCTGACGCGGTTCCGGGCGTTTTACGACATGAATCCCCTGATCGAGGTCAGGCCCGGAATTCCGGAAGTCAAGGAAGTTCGTGGCAGCCACCTCGCGATCCTGGGTGGCTTTTGTGTCAGCGAGTACAATCCCAGGAGAATCGCTTTGGTTGCGGTGTTGGACAATTTGCTCAAGGGTGCGGCGACACAGGCCGTGCAGAACCTGAACCTCGCGTTCGGCTTGGATGGCCTGCTCGGACTCGATCTGGCGCAGGGGCGGTCGGCATGAAAAAAACTCTCTGGCAAGCGGGTGATCACCAGACCGCCGAGCGGACCATCGTCGAATTCATGGCGGGGGAGGATGTCGTGCTCGACCGTGAACTGTTTGCTTTCGACATTCGCGCCACTGCAGCGCATGTCCGGGGGCTGGCTCGGATCGGGATTCTCGATGCGCGCGAATGCGGTCAGCTGGAGGCGCTTCTGGACGAACTGGCCGAGGAGTTCGCGGCGGGGCGATTCGTCCTCGATGACCGCTTCGAGGACGGTCACTCGGCTATTGAGATTTTCCTGACCGAGAAGCTGGGCGAACTCGGCGCGAAAGTACATACGGGCCGAAGCCGCAACGATCAGGTCGCTGTGGCCACGCGGCTGTATCTCAAGGATCGCCTGCTGAAGCTGGCTGGCGTGAACGGCCAGATTGCCCGGGCATGTCTCGACAGGGCCGGGCAGTATGCCGACCTGCCCATGCCCGGCTATACCCATCTGCAGCGGGCCGTTCCGTCCAGTGTGGGCCTTTGGATGGCGGCTTTTGCCGAGGCGTTCACAGACAACCTGAGGCTGGCGGCGGTCACCCGCGAAGGGCTCGACTGCAGCCCCCTCGGCACGGCTGCTGGATACGGCGTGAACCTGGCCCTGGACCGTGACGGTGTGGCCCGGGAGCTCGGCTTCAGCCGGCTCCAGGTCAACCCGATGTATGCGCAGAACAGCCGGGGCAAGTTCGAACTGATGGCGCTGCAGGCCGCCGCCCATGCCATGCAGGACCTGCGCCGGCTGGCCTGGGATCTGAGCCTCTTCACCACCGCCGAATTCGGCTTCGTGATCCTGCCCGAGGCCTACACGACCGGCTCGTCCATCATGCCGAACAAGTCCAATCCCGATGTGGTGGAGTTGCTGCGCGGTCGGGCGGCCAGCGTGGAGGCCGCAGCGGCTGAGATTCAATCGGTACTGTCCCTGCCATCCGGGTATCAGCGGGATCTGCAACTGACCAAGGCACCTCTGATTCGCGGGATGGCTGCGGCGCTTCAGGCGCTGACGATCGTGCCGGCGCTGGTGAATGGCTTGCGGTTTCGGGAGGAAGCCATGCGCCGTGCGATTTCGTCCGAGATGTTCGCCACCGACCTGGCTGTTCGGCAGGCGGCCGGAGGCACGCCTTTCCGCAAGGCTTACCACGAGGCCAAGCAGCAACTGGACGCGCTCGGTGAACCGGATGTCGCGCAGAGCCTCGCTGAGCGTGTTTCCCCGGGCGCCTGCGGGCAATTGCTGCTTGACCGCATCGACGAGCGGCTGCAGCAGGAGAGCGAGCGGGCCGGGCTTTTCTGAAGAAATCCGCAAGATCACTTGACGCCAGAATTCCAGCCCCTATAATGCGCGCTTCGCCCGGCCGAACCACTGGCCGGTAGCGACGCCCGGCACGGTCCACTGACGCTGTATTTCAGCTGGAACATTGACGCTATCCACGCTGTCAATATATAATGGGCGGCCCGCCCAGTACGGGGTGGAGATTCTGGTTTTGAATCTTCCGGCGCGGCAAACCGAAAAGGTTGAGCCGCGGTTTTGCTCGTGCTGAGACCGGGCGGTACGGGGAGCGAAAGGCCCCCGGGTCGGAGTCGCAAGAAACCGACCAGCGTTGAAAGTGCTTTGCAGTTTTTTGCGCAGCAAAAAAGCGAAGCATGCCGGCGCAGGCTATTTAACAGAACATAGGTAACTTGTGTGGGCGCTCGCGTTGGTGAATTTGCCATCGACGAAAGCGACCATGCCCTGATTCATTACGTAATTGGGAGCAAGGTTCAGCTTTCAGCTAGAAGTACTTAGATGGACGACTGAAGTTTTGGCCTTCGGGCTTCGGCTTCGGTCTGAAATCGAAACTTTAAACTGAAGAGTTTGATCCTGGCTCAGATTGAACGCTGGCGGCATGCTTAACACATGCAAGTCGAACGGTAACAGGCCGCTGGGATC
>JBFFUJ010000057.1:0-11189 GCA_041571375.1 Lysobacterales bacterium | reverse complement strand
GGGCCGCTTGTAGTGATCGAGCACTTCGAATCGGATTCGAGCCGAGGCTGGCAGTACGGCTCCGCGCCAGCGCCGCGGCCGGAACGGCGAGATGGGCGTCAGCGCGAGCGCCTCCGTGCCGAGGGGCAGAATCGGCCCGTGGGCGGACAGGTTGTAGGCTGTGCTGCCGGCTGCGGTCGCCACCAGGACGCCGTCACAAACCAGGTCGCTGACTTTCTCTTTGCCGTTGACCAGGATGCGGATGTGAGCCGCCTGGTTCAGCTGTCGCAGCAGGGCGACTTCATTGATGGCCAGTGCCTTGGCCTCGTTGCCCGCCTCGGTCAGCGCCACCATGCAGAGTGGATTCAATTCCACCACATCGGCCGTATCGAGACGCTCCTGCAGGCCGTCCTCTCGAAAGCGGTTCATCAGGAACCCGACCTCTCCCAGCTTCATGCCGTAGACGGGCAGTCCGGCCGGGAGGAAGCGGTGCAGCGTGCGCAGCATGAAGCCGTCACCGCCCAGGGCCACGATGACCTGGGCGCCGTCGAGCTCGCTCTGACCGTAGCGCTCCTGCAGGCGAACCATGGCCGATTGCGCCTCGCCCGCATGGCTGGCGACAAAATGGATTTTCCGCGACCCGGACATCAGCCGACACTGTCCGCCAGCTGCCCCAGCGCACGCACCGCAACGGCAATCGTTGGATAGTCGAGTTCGTCGAGCCCGTGCATTTCGGCGAGCATCTTCTGGGTCGCGCGGACCTTCTCCGAGTTCTCCGCCAACCAGGTCCCCACGGGATCGCGTTTGCGTCCGTTGGACTTCAGCACGGCTTCGACGAGACGATTCTGCTGCATGAACAATTCATCCCTCAGGTTCGTCCTCGACATTGCGTGCCATTGCCCCAAGACGTCAAGCGATTCGACCTGGCGGCGCAGCCACTTGATCTCAAGGACATCCCCCAGGCCGAAGAACACCTGTGCTATGCGGGCGACGTCGCTGCGGCGGCGGGCGGCCGTCTCGACGACATCCATGGCCGGGAAGAGCCGCTCGAGCATAACGGTCCGCTCCGCCAGCGAATTGCTGAACCCGCCGTCAACAAATCGCTGCGCCTGTTGTTGAACGGTACCGAGTTCCCCCTCCGACATCGACCGCCGAATGATCTTTCCGACCGAAGAGAGTCCGGGAGCCAGGCGCTCGACCATGGCCCGGATGTCCAGCTTTCGCCCCTCCAGGTTCAACAGCCACCGTGTCGCCTGCCGTAACAGACGCCACATCGCCAACATGGCGGCCGACTGCAGGTCGCTGTCCACCTTGTTGTCGAGCGCCTCGATCTTCGACCAGAAATCCCGGGCCTTGAACACTTCACGGGCAATGGTATAGGCCCGTGCCACCTCACCCGGGCTGGCGCCGGTGTCTTCCTGCATGCGCAGCACGAACGAAGCCCCCATCCGGTTGACCAGGCTGTTGGTCACCTGGGTGGCGATGATTTCACGCTTCAGGCGGTGCTGTGGGAGAAGGTCGGCGTAGCGCTCCCGCAGGGCAGCGGGGAAATAGTTACGGGTTTCATCCGCCAGCCAGGCGTCCTCCGGCACGTCGGAATCCAACAACTGCTGGTACAGCGTGAGCTTGCTGTAGGACAGGAGTACGGCCAGTTCCGGCCGCGTCAGGCCCTCGCCCCGATCCCTGCGTTCATGCAGTTCCTCGTCGCTCGGCAGAAACTCGAGCTCGCGGTTCAGCAGGCCCTGGTCCTCCAGCACGTTGATGAAATGTTGCTTGGAACCGAGACGCCCGGGTGAGAACTTCTCCATCAACGTGATGGCCTGTGTCTGCAGATAATTGCTGCGCAACACCATCTGCTCGACTTCGGAGGTCATGTCGGCCATCAGTTTTGCGCGCTCCTCCGGCTTCAGCTTGCCGGCGCGCATGGCCAGATTGAGCAGGATCTTGATGTTGACCTCGTGGTCTGAAGTGTCCACCCCGGCGGAGTTGTCAATGAAATCGGTATTGATGCGGCCGCCGCAACGGGCGAACTCGATCCGTCCCCTCTGTGTGACGCCGAGGTTGCCGCCCTCGCCAACGACCCGGCAACGTAACTCACAGGCGCTGACCCTCAACGCGTTATTCGCCAGGTCACCTACTTCCGGATGCGACTCGGTGTTCGCCTTCACGTAGGTTCCGATACCGCCGTTCCACAACAGGTCGACCGGCGCCTTGAGCAACTCACGGATCAGCCGGTTAGGCGTCATCTGATCCTCCTCGACGCCCAGCCAGTCCTTGACTTCGGGGCTGATAGGAATGATTTTGTCGAGGCGCGAATACACGCCGCCGCCTTTCGAAATGCGCTGCGAATTGTAGTCGGTCCAGCTGGACCGCCCCTTGCGGAACAGACGCCGACGCTCGCCGAAGCTCACGCGAGGATCCGGGTTGGGATCGAGGAAGATGTGCTGGTGGTTGAAAGCCGCCTGCAGGCGGATGTGCCTGGACAGCAGCATCCCGTTGCCGAAAACGTCACCGCTCATGTCTCCAATGCCGACCACCGTGAATGCCTCGCGCTGTATGTCCACGCCCATCTCACGGAAATGCCGCCTGACTCCCTCCCAAGCGCCTTTCGCCGTGATGCCCATGCCTTTGTGGTCGTAACCGACCGAGCCGCCGGAGGCGAACGCATCCCCCAGCCAGAAGCCGTGCTCGGCCGCGATGGAGTTGGCGGTATCCGAGAATGTCGCCGTGCCCTTGTCGGCCGCGACGACGAGGTAGGGATCGTCCTCGTCGTACCGCACGACCTGATCTGGATGCACGATTTTTTCCTCAACTATATTATCCGTTATATCTAACAAGCCGCTGATAAACTTACTGTAACAATTAATTCCCTCTTGGTGAATGGCGTCCCGACCACCTTCTTGCGGCGGGCGCTTCACGACAAAGCCGCCCTTGGCCCCGACGGGCACAATGATGGTGTTCTTGACGTTCTGAGCCTTCATCAACCCCAACACCTCGGTACGGAAGTCCTCCCGGCGATCGGACCAGCGCAGCCCCCCGCGCGCGATCTTCCCGCCGCGCAGGTGAATGCCCTCGAAGAATGGCGAATACACCCAGATTTCGCGAAACGGTCTCGGCAGCGGCAACTCCGGCAAGGCCTGGGAATCGAGCTTGAAGCTTATGAACTCCTTGGGACCCCCATCGGCTGCCGGCTGGAAGAAATTGCTGCGAAGTGTCGCAGCGATCGCCTCGTGGAAAGCGAAAAGGATTCGGTCCTCGTCCAGGCTGCTGACCGATTCAAGGGCACGCCGGAACCCTCTCCGGATTGCTTTGACCTGCTGCTCGCGGTCCCCGGTGCGGGCAGCGGCCAGATCTTCGATGTATTCGTGGAACACCGGGTCCTGCTGAATCGCTCCGTCCACCAGGTGCTGGAAACGTCGTTTCAGCTGCTGGCCAGCCTGCACACGGCGGCGGGGTGTTTCTTGCTCCCGTCCAGGGTCGAACATCGCCTCGAACAGCTCGATCAGCAAGCGGGCAATCGCAGGGTGACGGGACAACGTCTCGCTCATGTAGTTAGCGGAGAACGGCACGCCGGTCTGCAGCAGGTACTTGCAGTAGGCGCGAAGGACCTTGACCTGCCGCCAGGTCATCTGCGCGGCAATGATCAGGCGATTGAAGCCGTCACTGTCCGTGTCGCCCCGCAGCGTGCGCTCGAATGCCTCCTGGAAACGCTCGCGGATGATGTCCAGGTCCAGGTCGCGCTGCACGGCCGGGATCATGTCGAAATCCTGGATCCAAAGCCGTTCGTCACCGTGAAGCCTGAGCTCGTACGGCCGCTCGCTGACGATGTGCAACCCAAGATCTTCGAGCATCGGCAGAACGTGCGACAGCGGTATCGGCGCCGATTTCCGGAACAGCTTGAAACGGATGATGCCACCGCGCGGCTTCCGCGGTCGGTAGAGGCTCATTCGAATTTCCTGGCCTTCGTCCAATGCGGCGGCATTCTCGACGTCGAAGGCGGCCACCCAGGGAGACACGTCCTCTTTGTACGCCTCCGGGAAGGCCCGGCCAAAACGGGCGGCATGACGCAGGCCAGCCTCCTCGCCCAGTTTCTGCACCAGGATCGAACGGAGTTCGTCCGTCCATGAGCGGACGGCTTCGACGATCTTCTGCTCGAGAAGCCCAACGTCGAAAACGACTTTTGCGTCTTTGCGCGGCCTGACGATCACGTGCAGCCGCGCCAGCGCTGATTCGGCCACTTTGACGGAATAATCCAGCCGCGCGCCTTTCAGGGCCCGTTTCAGAATCGCCTGGACCGCCTCGCGGTTCTCGGTATTGAAACGCTCCCTCGGCATGTACACGAGGCACGAATAAAAACGGCCGTAGCGCTCGCGGCGGATGAACAGACGAACGCGCTGCCGCTCCTGGAGATTGAGCACTCCGACCGCCGTCGCCTGAAGTTCGGCGGTATTGGCCTGCAGCAATTCGTCGCGGGGCAGCGTCTCGAGTATGTGGACCATCGATTTCCAGGCATGGCTGCCGGTCACCAGACCCGTGCCCTGCAGGACCCTCTGCGCGCGGACCCGTGCCAAAGGCGTTTCCATCGCCGCCAGGTTGTAGGCCGAGGACGTGAAAAGACCCAGGAAGCGACGCTCGCCCAGGGTACGGCCCTGGCGGTCAAACTGCAGCACGCCGATATAGTCGAGGTAGCCGCTGCGATGGACGGTGCTGCGCGCATTGGTCTTGGTGACGATCAGCGGCATTTTCTGGCTGCGCCTGCGGGCCGCGACAGCCAGGCTGGTCAGCGGACGGGCGGTCACCGTATCGGGGCCCTCGCGCAGGATGCCGAGGCCTGACCCGGGCACCAGTCGCACCTCGATGCGCCGCTTGTTGCGCACCACGCGGTAATCGCGTACGCCGAGGAAAATGAAATGCTCGTCGAGCAACCATTGAAGAAAAGCCTGACCCTCACTCAGCCAGTCAGGGTCCGCCCCCTGCCCCCATTCCGGCAGTTTCTGCACGGCTTCGGCAGCCCGCATTTCCATGGTTTTCCAGTCGGCCACCGCACGTCGAACGTCCATGTATGCAGCGGTGAGGCGCCGTTCGATCTCCTCCAGGCCGCTCGGCGAGGTCCGGCGGTCCACCTGGAACTGAATGACGGATTCAGGCAGCCCCTTCCCGGATCGCTTGTCGTACAGGCCGGTCAGCTTTCCGCTCGTGTCGCGCGCAACCCGTATCACGGGATGGATGATGAGGTGGATGCCGAGTTCCATCTCGGCCAAGGCCAGGGCTCCGGTGTCCACCAGAAAAGGCATGTCGTCGTTCACGACCTCGACGATCGTGTGCGGCGATTCCCACCCCTCCTGTTCGAGCGTCGGGTTGTAAACGCGCAGCAACATGTCGCCGCGCTGCCGCCGCTTCAGCAAATCCAGCTGACCGAGCACAATCGTCGCCAGAGTCGAAGGCGCCTCGGCTGCAAGGTCCTCAACCGGCACGCGGCGAAAGCACTGCTGGGCGAAACGAATGGCGACGCGAGCACCGGACGGGCTCAGTCGCTGCTGCAATTCGGCTATGACCTGGTCGGTAAGGGCCTGGTGCCGCCGCTCGGTCTCGGGGATCATCGTATGGGCCGCCATCATTTGCGGCTGCTGCCGCACGCGACCGGCATTATACCCCCCCGAAAGGCGTAATACCGCAGCGCGTGGGACGTCTCCACGCCCCGAAGCAACAGCCCGGGCCTTGCGTCGTCCGGCTATTGAATTCTCTGACCGCAGCCGATAAGCTGGCTGTGAAGACAATATCTTCCAATCAAGATAAAGAGATATATGAAGCCCGGGCAAAAAAATCCGATGGACCTCCAGCTGGCGATGCACCACTTTCGCCTGTTGGCCGACCCGACCCGCCTGCGTCTGCTGCTGCTGCTCAACCAGGAAGAGCTGAGCGTGGCGGAACTCGCCGCCATCACCCAGTTGGCCCAGCCCCGGGTATCCACGCATCTGGCCAAACTCAAGGAGGCAGGCCTCGTATCCGATCGCCGCGACGGTGTGTTCGTGTACTATCGCATCGCCTCAGGACTGGCCGATCCAAGCCTCGACGAACTGTGGCAACTGCTCCAGAGAAACACCGTGGACCCACTGATCCAGCAGGATCTCGATCGCATCGGGCAGGTTCTGGAAACCCGGCCTGGCGGCGGCACCTGGGCAGACAGCGTAGCCGGTGACATGGAGCGGCATTACTCCCCGGGCCGGACCTGGGAGGCCACGGCGCGGGCCCTGGTCCAGTTGGTTGAACTGGGCGACGTCCTCGACGTGGCCTCGGGCGACGGCGTTCTGGCCGAACTGCTGGCGCCTCGCGCGAAAAGCATCGCCTGCGTCGACATCAGCTCACGCGTGGTGGACGCAGGCCGGCGTCGATTGCGCGGCTGCGCGAATGTCCGCTTTGAAGCCGGAGACATGCACGACCTCCCGTTCGGGAGCGAAGGGTTCGACACCGTCCTGCTGATGCACGCGCTCACCTACACCAGGACTCCTGAAAAGGTATTCAGCGAAGCGGCACGGGTATTGAAGCGCGAGGGGCGTCTGATCGCCGTCACGCTGCAGCGCCATCGGCACCAGAAGGCCGTGGAACCCTACAACCATGTCAACCTCGGATTCACCGCCAAGCAGCTGGACAAGCTCTGCGCCGCCGCAGGCCTCCGGGTAGAAAACTGCACCGTGTCCGCCGTCGAGAAGCGGGCGCCCAATTTCTCGGTCCTCTCGCTCGCGGCCCGCAAGCCTTGACGGGTACCCCCGGGACACGCAGCGGGTCTGGCATGGCAACGCTTCCTTACAAGTACCCTGAACGGGTGGCACACCTTGAAAAGCTGCTCAGCGAGCGGATCGTACTGATCGACGGCGCCATGGGCACCATGATCCAGTCCCACCGTCTGGAGGAACCGGACTTCCGCGGCCAGCGCTTCGCGGACCACGACACTCCGCTGCAAGGCAACAACGACCTCCTCAGCCTGACCCGACCGGAGTTGATCATCGACATCCATCGCTCGTTTCTCGAAGCGGGTGCCGAAATGATCGAGACCAATACCTTCAATGCGACGTCGATCTCCCAGGCCGACTATGGCACCGAAGGCCTGGTCGCCGAGCTCAACCGCGCCAGCGCGAGCCTGGCGCGCCGGGCCGCCGACGAATACATGGCCGAGCATCCGGGAACCAGGCGCCTGGTGCTCGGTGCGCTGGGACCCACCAACCGAACGGCTTCGCTGTCCCCCGACGTCAACCGCCCCGAGTATCGAAACATCACTTTCGATCGGCTGCGAGCGGCCTATGCAGAGGCAGCCCGGGGGCTGATTGACGGTGGCTCGGACCTGCTGATCGTCGAAACGGTGTTCGACACCCTCAACTGCAAGGCGGCCCTGTTCGGGATCACTGAAACCTTCGAGGAGCTGGGGTTCCGGCTGCCGTTGATGGTTTCGGGCACGATCGTGGACGCCAGCGGGAGGACCCTGTCGGGACAGACGGTAGAGGCGTTCTGGAACTCCATACGTCATGTACGGCCCTTTGCAGTGGGACTCAACTGCGCGCTCGGCGCAGCCGAGATCCGGCCCTGGATCCAGGAACTGGCCCGCGTTGCGGACTGCCCCGTCAGCCTCTATCCGAACGCCGGGCTGCCAAACGAATTGGGCGAATACGACGACACGCCGGACAACATGGCCGGCCTGCTCGCTGATTTCGCCGACGAAGGCCTGCTGAACTTCGTCGGGGGCTGCTGCGGCACGACGCCGCAGCACATCGCCGCGATCGCCGCCGCGGTCGGCCGCAAACCGCCCCGCGAGATCCCGCGTCGCGATCCCTGGTGCCGGCTGTCGGGCCTGGAGCCCCTGGTCATCACCCCGGAGCTGAATTTCGTCAACATCGGCGAGCGCACCAACGTCACGGGATCGGCCGTTTTCCGCCGGCTGATCCAGGCCGATGACTATCCGGCGGCTCTGCAGGTGGCCCGGCAGCAGGTCGAAAACGGCGCCCAGATCATCGACATCAACATGGACGAGGGTCTGCTGGACGGCGTGGCCGCAATGACCACATTTCTCAATCTGATTGCCTCGGAACCGGACATTGCGCGGGTACCGGTGATGATCGACTCCTCACGCTGGGACGTGCTGGAAGCCGGGCTCAGGTGCCTGCAGGGAAAAGGCGTGGTCAACTCGATCAGCCTGAAGGAAGGCGAAGCGGAGTTCATCCAGCAGGCGCGAGCGATCCTGCGGTATGGCGCAGCGGTCATCGTGATGGCATTTGACGAGAGCGGGCAGGCCGACACGCTGGAGCGGCGCGTTGCGGTTTGCCGACGAGCCTGGAGAATCCTCACAGAAGAAGTGGGCTTCCCGGCTGAAGACGTCATTTTTGACCCGAACATCTTCGCCATTGCCACCGGTATCGCGGAGCACGACCGCTATGCCGTGGACGTCATCGAGGCCACGCGTCAGATCAAGGAAGCCTGCCCGGGCGCGCTGGTTTCGGGCGGACTCAGCAACCTCTCGTTTTCTTTCCGCGGGCAGGACCGGATACGCGAAGCCATCCACTCGGTATTCCTTTACCACGCCGTTCACGCCGGCCTCGACATGGCCATCGTCAATGCCGGCCAGCTCGAGATCTACGACGAGATCGACCCGCGCCTGCGCACCGCGGTGGAGAACGTCGTACTGAACAGAACGGATGACGCCACCGAGCATCTGCTGGCGCTGGCCCAGGAATTCCAGGGTGGCGCCCAACGAGAGAGCAGCGACGAAACGTGGCGCGCCCTGCCGGTCGGCGATCGCCTGGTCCATGCCCTGGTCAACGGCATCAACAGCCACATCGAGGAAGACACCGAGGAAGCCCGACGCGGCTCGAAGCGGGCCCTCGACGTCATCGAAGGCCCGTTGATGGACGGCATGAATGTCGTCGGCGACCTGTTCGGGGACGGCAGGATGTTTCTGCCGCAGGTGGTCAAGAGTGCGCGGGTCATGAAACAGGCCGTGGCCGTGCTGGTGCCGCACATTGAGGATGAAAAACGCCGGAGTGGGCAGACCGCCTCCAGCCATGGCCGCATCGTGATGGCCACGGTCAAGGGCGACGTGCATGACATCGGCAAAAACATCGTGGGCGTGGTGCTGGCCTGCAACAATTACGAGATCATCGACCTCGGCGTGATGGTGCCGGGCGCCGACATCATCGCCGCAGCGAAGCGCGTGGATGCGGACATCATCGGACTTTCGGGCCTGATTACGCCGTCGCTGGAAGAAATGAGGGTCGTCGCGGCCGAGATGAAACGTCAGGGGATGAGGCAGCCGCTGATGATCGGTGGTGCCACCACTTCGCCCATGCACACGGCGCTGCGAATCGAACCCGAGTACGACGGCGGCGTCATCTGGGTCAAGGATGCTTCCCGCGCGGTCGGCGTGGCCCGCCAACTGATCGATCCGGAACAACGCCAGGCGCTGCGGGAAAAAACGTCACAAGATTACCGCGCATTGCGCGAGCGCCGCGCCGGGGGCAGCAAGCGCCGGCCGCCCGTCCCGCTGACGGAGGCGCGCGCCAACCACCTGGCCATCGACTGGGCATCCGAGCCGCCGTTTCCCCCGCAGCAGCCGGGCCTGCACGTGCTGAGGAACTACCCGCTCGCCGAACTGGTCGACTACATCGACTGGACGCCTTTCTTCCAGACCTGGGAATTGGCTGGCCGCTACCCGCAGATTCTCGAGGATCCCGTGGTCGGGGAGACGGCACGCAGCCTCTACGCGGACGCCTGCGAAATGCTGGATGCGATCGTGTGCGAGGAGTGGCTCGAGGCGCGAGCGGTTTTCGGGCTGTTCCCGGCCAGCGCTGCGGGTGACGACATTCTTCTCTGGCACGACGAATCGCGCGATCAGGTGCTCGAAACCCTGAATTTCCTGCGCCAGCAACGCCCCAAGGCGGAAGGACGGCCGCATCGCTGCCTGGCCGACTACGTGGCTCCGGCTCACAACGGCCCGGTCGACCATGTGGGCCTTTTTGCCGTGACTGCGGGTCTGGGCATCGAACGCAAGCTGGAGGAATTCGAGGCCACGCACGACGACTACCGGGCCATCATGCTCAAGGCACTGGCCGACCGCCTGGCCGAAGCGTTCGCCGAGCGCCTGCATCAGCGCGTTCGGCGGGAGTTCTGGGGTTACGCGCCGCAGGAGACACTGGATAACGAGGGCATGATCCAGGAGCGCTACCAGGGCATCCGACCGGCCCCCGGCTACCCGGCCTGCCCTGACCACAGCGAGAAGAGCAAGATCTTCCGGCTGCTGGATGCCCCCGGCAATGCCGGAATGCAACTGACCAGCGGCTACGCGATGCTCCCGGCAGCCTCGGTCTGCGGCTACTACTTCGCGCATCCAGAGGCGCAGTACTTCGTGCTCGGCCCCGTCCTCGCCGACCAGCTGGAGGATTACGCGCGGCGCAAGGACTGCAGCGTGGACGAAATCAGTCGGCTCCTGCCCGCAAACCTCCACGAAGCATCCAGCGGAACCGGTTGATCCGAGCCACGGCCCGGCGCCGGTTCACCAGGTCAGGTCGTCGGGGACCGGATACTCTTCCTCATCATCCGCCTGCTCGCGCAGCTCGACGACGTGGTCGGCGGAAATCGCGCGCACGGACTCGAGCGCGGCCGCGGACAAAAGGTGGTACCCCCCTGCGAGGTATGCGATTCCCATTGCCCCGGAATTCAGTCCTGCCTGCTGCTCCGTGGTGACAAAAATCCTGCGTATCCGTCCCTTGTACAGAAAGTTCCTCCCGATTTCCGCGTCCGCCTGGTTCAGCCTCTGCTCGTCGACGATTGCGCGGATGGCCTGATTGATTAGGCGGCGCTCGCGCTCCATGTCGCGCTGCAGTCGCTGAGTCTTTTCGCTGCGGCGGCGCTCGTCCCGGGCACGCAGTTCATAGGCCCTGTCCAACGGCAGATCCGGATGTCCGCTCCCCCTGTGGCCGTCAGCAGCGCCCCGTCGCCGGGCACGACTCGAGGTCGATTGGCTCTGTCGACGCTGGGGCCGGTCCCTGGCCAGACCCAGCGCTTTCAGTTGATCCTCTTTTGGTACATGCTTGAGGCCATCAATTACCGGGAGGCTTTCCCCGGCGATTTTACCGATGTGATGACCGAGGACAGGATAAAAGCTATCTTCCGCCTGCAACTCCACAGGGACATCTTTTAAACGCAGGTGCAGTTGACCGATTCTG
>JBFFUJ010000056.1:0-11288 GCA_041571375.1 Lysobacterales bacterium | reverse complement strand
GTTGGGGCGGGCTCCGGCCGCCCACGGCGGGGTCATCGATTCCCTGGAATATGCGATACTGCGCGGCGACGCCTTAACGCCAGTTGACGGATCTTCCAATGAGTAAGCTGCACGATGTCCAGAAGGCCTTGCTGGCTTCAGTAGTCGCGTTCGCGGCCTCGTCCGCCCTGCATGCCAAAAGCCTGCAGGAAAACCTGGCGCTGATCGAACTGCCGGCCGGCTTCGGGATTACGGTCTACGCCGAGGGCGTGGACAATGCCCGGCAGCTGGCGCGCGGCGATAACGGTACGGTGTTTACCGGTTCACGCAAGGCCGGCAAGGTGCACGCGGTGGTCGACCGGGATGGCGACAACGTGGCAGACGACGTCTACCTCATCGACAAAGGACTCAACATGCCCTCCGGCCTGGAATTCCGTGAGGGCTCCCTGTATGTCGCCGCCCTGGACCGTATCCTGCGCTACGACGCCATCGAGGAGCAGTTCGATGAGCCGCCCGAGCCGGTCGTCATTCGGAACGACCTGCCCGACAAGACACACCATGGCTGGAAGTATCTGCGGTTCGGTCCGGATGGGCTGCTGTACTTTCCGGTGGGTGCGCCGTGCAACATCTGTGACGAACCCGGTTTTGCCGAGATCCGTCGCCTGCAGGCCAGCGGCGAGGCGATGGAAACCTATGCCCGGGGCGTTCGAAACAGCGTCGGGCTGACCTTCCATCCCGTCACCGGCGACCTGTGGCTGACCGACAACGGTCGTGACATGCTCGGCGACGACCTGCCTGGCGATGAGCTGAATCGGGCGTCCGGGCCGGGGCTTCACTTCGGTTACCCCTACTGCCACCAGGGCGATCTGCCGGATCCCGAATACGGCGGGGGCAGAGACTGCGCGGACTATGAACCGCCGGCGCTGACGCTGGGCGCGCATGTGGCGGCACTGGGCCTGACGTTCTATACCGGCAGCATGTTCCCGCCGGAATACCACGGGCAACTGTTCATCGCCCAGCACGGCTCCTGGAACCGCAGCGAAAAAGTCGGTTACGACGTGTTGCTGGTTCGCCTTGACGAACAGGGCCGGGTTTCCGGCAGCGAGGTTTTTGCCAGCGGCTGGTTACAGGGCCAGGACAACTGGGGTCGGCCGAACGACGTGATGCAGATGCCGGACGGATCGTTGCTGGTCGCTGATGACCAGATGGATGCGATTTACCGCATTTCCTATCGCGATCCGATGAATTGACGATGCGCCCCCATCGGTCGGAGTCGGAGGCCGGATGACCCTGCTGCAAATCATCGTCCTGGCGATCATCCAGGGCCTGACCGAGTTTCTGCCCGTATCCAGCTCGGCTCATCTGATTCTGGGCAGCAAGGCCTTCGGCTGGCCGGATCAGGGGTTGGTATTCGATGTCGCCACGCATCTGGGCACCCTGTTCGCGGTGCTGGTGTATTTCAGGCGAGAGTTGCTGGAGATGGCCGGAGCCTGGCTCAGGCCCGTTGCCGGCCCGGTCGACCAGCAGCATCGGTCCCTGGCGGCCTACCTGGTGCTGGCCAGTGTTCCCGCCTTGCTCGTCGGTGCGCTCGCACACGACCTGGTCGAGGCCTACCTGCGCGACGTTCGAGTCATCGCCTGGACCACCCTTGGCTTCGGGCTGCTGCTGTGGCTGGCTGACAGTGTGGGCGACAAGCGGCGGGAAGTGGGGCAAATGGACCTGCGCGCGGCGTTGCTCATCGGTCTGGCCCAGGCACTTGCCCTGGTACCGGGCGCCTCCCGCTCCGGAGTCACCATCACGATGGGGCGGTTGCTGGGGTTCACGCCCGAGGCGGCAGCCCGCTTTTCCTTTTTGCTGGCGATACCGGTGGTAGCCGCGGCGGGCGGCTACGGTGCGTTGCGGGTGCTGACCGGGGACACCGAGATCAATTGGCTCCAGTTCGCGCTGGCCGTGGTCCTTGCGGCGGCGGCGGGTTGGGTATGCATCGCGGCTTGTCTGGCGCTTCTGAGGCGGGTCGGTCTGCTGCCCTTTGTGCTGTACCGCCTCGCCCTCGGGATCGCCTTGCTGGCCATCGCCCCCTAATTGCACCTTTCAGGTGCATGATTTTTTGAAGATTGCACTGTTTTGGTGCGTGTGCGATAATGTGGATCATGTTCGGCTCCGCCGTTCCGGCGCATAATGAGCTAACTGCGGCCAATACGCCGCTATTTTGATCAAACGTGCAGTTATTTTCGCTTTTCAGTCAGTCGATGCGCTAGCGGCCGTTTGGCATGAGTCCTGCATGATTACTCCGTCCAACCCGGAAGACCACCACAGGAAAAAACTGTTATGAGCGCTGAAAAGATTCTTAAAACCCTCGAAGAGGGGAAGTACCGGTTCGTCGATCTGCGTTTCTGCGACACCCTGGGCAAGGAACAGCATGTGACCTTGCCCGCGCACGCCGCGGATGATGACCTTTTCGAGGAAGGCAAGATGTTCGATGGGTCGTCGATCTCCGGCTGGAAAGGCATCAACGAATCGGACATGGTGCTGATGCCCGATCCGGAAACCGCGGTCAAGGACCCGTTCGCCCAGGACAAGACGCTGATCATCCGTTGCGACGTGCTGGAGCCGAACACCATGGAGGGCTACAACCGCTGCCCCCGCTCGCTGGCCAAACGGGCGGAGGCCTTCCTGAAATCCAGCGGCGTCGCCGACACCGCTTTTTTCGGTCCGGAGCCCGAGTTCTTCGTGTTCGACGACGTGCGCTTCGACGTCGACATGCACGGCTGCTCCTATCGCGTCGATTCCGAGGAAGGTCACTGGAACACCGGCGCGGAGTACGAAGGCGGTAATATCGGTCACAGGCCCGGCATCAAGGGCGGTTACTTTCCGGTGCCACCAGTCGATTCGCTCTATGGCATCCGCGGCGAAATGTGCCGCGTCCTGGAAAAAATGGGGCTGACCGTCGAGGTGCACCATCACGAGGTCGGTACGGCCGGCCAGTGCGAGATCGGCACGCGTTTTGCCACGCTGACCCGAAAGGCGGACGAATTGCTGATGCTGAAGTACGTGGTCCACAACGTGGCTCATGCCGTCGGCAAGACCGCCACCTTCATGCCCAAGCCCCTGGTCGGGGACAACGGCTCGGGCATGCATGTTCACCAGTCCATCGCCAAGGACGGTGCCAACCTGTTCATGGGTGAGGGCTACGGCGGGCTCTCGGAGACCGCGTTCCACTACATCGGGGGCATCTTCAAACACGCCCGGGCGATCAATGCCTTCACGAACTCCACCACCAACAGCTACAAGCGCCTGGTGCCAGGTTTCGAGGCGCCGGTCATGCTGGCTTACTCCGCCCGTAACCGCTCCGCATCGTGCCGTATCCCCTTCGTCAGCAATCCGAGAGCGAGGCGCATCGAAGTGCGCTTCCCTGATCCGGTCAGCAACGGCTATTTTGCCTTCGCCGCGCTGCTGATGGCCGGTCTCGACGGCATCAAGAACAAGATCGATCCGGGTCCGCCGATGGACAAGGACCTCTATGACCTGCCGCCGGAAGAGGAGAAACTCATCCCCACGGTCTGTTCGTCCCTGGACCAGGCGCTGGCGGCGCTGGATGCCGACCGCGAATTCCTCAAAGCGGGCGGCGTATTCGATGACGACCTGATCGATGGCTACATCGACCTGAAGATGCAGGAGGTGACGAACTTCCGGATGAGTACCCATCCGGTCGAATTCGACATGTATTATTCTCTCTGACAGGCCCGGGTGATCAGGTCCCAGACCTGGTGAAGTGCCCCGGGCGGACCGCCGTACCCTGCAGGGATGCGGGGCACCGCGGATTACATCGTCAGCGAAGGAGCACGTATATGAGCAAAGGAATGATCTGGGTTATCGCCTGTGCAGCCTGCCTGGCGCAGCCTCTGTTCGCCCAGGAGAGCGGCGGGATCTACAAGGTGGTCGACGAAGAAGGCAACGTCACCTACACGGACCAGCGTCCTAATGATGCGGCCGTCCCCATGGATCTGCCGGAATTGTCCGTCATCAAAACCGATCCGGCGCCGGCGGCTGCAGCGCCCACTGCGGCCGAGGACCAGGCGGATCGTCCACCGACACGCCGGGAACTGCAGCGCCAGTTCAGCGACTTCCGGATCCTCCAGCCGCAGCAGGAGGAGACCTTCTGGGGTACCGCCAATACGGTCGTCGTGGCCTGGGGCGGCAGCCAGCCAATTCCGCCCGAACTGTCGGCGCGATTGTACGTCGATGGCCAGCCCCGGGACGTTGCCGGGAGCGGCAGCGTCACGCTGACCCTGGACCGGGGCGAACACCAGGTCTATGCCGAACTGCTGGATGCCCGCAAGCGGCCGATCGTGACCACGGAGCGGGTGACCTTCTTCATCAAGCAACATTCGGTCGGTTTCAACCGCAGCGCGGCGAGACCGGGCCAGCGGGCATCCTGAGCACGGAACATGCGTGATCGCTGACGGCGCCCACTACCATGGATTGCTCGATCAACTTGATACCGGTGTGGTTCGCCTCGATCCGGCCGGGCGCATTCGCCTGATGAATGCCGCGGCCGAGCACTGCCTGATGGTCAGCCGGGACCGTGCCTCCGGCAGGCCGATCTGGGAAGCGGCTGCGATCCCGCCCGAAGTCCGGCACGCACTTGAACAGCCGCCCGAAATCGGGCAGAGCGTACGGCTGCACGAGCTGAGGATGGAGAGCGGTCCCTACGATTGCACGATCCAGCGCGGGGATGGTGATGATGTCCTGCTGGAGTTCCACAATCTGGAGTGGGAACGTTTGCGGTTGCGTCTTCAGCAGCGCGAGTTGCAGACCGGAATGCTCGAGCTCCTCAGCCGTAACCTGGGGCATGAGGTGCGCAACCCGCTCGGAGGCATCCGCGGAGCGGCTCAGATGCTGGCTGACGAGCTCGAATCGGGCGACCAGGCCACACTGGCCCGTCTGATCATGCGCGAGTCCGACCGAATCGACGAACTGATTCAGCGATTCGGCCAGCCCGAGCTCGATTGGAGCCAGATCGATCTCTATCCCCTGCTCGACGAGGCTCTGGAACTGCTCAGGGTGGAATTCGGTGAGACGCTGGAGGTCGAGCAGGACTACGACCCGAGCATTCCATCGCTGCGAGCGGACGGCCCGGCATTGCGCCGGGTTTTCCTGAATCTGTTGCGCAACGCCTGCCAGGCCGGCGCCTCCGTGATTCGGATCCGGACCCGTATCGAGCACAGTCATGCCTTGCTGCAATCGGGCCAGGGCAGCGTGGTGCGTATCGACTTCGCGGATAACGGGGGGGGCGTTCCCGAGTCGCTGCGGTCCCTGTTGTTTCTGCCGCTGGTCACGGGGCGGCGGGACGGGAGCGGCCTCGGTTTGGCCCTGTCGCAGCAGATCGCCTCGGCGCACGGCGGCTTATTGACCTTCGAGCCCCTCGGGCGAGGCAGCTGCTTCACGCTGCTGCTACCCCTGAGCACCGTGCCGAAGCCCCGCAACGAGGACCTTTCAGCGTGAACCCACAGGCCGACATCTGGATCGTGGAAGACGATGAGGCGATCCGCTTCGTGCTGCAGCGCGCTCTCAGCCGGCGGGGTTATCGCGTGGAATGCTTCGACCAGGTGCGCCCGGTTCGAGACGCCCTGCGGTCCGGGCATCCCCGGGCCGTGATCACGGACATTCGCCTGCCGGACGAGGACGGCCTGGGTGTCGTGGACTTGCTGGCCGAGCAGTCCATAGACATTCCGGTCATCGCCATGACAGCGTTTTCGGATCTGGACCAGGCAGTCGCCGCCTTCCAGAGAGGGGTATTCGAGTACCTTCCCAAACCGTTCGACCTCGACCAGGTCATCTCGGTGGTTGATCGCGCGGTGGCGCTGCAGGATCGCGAACGACAGCCGGACCAGGCCGACAGCGGGGGGCGCCTGCTCGGCGAGTCGCCGGCCATGCAGGAGGTATTCCGGACCATTGGCCGGCTATCACGTTCGGACATCAGCGTACTGATCACCGGTGAGACCGGCAGCGGCAAGGAAGTCGTCGCTCAGGTGCTGCATCAGCACAGCCCCCGGGCACATGGACCGTTCGTTGCCATCAACACCGCCGCCATCCCGGCGGAACTGCTGGAATCGGAGCTTTTCGGTCATGAAAAAGGAGCCTTCACCGGTGCGCATCTGCGGCGCGTTGGCCGTTTCGAGGAAGCGGCCGGCGGAACGCTGTTCCTCGACGAGATAGGCGACATGCCGCTGCCGCTGCAGACGCGGCTGCTGCGGGTTTTGGCCGAGGGCGACTTCTATCGGGTCGGCGGCCGGGACATGCTGCAGGCGGACGTTCGTATCATCGCGGCGACGCACCAGGATCTCGAGGAGAAAGTACGAACCGGGGAATTTCGCGAGGATCTCTATCACCGCCTGAACGTGATCCGCATCGCGCTGCCGCCCCTGCGCGAGCGAACCGAAGACATCGAATTGCTCGCTCGCCGCTTTCTGGGGCAGGTGGCCGAGGAACTGGGCCTGGAGGAAAAGCGCCTGCGGCCCGAGACCATCCGAGTGCTGGAGGGGTATTCCTGGCCTGGGAATGTGCGCCAGCTCCTCAACCTCTGCCGGCAACTTTGCGTCATGGCGCCCGGAGACCAGATCCTACCCGAGGATCTGCCGGCCGAGATCTCGGCCGGGAAACAGGGCGCGGCCGACGAGGCGGTCTGGACGGAGGCGCTGCGTCAGTGGGCGCGCCGGGAACTGGCCGCGGGGCAGGTCGATCTGCTCGGTCGGGCGCAACAGGAACTGGAACGGGTGCTGATCGATTGCGCGCTGGACCAAACGGGCGGGCAGCGCCTGAAGGCCGCGGAGTTGCTGGGCCTGGGGCGGAACACCCTGACGCGCAAACTGCAGAAGATCGAAAGCCGCCCCGAAGGCGATGAGGAGCCTGTTGAGCGTCAGGCTGCCGGCGGCACCTGAAGCCAGAAGGTCACCGGGCCGTCATTGACCAGGCTCACCTGCATGTGCGCGCCGAACCGCCCGCTGGCCGCGTGCCCGATCGACGCCGACGCGCGGTCGACGAGGTAGTGGAACAGGCGTTCCCCGTCGGCCGGGCCCGCGGCGCCGGTGAAACTGGGCCGGTTCCCCTTGCGCGTGTTGGCGGCCAATGTGAACTGGGGCACCAGGAGCACGCCGCCGCCTGCCTGCCGCACGTCCAGGTTCATGCGTCCTGCCGCGTCCGGAAAGACGCGGTATGCCAGCAGGCGTTCGAGCAGTCGGTCGGCTTCCTTCTCGGAATCGTGGCGCTCGACCGCGACAAGGGCCAGAATCCCCGGGCCGATCGCACCCACCGGTTTGCCATTAACATGAACGGCGGCTTCGGATACTCTCTGTATTAAGGCAATCATGGCATCTGTCATTCAATCGAAACGGCGAAACACCGCATTCTAGCAGTGCGCCAGCGGCACGCGATGCTCGCGGCCCGTGGTGAGAGAAGCGTAATGGTCCATATGCTCAAATTCGTTCTGTGGCTGTTCAGCCTGATGCCGGCGGGCTTGCCCTATCGTCTGGGGCGCCTGGGGGGCGGCCTGTGGATGTGGTTTTCGCCCGTCAAGCGCCATACCACCGAGCGTAATCTCGAACGCTGCTACCCGGGGATGGATCCCGCGCTGCGCCAGAGGATAGTAGTCGAGAGTTTCCGGCACTATCTCTGTTCGGTGCTCGAGACCGGGCACAACTGGTACTGGCCCCTTGAAAAACTGCAGTCTCGCTGCTTGGAATTCGTCAACGAAGAGCTTTTCAGCGGGGCGCTCGCGAGCGGTCGGGGGCTGGTCGTGCTGGCTCCGCACTTCGGCGCCTGGGAGTACCTGGGTATTTACCTGCAGAGTTACACGGACATCGCCATTCTGTACAAGCCGCCATCGCACCCCGGACTGGAAAAGGCGCTGCTCGAGAAGCGCCGGCGGGGAGGGGGCGACCTGATTCCGGCGACGCCCGCGGGCCTCAGGCGGCTGTATACCCACATCCGCTCCGGCAAGGGAGCCGGTGTGCTGCCGGATCAGCAACCCTCGGCCGGTCAGGGCCGCTTTGCGCCGTTCTTCGGACATCCCGCGCTGACCGCCGTACTGGTGCCGCGCCTGGTCCAGCGGACGGGCAGTATCGTGCTCACCGTCGTGTGCGAAAGACTACCGGGGGGGCGCTACCGCGTGCATGCCCTGCCGGTTGACGACGCCATCCACTCGGAGGATATGGATACGTCCCTGGCCGCCATGAACCGGGCCATCGAGCAGTCGATCACCATCGATCCGGCGCAATATCTGTGGAGTTACCGGCGCTTCAAGACGCAACCGGAGGGCGAGGCTGATTTTTACGGTTGACCTGCGGCCGTGGATTCAGTCCAGACGCTTGAGGAACACCGACATCTCCCTCTCCGCCTGCTTGTCGCCCTGCAGCCGGGCAATTTCCAACCCCTTGCGCCAGGCTGCCGCCGCCCCCTCTGAATCGGCCTGCTGCAGGAGGACCCGGCCCAGCTCTTTCCATGCTGCGGTGTAATTCCCATCCATGCCGACGGCGGCTTCGAGATGCTCCTCCGCCTCGGGGAGACGTCCTGCAGCGGCCAGCAGGCGGGCTACCGTGAGGCGCAGCATGGCATTGTCGCGCGGTGTGCCGATGAGTTTGAGCAGGGATTCGACGTCCATGGCGCGGGGCCGTCAGCCGCGCCAGAACGCTGGGGTCAGCAAAACCAGCAGCGTGTAGACCTCGAGACGTCCCAGCAGCATCGCGATGCTGAGGATGACCTTGGCGGTGTCGTTCAGGTCCGCATAGTTCGGCCCGGCCGCCCCCAGTGCCGGACCCAGGTTGGTGATGCAGGCACCGACCGTACTGTACGCGGTCTCGGCGTCCAGCCCCGTGGCCGTCAGCAGAATGGTCATCACTGCGAAACTGGCAATATACAGAAAGAAGAAACCCCAGACTGCACTGATGACCGTGTCTGAAGTGCGCTTTCCGCCGACCTTCACGGGAATGATGGCGTGCGGATGGATCAGCCGCAGGATTTCCCGCACCGACTGCCGGTACAGCAGGATGACGCGGATGACTTTCATGCCGCCTGCGGTGCTGCCTGCGCACCCTCCGATGAACGCCAAGAGGATCAGAATGACTGGCAGTGAACCGCCCCAGGCGTAGAACGGCGCGGTGGTGAATCCGGTGGTGGTCATGGCGGATACGACCTGGAACGTGCCGTAGCGGAGTGAACTCGCCAAGGTGTCGTAGGTTCCGGTCAGGAACAGCGCGAAACTCACCAGAACCGAAAACGCGAACAGCAGAAAAGCGTAGACCTTGAGCTCCGGATCCACGAAGTACGGCTGGGCGCTGGCTCGACGCCAGGCAGTGAAATGCAGGGCGAAGTTGATCCCCGCAATCGCCATGAACACCATGGCTACGGCCTCGACCGTCGGATTCCCCCAGAACGCGAGACTGTCACTGTGCGTGGAGAAGCCGCCAATGGCGACGGTGCTGAATGCGTGGCCGACGGCATCAAACAGCTTCATTCCGGCCAGCCAGTACGCGAGGATGCAAGCGACCGTGATCCCGACGTAAATCATCCAGAGCGCCTTGGCCGTCTCGGTGATGCGAGGCGTCAGCTTGGCGTCTTTCATCGGTCCGGGCGTTTCGGCGCGGTAAAGCTGCATGCCGCCGATCCTCAGCATCGGCAGAATGGCCACCGCGAGAACGATGATGCCCATGCCGCCGAGCCACTGAAGCTGCTGGCGGTAGTACAGCACCGCGCGCGGCAGCGCGTCGATGTCCGTCACGATGGTCGCACCGGTGGTCGTAAGGCCCGACATGGATTCAAAGACGGCGTCGATGTAGCTGAGCTGCGGCGAGGTCAGGAGCAGGAACGGTAATGCGCCGACCAGCACCAGCGCCAGCCAGGCACTGACGACGATCAGGAAGCCATCGCGCAGGCGCAGTTCCTGGTGGGCGTTCCGAACGGGAAAATAGATCACGGCCCCAATTACGAGGAGCAGCAAGGCACTGACCAGGAACAGCGTCGCAGTACCATCCTGGTACCACAGCGATACCACCACCGGCGGCAGCATCATCAGGCTGGAGCCCGCAATCAGGAATCCGACCACCCGTTGAACTGGGGAGAATCCCATCCCGCCCTCAGAGGAACAGTGCGCCTACCTGGAAGAGTCGTTCCACGGCGGCGATCTGGCGTTTATCCGGCACAAACAGGATCACATGGTCGTTTTCCTGAATGACGGTGTCGTGGTGCGCGATGATCACCTCCTCGCCGCGAACCACAGCGGGTATTGTCGTCCCCGGCGGCAGGTCGATGTCCTCGATCGCTCGACCCACGACCCTCGAGCTGCGCTTGTCGCCCATCGCGACGGCCTCGATCGCCTCGGCTGCTCCTCGCCTCAGCGAGTGGATGCGCACCATGTTGCCGCGTCGGATATGGGTCAGTAGCGCGCCGATCGTAATCTGCTGCGGCGAAACCGCGATGTCGATGGAACTGGATTCGACCAGATCCACGTACGAGGGCCGGTTAATGATCGCGATGACCTTTTCCGCCCCCATGCGCTTGGCGAGCATCGATGACAGGATGTTGGCCTCGTCGTCGTTGGTCAGCACGCAATAGACGTCGGCGGTGTCGATCGCCTCCTCGCGCAGCAGCGCCTCGTCGGCGCAGTCCCCCACCAGCACGATGGCCTTCTCCAGGTTTTCCGCGATTTCCTCCGCCCGCTGCGAGTCCCGCTCGATGATCTTGACGTGGTGGTTGCGCTCCAGGCGCCGCGCCAGGTTGCTGCCGATGTTGCCGCCGCCGGCCAGGATGATGCGTCGGACCGGGTTATCCAGTGGCCTTAACTCCTTCCTCATCAGCCGGATGTTGCGCTGGGCAGCCAGGAAGAACACCGTGTCGTTTTCTTCGATCACGGTTCCACCGTCCGGGATGATGGTCTTGTCCTGGCGATAGATGGCCGCGATTCGGGCGTCGGCGCCTGCCGGCATGTGATGCCTCAGGGTGTGCAGGCGATGCCCGACCAACGGGCCTCCGGCATAGGCCTGGGTGGCGACGAGCTGGGCCCGTCCGTCGGCGAAATCCAGCACCTGCAGGGCGCCCGGGTATTCGATAAGTCGCGCGATGTAGTCGGTGACCAGTGTCTCGGGGCTGATCAGAACGTCGACGGGGCAATGTTCCCGTTCGAACAATCTGGGCTGCTCGATGTACTCCGACGACCGGATCCGCGCAATTCGGGTCGGCGTGTTGTAGAGCGAGTACGCGACCTGGCATGCCGTCATGTTCACCTCGTCACTGCTGGTGAGCGCGATGATCAGGTC
>JBFFUJ010000055.1:0-11289 GCA_041571375.1 Lysobacterales bacterium | reverse complement strand
GCGCCGTGGCGAGTTTTGGCGGTGTGGCCGGAGGAATTCAGCGACTGTCAGGGGCTGGCCGGCAGATCCCATTCTCGTCGATCCATGCGTCGTGCGAAATCTTTGGTAACTGTTACATAGTTCGGTCTGGATAGGGATTCTCAGCATATTGCCAGGGCCTGCGAGCGATGGACGAACAATGAGGCGCAATGACTTCGAGAGTCCCAAACCACTGATCGGAGATTCAAGCAAGGCTCGCCGCCTGGTGGTCTCAGCCGCCGAGTTTGCTGCTGATTCTTGCGTATCCGGTTCTTGGAATGCTTTGGCATCACTCCTACCCCATGCTTTCTCCGGAGACAGGTGACGCTTGTTGCGCTGATCGTATCGCTTGCTCTCGTTTTTTTGCTGCGATACGCAAGCACGGCCATTCAACACCTTGTTCTCAAAGTGCTGATCACCATTGTTTTCACCATTCACTTCAACCTGCTTTTTATAGGGTTGGTCACGGTGCTTTTGACCGGGTTGTGTCTTGAAATTGCTGCGGCAACTATTCGAGGACATGAGATCCCAGAAACTGTTCGATGCAGCGACCGTGATTGTGCATGGGGACCATGGCTCATCGGCTTACGTTCACGGGCCGTACATCCAGAACCTGGATCGCCTGACGCAGCGCGATTTGCTGGAGGCTTTTTCGGTGTTGTTCGCTGTGAAATGGCCGGCAGGCCAATCCAGGGTCATCGAGCAGGTTGAGTCGCTGAACGTGCTGATGGGGGGCGTGGCCGGACGAATCGGGGGAACCACGGTCCCCGCTATCGCCAACGCCGTCTACCACGAGCCCGAACCTTTCGTATACATGTCGGGCGATGAGCCGCTGAGGCGCGTGTACGTGAATATCTTCGAACCGCCAGCTCGGACCGAGCGGCAGCAGTGAATCAACCGATCGCCCCGTATTATCGTTCAGGTACTTTTAGGTGAAGTTCAGCCGAATTTCTCCCGCAGCCGCGGCAGCACTTCTTTTGCATACATCCGCAGGAACCGGTCCTGGTCGGGGCCGGGGGCATGGAAGACCAGGTGACGGAATCCCAGCTCGATGTACGGGGCGATCCGCTCGACCTGCTCTTCGGGGTCGGTCGATACGATCCAGCGGCTCGCCGCGCGTTCCGCCGGCAGCGCGTCGGCGCGTTTTTCCATCTCGATCGGATCCTCGACGCCGGTTTTTTCCTCGGGTGACAGGGCAAGCGCCGCCCAGTGGCGCGTGTCTTCCATCGCTTTTGTCATATCGGAGTCGAACGAGACTTTCATCTCGATCATCGTATCGATGCTCGCCATGTCGCGGCCGGACGTCCGCAGGCCCTCACCCACGTTCGGCATGAGGGTGTCGCGGTACAACTCGGGTGCCTTTCCGCTGGTGGTAATGAAACCGTCGGCCATTTCGCCGGCCAGCCGCGATGCCGAAGGCCCGGCGGCGGCGATATAGATCGGAACAGGGGTTTCCGGCCGGTCATAAATGGTCGCCCGTTCGGTTTGGTAGTACTCGCCTTCGAAGGAGACGCGCTCTTCGGTCCAGAGTCTTTTCATCAACTCGCAGCTCTCTCTCAGGCGGCCAATCCGTTCTGCGAATTTTGGCCACTGCATGCCGGTTGCGGGCACCTCGTTCAGGGATTCGCCGGTGCCGACGCCCAAAATGATCCGGTCCCGGGTGAGAACCGCCAGCGTTGCCATGGCCTGGGCGACAACGGAGGGGTGGTATCGATATGTCGGTGTGGCCACGCTGGTTCCCAGGGTGACGCGGGACGTCCTTTCGCCCAGCGCCCCGAGCCATGCCAGCGAGAATGGCGCGTGGCCGCCGTGATGACGCCACGGCTGGAAATGGTCGCTGACCCAGACCGAATCGAAGCCGACTTCCTCGGCCAGAACCGAAAATTCCAGCAATTCCCGTGGTCCGAACTGCTCGGCCGAAGCCTTGTATCCAAATTTGAGCATCGTATATTCGCCTCCGTTAAACAGTGCCTGCCGCTGCCTCGTCGGCAAACACGATAGCATTTTCCTGAACGACCAGGGACGCGGGTATGGATCGATCCTGCCCCAGCATTTTCTTCAGCGCTTCGGTCTTTTCGGATCCGGTCACCAGCCAGACGATCTCACGGGCCCGGTTGATGATCGGAAGAGTCAGGGTCATCCGTCTCTGCCCCTGGTATTCGGCGCTAATGCCCACGTCCGCATCGTCGATCCCGAGCGCGGGGTCGCCGGGCACCAGCGAGGCCATGTGGCCGTCCGCACCGATGCCCAGAACGACCAGGTCCAGGACTGGCGGATCACCGCAGTGAGCTTGCAGCTCTGCCGCATAGCGTTCGGCAGCGGAACCCAAATCTGGGTCTTCTACCTCCATGGGGTGGAGCCGGGTGCTTCGCATCCCCGTCAGATCGACAAAATTGCGCCGAATGTGTACCAGATTCCGGGATTCGTGGCCTTCGGGCGCCACTCTCTCGTCGACCTGGAAAACCTGCCAGTGGTCCCAGTCCTGTTCCTGCTTTGCGAGGATTTGCAGCATCCGCCACGGCGTGCGACCGCCGCTGAGCGCAACGGTAAATTGTTCGCGGGCAGCAATGCTGCGGCGGGCCAGCTGGCCGATATATCGGGCTGCATCAAGCGCAACAGTTTCAGCGTCGGCGGTTATTCTGGGCATGTCAGGTCGGGTCCCCCGTTCCGTGGTCACGCATTTCTATCGAAAACACATTTTCCTAAACTAGGGTGCCATGGGATAGACTTCAACAAGAAGCTCTCAGTTTAACTGCATCCGGAATCGACATCCGGCCATCGAGAATCTATCCACTCCTCGGGGATAAAGGAAGCAGAAAGTGGCAAAGGCGGACATTGGCCTGATCGGGCTCGCTGTAATGGGCGAAAACCTCGTCCTGAATATGGAAAGCCACGGCTTTACCGTGGCCGTGTACAACCGCACCGTCTCCAAGGTCGACGATTTCGTCAGTGGCCGCGGCGCGGGCAAGAACATCATAGGCACGCATTCGCTGGAAGAGCTCTGTGCGCAGCTGCAACGCCCGCGGCGCGTGATGATCATGGTGAAAGCCGGTACAGCCGTCGACCGGGTGATCGAATCGCTGCTGCCGCACCTCGAAGAGGGTGACATCGTCATCGATGGCGGTAACAGCCAGTGCGAGGACAGTACGCGGCGCACTGCTGAGCTGGAGGAGAAGGGCGTTCTGTTCGTCGGCACCGGAGTCAGCGGCGGCGAAGAGGGTGCCTTGCTCGGCCCCAGCATCATGCCCGGCGGCAACCCGGAAGCCTGGCCGCATGTCAAACCGATCTTCCAGGCCATCGCGGCCAAGACCGATGCGGGTGAGCCCTGTTGCGACTGGGTTGGCCGCGGCGGCGCCGGCCATTTCGTGAAGATGGTGCATAACGGCATCGAGTATGGCGACATGCAGATGATCTGCGAGGTCTACCAGATGATGAAGGTCGGCCTGGGGATGTCCAACGACGAGATGCACGAAGTTTTTGGGCGCTGGAACAGAGGCGTTCTGGACAGCTACCTGGTGGAGATCACGCGGGATATCCTCGGCTACCGCGATGAACGGGGCGAAGCCACTCTGGACTTTATTCTGGACACCGCGGGCCAGAAAGGTACCGGTAAGTGGACGGGCATCGCCGCACTCGACGTCGGCCAGCCGCTGACGGCCATAGCCGAGGCCGTTTTCGCGCGCTGCCTGTCGGCACTGAAAGACGAGCGCGTGGCTGCTTCCCGGGTGCTGAACGGGCCCGAAGCCGCTTTAGAAGGAGATTCAGTTGGGATGATCGACGACCTGGAGCAGGCCCTGTATGCCTCCAAGATCGTCTCGTACGCTCAGGGCTACCAGTTGATGCGCGCGATGTCCCTGGAACAGGGCTGGGATCTGGACTTCGGTGCTGTGGCTCTGATGTGGCGGGGGGGCTGCATTATCCGTTCACGGTTTCTCGGCAACATCCGTGACGCCTTCGGGAAGTCCCCCGAGTTGCCCAACCTGTTGCTGGACGAATTTTTCCAGGCTGCGATCCAGCAGGCCCAGGCCGGCTGGCGGCGCGTCGTGTCGGCGGCTGCGCTCCGGGGCATCCCGCTACCGGCGATGAGCTCGGCTCTGGCCTATTACGACGGTTACCGTTGCGATCGTCTGCCGGCCAACCTGCTGCAGGCCCAGCGTGACTACTTCGGCGCGCATACTTATGAGCGCGTGGACCGCCCGCGCGGCGAATTTTTCCACACCAACTGGACCGGCCGCGGCGGTACCACCGCTTCCTCCAGCTATACGGTCTAGTCCAAAGGGGACGGGGCAAACCGAGCGCGCTTGATTCGCCCCGTCCCCTTTTGGTTTGCGGGTGTAGTATAGGGCCCTGGCCGGTTGTGCTGGCTGGTCGTGGCGGGAGAATGGTTCGTGCCCCTCAACATCGCCAGAGGTTACGAGGAACTCGTTGCCGAGGCCGAGCGGGAAATCGAGACGCTCGGCGTCGCAGAGGCGCTTGCGCTGCACGGTAGCGAGGATGTGGTGTTCGTGGATCTTCGGGACGTGCGCGAACTGTGGCGTGAGGGACTGATACCGGGCGCCTTCCATTGTCCGCGGGGAATGCTCGAATTCTGGATCGATCCGGATTGTGTTTACTACAAGGACATCTTCGCTTGCGGGAAGAAATTCCTGTTTTACTGCAACCTGGGCTGGCGCTCGGCCCTTGCGGCCCAGGTTTCGCAGCGGATGGGCCTGACCCCGGTGGCTCACCTCGGCGGAGGCTTCGACGCCTGGAAGCAGGCCGGCGGGCCGGTCGCCCGGAAAGACCCGAAATGAAGGGTCGATCGTGACGAGCAGTTCGCTGGACGGAACGGTCGCGCGGGCCATCCTGGGACTCGACACCCTGTGGGGCGGCGACGTCATGAGTCCCTCGGGAACCCGCCGCTTCATAGCGGACTCCTGGTTTTCCGGCCGCGCCCTCCCGGAGGCGTATTCGCATCCTGCCGCGGCCAGCCTGCGCGAATCCGGAGGCCTTTCGGCGGAGCAGCCGGACCGCGCGAGCATCGATGCCTACCTGGCTGCGGTTGACGTCCAGGGTGCGGTGGGGGCGATTGGCCGTCTCGCGTCCGGCGGGCCGCCGCTGCGCCAGGCTTTCCTCGAGGGGCTTGGCGACTGCCTGCAGGTCATGTGGGATCTGGCCATGGAACGCCTCGGCACGGGCGAGCCGGTGCCCTACGAGCGCTCGGTGACGGCTTCCACCGCCCGCCCGCCGTCCCCGTCGGACCCGACCGAGCGCAGGCAGCGGGTCGGGAAATTACTGGCCGGGGCCGGCTACCCCGCGGACTCGCCCCAGCAGCTGCTGACGGCGGTCGATGCCTGGAGGCGCGAGCGCCTGGTGCCAGTGTCCCGCATCCCTGAGCTGGCGAGGGCCGTTATCGCCGAATTCGAGACCGGCACCCGCGAGGCCGTGATGCCGCATCTGCCCGTCGAACTGCAGGAGGTCCCCCGATCGAACGTAGAGTTTCTGCCGATCGAGGACGCGTGGTTTTCGGGGTCGATGAATTACATCGGGCGCGCCCGTCGAGCCGACGGTCGGCCGGCATACGAAGCCAGCTACGAGATCAATGCCTCGCTCGAAATCTCGCTTCCCGAGTTTCGGCAGCTCATCAGTCACGAGGTCGTTCCCGGCCACGTGACCACCTTTGCCTTCGTCCAGCACCTCTACGAACTCGGCCAGATCGGCTTCGAGGGCACGGTGCTGACGATGAATACCCGTTACTCGACGCTGGCCGAGGCTATCGCCAACAACGCGATCCTGATGGCTCACGGGGTTAGGGAGATCGAGGAGCTTCCCGATGGGGATCTGCAGATCGGCACCCTGCTGGCGCTGCTGCAGGACGACGCCAAGAACCAGGCCTCCTACCTGACGTGGGCGGAGGGCGAAGCGCAGGGCGATGTGGCCGCCGCTCTGAGACAGGAATTCCTGGTCTCCGAGGAACGCGCCGGCAAGCTCTCGGGGCCGTGGGCGCAACACCCCTTGCTCGGCCGAATGTACCTTCCCGCATACCGTGCGGGAACGGAGAAAGTGGCCGAATTGCGCCGCCGGCATCCGCCCGACGTGATCCTGCCGGCCATTTTCGGCTGCCGCGGCCTGGTCGATATCGCAACCATAGATCACGTTCTGCAGAGCCACAACACGCCAGAGTCCGGTACAGCGGTCAGGCGGGCAGAAGGGCAAGCGATCGTCGCGGGGTGACGGGACCTCCCATTCCGACGTCCTTGTATACTGGGTTCCATCACGCACCACGGAAATGCGTTACGCCATGCACGGCACCCGCTGTGCCGTGCCCACGGCTGCGCCGCGGTGACCCAAGCGACAGGAGCGATAAACCATGAAAATTGGCGTTCAGTTACATCCCCAGGCCACCACGGTGGACGCAATGCGAGCGGCATGGCGTGCGGCTGACGAACTGGGGGTCGACAGCCTCTGGACCTGGGATCATTTCTATCCCCTGTACGGCGATCGCGACGCCGCGCATTTCGAGGGGTACACGCTGCTTGCGGCGATGGCCGCCGACACCTGCCGCGCGACGGTCGGTATGCTGGTCAGCTGCTACTCGTACCGCAACCCGCAGCTTCTGGCCGACATGGCGCGAACCATCGACCACATCAGCGGAGGGCGTTTCATCCTCGGTCTCGGGTCCGGCTGGTTCCAGCGCGACTACGATGAATACGGCTATGAGTTCGGCACGGTGGTTGGCCGGCTGCGCGCGCTCGAGGCGGGCCTGCCGGCGATCAAGGAGCGTTTGGACAAGCTCAATCCAGGGCCGGTGAACGGATCGATGCCGCTGATGATCGGCGGCGGCGGTGAGAAATTCACGCTGCGTCTGGTAGCCGAACACGCGGACATGTCGAACGTCTTCGGACCTGCGGAGAATGCGCGGCACAAGAATCAGGTCATCGACCAGTGGTGTGGGAAGATCGGCCGCGACCCCGCGGAGATCGAACGCACGGTCCTGATCAAGCCCGAGGAGCTCGCGCAAGCCGACGCCTATGCCGAGGCAGGCAACGACCACCTGATCGTCATGACCGCGTCGCCGTTCGACCTGGATCCGGTCGAGAAATTCCTCGCCGGCAGGGGATGACGGCGTCGCCCGACGCGGTCCGGGTCAGGGTTCGCCCAGCGCGTAGAGATACCTGACGTGGGCCATTACCATGCCGTCCCAACCGGCGATCTGCGGGTTTGCGGACTCGATCAACAGGTACTCGTCCGGTGCATGCGCCCCACTGCCGTGGCCAACCCCGAAGTGCCCTGACGCCAGGTTCAGCGGCGGATTGGTGAAAATGAAACCCGGGTAGGAACCCGCGCTCCGCGGCCACAGTATGGAGTCGATTCCCTGGGCTTCGAGCACGGCGAGCTGGGCCTGGATGAGCGGCGCATCGGCCGGCGTGCTCGTCGGGTCGTAGCCGCCGCTGAAGTTCACTTCGATGTCACCGAAGCCGCGACGCTCAAGGTGTGCCTTGAGTGCGGCGAGCGCGCCCGCGGCCGTCATGCCCGGCACCAGCCGCAGATCCAGTTTCGCCTCGGCCCGGTGTGGCAGCACGGTCTTGCCGCCGGGGCCGGTGTAACCGCCGACCAGGCCTTCGATGTTGACCGTGGGCTGCGAGACCAGCCGCTCGAGCGCCTGCTCGAACGGCAGGTCATCGATCCAGCGGGGCGTGCTGAGCAATTGCCTGAGCTGATCCTCGTTGCGGCGTTTGGCCGCGTCCGCGACCATGGCTTTCTCCGTCTCGCTGATCGGGCGCGGCTGCGGGTAGTCGTCGATCAAAATGGTGTTGCCGTCCGGTGACACCAGCGTGGCCAGGGCCTGCACCAGATGCCAGGAAGGACTGTCGATCATCGCCTTCAGCGAGGAGTGGACGTCCTTGCCGGGTCCCCGGCCCCAGCGCTCTCCGCTGGCGATCAGCTGCACCTCGATGACGCCCTTGGCTCCGAGGTTCACGGTGACGATGCCGTCCAGGCCCTGGGCTGCCGAGGGAATGAAAACGCCCATCGTATCGGCCAGCGCCGCCTGCACGTCGGGGCGGTAGACGAGTTGGCGGATATTGGGGGAGCCGATTTCCTCTTCACCCTCCGCCACCAGGACCAGGTTGACCGGCAGTTTTCGGCCGGCCCCGCGAATGGCCCGGACCGCCTCGAGGAAGGCCATCTCGGGGCCTTTCTGGTTGACCGCCCCGCGCCCCATGATGACCTTGCCCAGCCCCGGCCTGTCGAGCAGGGCACCTGCCAGCGGCGGCGATGACCATTCCGCAGGGTCGAAATGCTTCACGTCGTACATGAAGTAGATGCCAACGGACCGCTCCGCACCGGCGTCCAGTGTCGCGAAAACGCCTGGCTTGCCGCCCGTTTCGACCAGTGAAGCCTGTTGGAATCCGACGTCCTCGAGTTGCGCCGCCAGGTACTCGGGACCGTCCGGATAACCGATGTCCTCGGCAGCGATCGAGGGCAGGCGGATCCACTCCTGCAGCCTGCGGATTCCGTCATCGTGCTGTCTGGCGACTTCGGCCTCGATATCTGCGAGGTCGTCTGGGGCCGACCGGGACCAGGCGTTGGACGTGCAGCTGAGCGCCAGGGCGGCCAGCGCCGCGGTTATCAGTCCGGACAGGTTCTGCATGCTGGGTTCCTCGTTTATCGGCTGTTGGCGGGCACCCTCCGGCCCGGTCAGAGGCGACAGCGTATCCCAAAAAGAGGGCCCTTGGCACGCCTGGAATTCACTGTCCGCGTCGAAGCCGGCCCTCAGCCCGATTCGGTGGATTTCAGCACCCAGGCCTCGACCTCGAATACGTGGGGGTCCGAAAACCCGAGGCGGCGGAGAGCGGTCGCGAGTTGCAGCACATAGTCGCGATTGCTGCCGCTGGGCCCGACGCAGCGGTTGATCTGCGCCGCCATTTCCTCCGGGGGGGCAGGGCCCAGGAAGGCGGGATTGTCCTCGGCGGCGCGATAGGTCACGCCCTCGACCGTCTCGGAGTCGAACTCGATGCGAACGGCGATACGCTGGTAGCCGTTCTTCTCACGGTGGTCCAGATGGGTGAAAACTTCCGGCGCCACCAGGAAGGCGCGTCCCTCGCAGGGCCGGCCGGGCGCCGCGGTGAGGGTCACCACCCGGCCAGGGTCCTGCGGCATCCCGCGATGGTCGTGCGAGCCCTGCCAGAATTGCCTTTGCCAGCCGAAAATGCGCCCCGGGCGGGATTCGATGTATGGAAAGTCCTGTTTCCAGATCAGCGAGCCGTAACCGAATACCCAGGCGGGGTTCTGCACGTTTTCTGCCGGTCCCCTACTGGCGGAAGATCTTGATCCACTCTCCGGGGCGCGGCTCCCCGCTCGGATAGTAGCCATTGATCAGGCGCAGGTCCTCGACTTCGTACTCGTCCAGCTTCAGTTCCTTGCCGAGCGCCTCGAAAGTCGTCGCACCGGTCGCCTTGACGTAGTGGATGGTCTTGGGCTTCTGCCCCTCGATCTCGCGGCTGGAGATCGGCCGGAAGGTGTCGATGGATTCCATGAACAGCGGATCGAACTCGGCAAAATCGCCACTTTCGGCCACCTCGCCGCTGAACAGGTAGGCGTTCAGCTTGTAGAACACGACGGCGACGCGCTGATCGGGCTGTCCGTCCTCGCCGGGGAGGATTCCGGCGAAGCCGCTGAGACGAGCGGGCTGGATCTCCCGGCCGTCGCGCAGTTGCGGCACGTTCAGATAATTGTAGAGGTACTCCTCCGGCGTCTGCATGGTGCGCGGATGGGGTTTCATCCTCAGGCGCGCCCGATCCGCCTCGTTCTGGCCGGTGACCGTTCCGGTCTGTGGGTCCTTGCTGTGGGTCCAGCCGTCCGGATAGTCGAAGCGCACGCGCAGGCCCATGTCGACGTAACGCTCCGGCTTGATCTCCTTCTCCTTGAAATTCTCGCCCCAGACCAGCCCCTCGGTCATTTGCCGGTAACGCACCTCGCCCGAGTCCCGCGTGGCCGCAGCCCCGGATTCCTTGGCGCTGCCGACGACGGTGCGCAGGCGCGTGTCGTTGCGCGGGTGCGAGTCGAAGATGCCGTGGTAGGAGCGCCTCGGTGCACCTTTCTCCGCGGCACGTTCCTTCTGCATCAGTTCGAGATCCTTCATGGTCGTCAGCATTTCTATCAGCTGCTCGGGATCGTAGCCGAGCTCGACCATGTACCTTGCCGCGGTTCGATCGGCCTCGAGCTCATTGCTGCGGCCGTGCCCCTTCAGCAGCGAGTTCGCGTAGGCCATGCCGGCCTGGTGAACCTCCTGGCTGCCGGTCAGAAAGCCGGCCAGCCAGGCGAGGAATTTCGCGCCGCCGGCTGCGGTGGGCATTTCCACGACGTGCCGCTGGGTGATGTGTCCCACTTCGTGCGCCAGCACCGAGACGAGTTGCGCCTCGTTGGCGACGTAATTGAGCAGGCCCCGGTTGATGTAGACGTAGTTGTCCGCCGTGGCAAAGGCGTTGATGTCCCCCGAGTCGAGCAGGGTGAAGGTGAATTTCTCGTCGGCCATCTCCGAGACCGAGACGATCTCGTCCACCAGACCCTCCAGATAGGCGGTCAGCTCCGGATCCTCGTAGGTGCCGATGGAGGCGAGCATCTCTGCGTGAAGCTCGGCGCCGCTGGGACCTGCGAAAGCCGACGTCGCGAACAGCAGGGCGCCGGCGGCCAGGGCCTGCAGGACGGGAAGTCGCACGTCAACCCACCTCGGTGGAGAAATAGGACCTCAGCTGATCTCCCATGCCGTCACAGGCATCGCCTTTCACCGGTGTCAGCAGCGGGATGGGGGCCACGATGCCGATAACGTAGGAAGTGCCCTCGGCATCGACCCGGATGCGGGCCTCTTCGGTCAGGTCCTCCAGATCCCAGACGACGGCCTCGAACATCACGTTCTTGTCCCAGGACGTGTAGCCGAAGCAGCCGCCGCCGGCGGAAGTCATGCCGCAGGTCATGGTCCCGACGACGTCCTCCGACTCGACCTCACCGTCGAGCCAGACCAGGTAACGGATCTGTTCCGCTCGGACTTTGTCCTGGATCACCGGCTCCTGCATGAGCCGCTTGAGTCGCTTGAGGTGCTTGGGGGCCGTCCTCGGCTCGAACCAGGGATAGAAAGCGTCGACGAATTCCTGCTCCGACAGCACCTGCAGGTCGGAACGATCCAGTTTTTTGACCAGGATCACATCACCCTCTTCGATTTTGACTCGTAACAGGCTTAATCCATCCCTATGCACATGGCTGCCGGAGACTTTATCAGCAAAAATTCGGCTG
>JBFFUJ010000054.1:0-11321 GCA_041571375.1 Lysobacterales bacterium | reverse complement strand
TATTGTCCGGCGTGGCTCGGGAGCCCTATCCAGAAGAGGCCCCGACCGGTCCGCTCAACGTGTACGGCGAGAGCAAGCTGGCCGGCGAATGGGCAGTGACGGCCAGCGGCTGCAACCATTTGGTGCTGCGAACCTCCTGGGTGTACTCAGGACATGGCAACAACTTCGTGCTGACGATGCTGCGGCTGGCGCGCGAGCGACCGTCGCTGAGCATTGTGGCCGATCAGATCGGATGTCCCACCTGGGCCCGCAATCTGGCCCGCGTATCGGCCGCCGTCCTCGCACGGGCGACGGATGAGCGGGCCTCATCGCGGCCTCGCGGCATTTGGAATTATTGCGACAGGGATGCGGTCAGCTGGTACGATTTTGCGCGCGCGATCTTCGAGGTTGGGTTCGCCGCGGGCTTGCTGCCGCGATTGCCCGAGATGAATGCCGTGAGTACCCCGGAGTTTCCGCAAACGGCGACGCGACCGCAGTACTCCGTGCTCGACACGGCAGCCATCCGGCGCGATTTTGCCGTGGAACCCGCCGGGCTGGATGCCTCACTGCGGGCCTGTATCGAGGAACTGAAGAGACATGAGCCAGAAAGCTGATCGCCCGAAACTGATTCCCGTGATCCTGTCGGGAGGTGCAGGCACCCGGTTGTGGCCGGTCTCGCGGCGGGCCCATCCCAAGCCGTTCATGCAGTTGGTCGATGGCGAATCACTGGCGGAGAAGACCTTCCGCCGTGCGCTCGGGGTAGCCGACGGCGCCCCGGTGCTGACAGTGACCAGCCGGGACTACTACTTCTACACCCGCGACCTGTACGACGGCATTGCCGGTCAGGCCCACGATCACCCGTTCCTGCTGGAGCCCGTGGGGCGCAATACGGCACCCGCCATCGCGCTCGCCGCGCTGTTCCTGGCGGACCGGCTGGGCCCCGATGCCCTGATGCTCGTACTCCCGGCGGATCATCTGATCCGCAACGAACGCCAGTTCCAGGAAGCCGTCGCCGAGGCGATTGCGCTGGCGGAAGAAGGGCTCCTGGTGACTTTCGGCATTCACCCCACGCATCCTGAAACCGGTTACGGTTACATCCGCAAGGGTCGGCAGATCGGTCATTCGAAGGGCCACGAGGTGTCGGCCTTCGTCGAAAAACCCGACGAAGAGACGGCGAAGACCTACGTGAATTCGGGCGAATACGAGTGGAACTCAGGCATGTTCTGTTTCGGAGCGGAGGCGTTTTTGCAGTCACTGCGCACCCACGCCCCGGGCATTGCCGCCGCGGTCGACGCGTGCTGGGCGGGAATGGAACACGACCAGCGCCCGCTGGAGATCCCCCTGGATCTGTTCACTGCCTGCCCCGCCGACTCGATCGATTACGCGGTCATGGAAAAGGCGGACAACTGTGCTGTGGTGGCAGGAGACTTCGGCTGGAGCGACATCGGATCATGGAAAGCACTCAGCGAACTCTACGAGTCGGACGCAGCCGGCAATCGCATCCAGGGGCGGGTCGTCCTGGTCGAGAGCCGTGATTGTTTCATCAAGGGAGAGGAGCGCCTGGTCGCGGCGGTCGGGGTGAACGACCTGGTGATCGTGGATACCGGGGACGCCGTACTGGTGGCCGACCGGGACCGCGCGCAGGATGTCAAGGAGGTGGTGGCCCAGTTGAGCAACCTGGAGGATCAGGCTGCCGAGTATCACCGGACGGTCCATCGGCCCTGGGGCAGCTATTCGATACTCGAAGATGCGGACGACTGCAAGGTCAAACGACTGGTGGTCAAGCCGGGTCAGGTGCTGTCGCTGCAGAAACACCACCGGCGGGCTGAGCACTGGACCGTCATCCAGGGCGTTGCCAAGGTCCGCATCGACCGGGATGAATTCCTGCTGCGGCCCAATGAGTCGACCTATATACCGGTCGATACGCAGCATCGCCTCGAGAATCCCGGCACGGAGGACGTTCACCTGATCGAGGTCCAGACCGGTGACTACTTCGGGGAGGATGACATCGTGCGGTACGAAGACATCTACGGGCGCGTGAAGTGAGACTGGCCCCGGTCTTCAGCCTGGGGGCGGTGGCGCTTTGCCTGGCGTTCGGCCCGTCGGCCTCTGTGTGCGCGGCGTCACCGGAATCCGTGGAGCACCAATCCCCGGGATCGGCTGACGCCGCCTACGAGTCCGCAATTGCCGATTGGCGGCAGCGCCGTCACCAGCGCCTGGCCAGCCCCGATGGCTGGCTGACCCTGGTGGGGCTGGAGTGGTTGCATGAGGGTGAGAATACCGTCGGCAGCGGAGATCATGCCGACATCCGGATCCCGGGCGGGCCCGCCGAGTGGGGCAGGATCTTCCTGCAAGGCTCCGATTTACGTTTCGTACCCAGCGTTCCCGGTCAATTGATCATCGACGGCGGGCCGGCCGCACCGACTGCCCTGCTCGTAGACAGTTCGGGATCGCCCACCATCGTCGGCAGCGGCACCCTGAGTTTTCACGTCATCGAGCGGGCGAGTTATGCCTTGCGGATCAAGGATTCGCGGGCGCCGACGCTGCTGGCTTTCGGCGGGGTCGACAACTATCCCATTAACGCTGACTGGCGGGTGGACGGTCGATTCCTTCCGGCTGCTGCAGATGAAACCATAGAGATCGCCAACGTCCTCGGGCAGATCGAACGGCTGCCCGTCGCCGGCATCGTCGAATTCGAGCGTGACGGCCGGAACCATCGCCTGCTGGGCCTGGGACAGAAAGACAGCGACGCCCTGTGGTTCCTGTTCGCCGACCGGACCACAGGACGCGAGACCTACGGGGCAGGGCGCTATCTCTACAGTGACGGAGAACCCCGCAACGGGCGGCTGATCCTGGATTTCAACAAGGCCTACAATCCACCCTGCGCGTTTACCGACTACGCGACCTGCCCGCTACCTCCGGCGCAGAACCGGCTCGACCTGGCGGTCACGGCGGGTGAGAAAAAATACGCCCATCACTGAAGCAGCGCGTCCGCGGGCCGCCTGAATTCTTCGCGCAGCACCGTAAACAGGGCCAGCCACAGCGATCCGTACATGGGAGGCTGCCCACGACCGGACGCACGCGTCGTCGCCGCTCTTGCGGGCTCGGATTGTCGATCGGGTCCGGCTGGATCCTTCATTTCAATTTCCATGACGGTGACTTCAGCTATTGGACGAGTTCCATGACGGAAGGGTTACAACACCGGCCCGGCTCAGCGGGCCGCGCCCGACCGCAACAGGCCTCCGAATTCAACGCAGGATAAACGCACCATGGTTTGCTAACGGCGCTCCAGTTCCCGGTCGATCTGGAATTCCTTGGACGTGACGTGCGCTTCCAGCCGCTCCAGGCGCAGGTTCAGTTCGCGGAAGCGATGCCGGAGCGCACCAAATACATCGCTGGGTGCGTTGCTGACGCCGCGCCAGAACTCCGCCTGCTCCGGCGACTCGTAAAGGTCCGCGGGCTTCAGCGGCAGGACAATGGCCAGGACTACGTAGGAAACAACCACGAAGGCGAAAAAGGGCGGAAACAGAAGCACCAGGAGCGTCGCCAGGCGGACACCTTTGCGGTTGAGGCCGAAATACTCCGCGACCCCCGCACACACGCCGGCCAGCATGGCGTTGTCCCTGTCGCGGAACAGGCGATGCGGGTTCTTCCGCTCGTAGAGCTGACTCATCAGCGCTTTCTCCAATTGGGGGACTCGATATCCAGGATGCGCTCCAGGGTGGTGATGCGCTCCTCGATCCGGTTGGTCGATTCCCACACCTCGCTCAGCATCTTCTCGTCCTCGGGCGACAGGCCCTTGGACATCTTCCACTTGGTGATGTAGTGAAAAATGATCCAGAGCGGCAGCGCAATTGTTATGAAGAGGACCGGGATGACGTCACTCATCATTCATTCCCCCTTTCGGAATCCGGCTTTGCCTGAGCGACCTTCTGCTTGAGGTCGGCGAGTTCCGCTTCGACCCGGTCGTCGTCCTCGAGGCCGGCAATCTCGTTGGCCAGGGACTTGCCATGGCCCATACCAATGGATTCGGCTTCGGACTCCATCCGGTCGATGCGCCGTTCCGCATTCTCGAAGCGAAACAGCATTTCGTCCAGCCGGTCGCTGTGTATGTGTTTCCGCGCCGAGAGCTGCGAGCTGGCCGTCTTGTGCCGGATCACGATGCTCCGCTGACGGGTCTTGGCGTCGTTGAGCTTGCTCTGCAGCTGGGTGATGTCCGCATTGAACTTGCTCAGCTGGGTATCGAGGCCTTCCAGCTCAGAACTCATCTTCTGAAGCTGGTCCTCGATGGCCTGTTTCTCTGCGAGCGCCGCGCGGGCCAGGTCTTCCCGATCGCGCCGCACGGCCAGTTCGGCCCGGCGGGACCACTCGTCCCGGTCCTGCTCCAGGTGCCCGATGTGCCGCCCGAGCTCCTTGCGATCAGCGATGCACTTGGCTGCGGCGGAGCGAATCTCGACCAGAGTGTCTTCCATTTCCTGGATCATCAGGCGGATGATTTTCTCCGGGTCCTCTGCTTTTTCCAGAACCGCATTGATGTTGGCGTTGACGATGTCGCTGAAGCGGGAAAAGATACCCATGTCTTGGCTCCTGATTGGTCGATAGCTACCGGAGGATATGCAGACTTCGTGCCAGCCTCGGTTTGCATCGTAAGTATCTGTTTCATAATTTCTTTTACTCAGACCAACGAATAGCCTGGAGGCCATGGCGGGTGGAATTGGCCAATTACACCAAAAGATGGTGGAAACTTGATTGCCGTTTGATGGTCTATCGCCTTGCCGAGTGCGTTGCGAAGCGCGGGACGACTACTAAGGCGTCCCGGATTGCATGGCATACCGTATCGCGCTCCTGTAAAATGACATACTTTTGATGCGCGGGCATTTACGCCCGGAATTCCGAACGACCAGGAGGAGTACCCCATGCGATTTGTGTTCGCGATCACGGTTTTGATTGCGGTCGTGGCAAACGCCGCGATGGCCCAGGACCTGACCACTGACAAAGGCAAGCTCAGCTACGCGGTGGGCTGGGACATTGGAAAAGACATCGAGCGCAGGGGCGCGGAATTCGATGTCGAAGCCATCATCACCGCGATCAGGGACTCGGCATCCGGCAAAGAGCCGCAGGTGCCGAACGAAGAAATGGTTGCCTTGCTGACCGATTTGCAGCAGAAGGTCCGCCAGGAGCAGGCAGAAGCCTTTCAGAAGCTGGCCGACGAGAACCTGAAGAAATCCGAAGAGTTCCTGACCAATAACCGCAGCAAGACCGGCATTGTGGCCCTGCCCAGCGGCGTGCAGTACCGGATCATCGAAGAAGGTGAAGGGGCCCGTCCGGGGATGGAAAGCAACGTCAAGGTTCACTATCGGGGTTCGAAAATCAACGGACTCGAGTTTGACAGCTCCTTCGCCCGGGGCGTCCCGGAGCAGTTCACGGTCAACGCGGTCCTCAGGGGCTGGCAGGAGGTGCTTCCGTTGATGAAGACCGGTTCGACCTGGCAGGTCTTCGTTCCGCCCGAGCTGGCCTTCGGCGCGCGCGGAAACCCGCCTGTGGGGCCCAACGAGGCTCTCATCTTCGATCTCAAGCTGGTCGAAATTGTCGAATAGCAAAAGACACTGAACGGGGCCGACCAGGCCCCGTTTCATTCTGCGGTACTGGAAGAGTGACTGATTGGCGCAACCGGCTGCTGAACGCGGTGTCCCCGCTGGAGTCCGGCGTGCGCGGGCTGGAGGTCACGGGTTACCGCCCCCCGGATCGCGATGACTACCGGCCGGGCAAGACCGCTGCGGTGCTGGTTCCTTTCCTCGATTTGCCGGAGCCCGAGCTGGTCCTGACCCGGCGGGCGGACCATTTGCCGCAGCACGCAGGGCAGGTCAGTTTTCCCGGCGGGGCGGCGGAAGACGACGATCGTTCGGCCGTGCAGACGGCGCTGCGAGAGGCTCATGAAGAGATCGGCCTGCCAGCCAAGCTGGCCAGCCCGATCGGTTTTCTGGACCGCATGGACACGATTTCAGATTACCGTGTGTTGCCGGTGGTGGCGCTGATCACCCCGCCCGTCACGTGGCAACCGGACAAGCGCGAAGTGGCGGAGGTGTTCACGGTCCCGATCTCTATCGTGCTCGACCGCCAGCGGTTCGAAGCGCAGTACGTGCATCGGCACGGTCAGCGCTATACCATCTGGACCCTGCACTGGAACGGCTACCGCATCTGGGGCGCCACGGCCGCCATTCTGATGAACCTGATCACGAGGATGGAAAAGACGGATGAGCAGCAGCATCCTGGTATCCGCAGCGGAACTTGAAGCGCTGCTCGACGACGGCCGCTGCATCGCGGTCGACTGTCGCTTCGAATTGTCCGATCCGGACAAAGGCCGTGGCCTGTATCGGGAAGGTCACATTCCCGGCGCGGTCTATACGGATCTCGACCGGGATCTGTCGTCGCCCGTCACCGAGCAATCGGGGCGCCATCCCCTGCCCGAGACCGGCCGGTTTGCGGCGGCGCTGGCCGCTGTAGGCTGGTCGCCCGGCAAGCTGGTGGTGGCCTACGATGAAAAGTCCAATGCCATCGCGTCGCGACTCTGGTGGCTGATGCGCTATTTCGGTCAACCGGCGGCACTGCTCGACGGCGGATTGGCCGCCTGGATCGCTTCGGGCCGTCCGCTGGAAACGGGTGAGGCGGCATCCTCCGCCGGGCGCCTCGCCGAGTTGCAGGCCGACGATCGGATGTCGGTCGCGACCGCCCAGATCGAGCGTCAGCTCGGGTCGGGGGAGATGCTGGTGCTCGATGCCCGGGGCAGCGAACGCTTCACCGGAGCCGCGGAGACGCTCGACAGCCGGGCCGGCCACATCCCGGGCGCAATCAACCGCCCCTTCGGTGCCAACCTCGACCCTGGCGGCCGGTTCAAGGCCCCGGCCGAATTGCGCTCCGAATACGAGGCGCTGCTTGGCGATTTCGAACCTGCCCAGGCGGTCCATTCCTGCGGCTCGGGCGTCACCGCTTGCCACAACCTGTTCGCCATGGAGTTGGCGGGCTTGAACGGCAGCCGTCTCTACCCCGGATCCTGGAGCGAGTGGATCAGGGACCCCGAGCGCCCCATTGCCACCGGGGAGGCCGATTAAACCCGGCTTGCCGAATTTCGGCAGGCCTCTTCACGCCTCAGCCCCCCGACGCCCCGTCCGGTCATTATCGTTTCACTCTGTCAGCCTCCGGCCGTTCAGACCCGGTTCAGGCACTGCCCCTTAGTATCTGGAGCCAGGAAGCGCGGAAAAGGAGGTGTCTGATGAAAAATCGCATTGCAGGACTTTGGCTCACAGTTCTGATCCTGGTGTTCAGCGGTTCCGCCCTGGCGCACGACGGTCGTGGTTACGGCTCTCCCTACGGCAGCTGGCCCGGTGGCGCGACCGTGTGGGGCGGCTCCCATGCTCCGTCCGGTTGGTCGGGCACCCTGAGTTACCGTGCGCCGTATGTCTACGCGCCGAAGCATTACGGTTGGGCCGCGTGGCCGCCCGCACACCGACACGGTCCGGCTTGCCATCAGCGGCACGACTATCGTCATCACGGATCGCGACACCGCGGGTACAGTGATCGCGATCATGGCAGAAACCGGCACGGGCATGGTCACCCTCACTGACACTTGCCGCGGGGGGAACGGGGCGGTGCGCAGCGGTACCGATCGTCCTTGCAAGGCTGCATCCGCTCCGGATCCGGCCTCGGGAGGAGCCCATCGAACACGGCGGTTGGCGCCAGTGGCGCTGATTGCCGCCATATCGCTCACTCCGCTTCCGGGACGCACACATGAGGCGGTCGGCCCCGAGCACTTTCACGTCTATCAGCGGACGGGCTACGGCAGCTATCGCCAGGGTCATTACGTGAATGGCCCCCAAGGCAGCATCATCATCTGGTCGGCGCGGCCCGTTGCGGGCTATTCACAGCCCCCGCGCGTCCGCTTCGCCCACCCATCGCCCGTCACCCGTGCGCCCGGGCGGCCGGTCCCCTGGCCCGGACCCGTCCGGGAACCGGGCCGGCGATATGGCGAGCGGCCGGGCGGTCACCAGTAGTAGTGCACCGTATAGGTCAGCACGACCTCATCTTCGGCGGGTACGAGCACGTCGAACCGAATGCGGCTGCTGCTCTCCTTGCCATGGCGCTGGCTCGCGTCCTCGATCTTCCAGTTCGCCGACCGGTAAAGGTTTTCCAGTACGGCCACGTCGACCGCCTCGTCCTTGTGGTTCCTCAACCGGATCTCAAATGTTTCCCACAGATTGCGCGTGCGCAGGTCGACACGGAAATCGGTCTGCTTACGCTCACCGACGACGTCGAACGCGTTGCCCATTTCGATCAGCACGTCCTCGTTGCGGGGCGTGTGATCGATCACGTCCTCGCCGATGAATTCCAGGCTGTCATCGTCGGGATCGAGCTGCATCACCCGGATGCGGCCCGCGGGCAGCGGAATGCCCAACTGCTGGCTCTCCTCGTTGCGGAACCGCAGGAACACGTTCACCTCCGCGTCGCCGTAGCGGCCGTAGTCCTGATCCAGCTGTTGGTAACCCCACCACGGCGTGTCCAGGGTCGGGGCGAAGACCAGTTCCTTGCGGCATTCGATGCCGCGGGCCGTGGGCATGAGTTGCAGCTGCTTGGTGGAATTGTCGGGCAGGTCGGTACGCCGTCCCAGCGTGTACAGGTGGTATTCGAAAAAGGATTTCTCGACGAACCCGGGCGCCGCTTCCTCGGCCATCGCCATTTTGTAGACGACGTCGCGACGCGGCTGTTGCGGTTCAGCGCGGTGGACGTCGCCAGCGATCAGTTTCAGGCGGGCATTCCGGAATCCCGTGCCGGACTGGTTGATGATGCTGACCCAGGCCGACAGGTCCAGCGTACAGGCCCTGGATTCGTCGTAAACGATGTTGTAGTCGGCCCACCAGGTCATGCCCTGGGTCTCGTAGGCGATCCGGGTCTGCTGCCGCCCGGTGGCCGGGCTGTCCAGCAGCCACTCGAGCGTCGGCTGCGTGATCAGGCCGCCCGGCAGTTGGTCGAACAACAGATTGTGGTAGCTGCGGATCGCCCTGACACTGCCATCGTCCATCTGGAGCGTTAGGCCGTCGGAGGCGCCCAGCAAAACGCCCTCGACCCGATCGATCTGGTCACCGCGCGGCAGTTCGACCGCGATGCGTTGCCCGAGATAGCGCTGCGTGAGCTTGGCCTGGCTGACGAGGTCGAACTGGAAGCTCTGCTCGAGGACCCTCGTGGCCGCCTGATCGAGCGAAACGAAGGTCACGGTGGTCGGGTCGATCAGGGCGGCGACGTCGGTGACGCGCAGCGTGTGCAGACCCTTTTCGATATCATAGGGGCGATCGTGACGGACAATGGCATAGCCGGGCACCTGGCCGCTGAAGTGTCGTCCGGGCGCCGGACGGTACAGGTCGGGTGAGACCGCTCCGGGTTGCAGCCTCGAGTAGATGGTTACGGAATCATCGCTGACCGGGGCGGCTGCGGCAGCGCCGCAGGCGCACAGCGACACGAATAGCAGGGATACCTTATGCATGGATTTTCCTCCTGGGCGTTGGATCTTCTGACCATAGAAACGCGGTAACGTGCCGAGCGGGGTTAATTGCCGATGAACAACTCATGGCTGCGGGCCGGGCGCATCGTTTGCCTGGGGATTCTGGGTTGGACCTGCGCTCTGGCCGCGGATGGCGCCGGGCTCGCCATGGAATCCGCCTGGGTCCGAGCGATGCCGCCCGGCATGCAGATGACCGCGGGTTTCGGCCGGCTTCACAACCCGGGAACGCAGGCGATCGAACTGGTGGCTTTCTCCAGCCCCGATTTCAACGAAGTGGGTCTGCACCGTACCGAAACCGTCGACGGGGTCAGCCGGATGCGGGAAGTGCCCTCGCTGGTCATCGCGGGTGGAGAAGCGGTGGAGTTGGCGCCGGGTGGCTATCACCTGATGCTGATGGGGCCGAACCAGCCGTTACGGGAGGGTCAGGCGGTTGCGGTCCGGGTCACGACGGCTGACGGTCGCGTGTTCCGTTTCGAATTACCTGTCGAGCGGCGCTAAGGCGGAGCAGAGGCCGGCGCGCCGCTTCCGGTTCAGGCGCTCTTGCGGTGCGGGGCCGGGCCCAGTATCTGGGCCAGGAACTGGCCGGTGTAGGACTGGTTCAGCTTGGCGACCTGCTCGGGCGTGCCGGTCGCGATGATCTCGCCGCCGCGGTCACCGCCTTCGGGGCCGAGGTCGATGACCCAGTCAGCGGTCTTGATGACATCCAGGTTGTGCTCGATGACGATCACGGTGTTGCCGTGGTCGCGCAGACGGTGCAGCACGCCCAACAATTGCTCGAGATCCTGGAAATGCAGCCCGGTGGTCGGTTCGTCCAGGATGTACAGCGTCTGGCCGGTGTCGCGCTTGCTCAGTTCCTTGGACAGCTTGATGCGCTGCGCCTCGCCGCCGGACAGCGTGGTCGCACTCTGCCCCAGGGTGATGTAAGCCAGTCCCACATCGGTCATGGTCTGGAGCTTTCTTGCCACGGCCGGCACCGGCGCGAAAAAATCGAGCGCATCCTCGACCGTCATTTCGAGCACCTCGTGGATGTTCTTGCCCTTGTAGGTGACCGTCAGGGTTTCGCGGTTGTAACGCTTGCCCTTGCACACGTCGCAGGCGACGTAAATGTCCGGCAGGAAATGCATCTCCACCCGGATGAGGCCGTCCCCCTGGCAGGCCTCGCAGCGGCCGCCCTTGACGTTGAAGCTGAAGCGGCCGGGCTTGTAGCCCCGGGCGCGGGCCTCCTGCGTTCCCGCGAACAGGTCGCGGATCGGCGTGAACAGGCCCGTGTAGGTTGCCGGGTTGGAACGCGGCGTGCGCCCGATCGGCGACTGATCGATGTCCACCACCTTGTCGAAGAGGGCGAGGTTTTCAGCCGCCTCGTAGCAGGCTGGCTGCGCGCTGCTGCCGTAGAACTCCCGCGCAGCCAGGCGGTGCAGCGTGTCGTTGATCAGGGTCGACTTGCCGGAGCCGGACACTCCGGTGACGCAGACGAACAGGCCCGCCGGGATTTCCAGCGTCACGTTCTTCAGGTTGTTGCCCGTTGCCCCGATCAGCTTCATGGTGCGGTCCGGATCGATCGGCGTACGCTGGGCGGGAACCGGGATCTGGCGCTTGCCGCACAGGTACTGACCGGGGATGGAAGCCGGATCGGATTGCAGTGCCTCGGGCGTGCCGGTGACCACGATGTGTCCGCCGTGCACGCCGGCACCGGGTCCGATGTCCACCACGTGGTCCGCAGTACGGATCGCTTCCTCGTCGTGCTCGACCACGATGACGGTGTTGCCGAGATCGCGGAGGCGGGTCAGCGTGT